>JAKQCW010000216.1 GCA_029558955.1 Chloroflexota bacterium
CCGGATCCTCCCGCGTCTCCTGCGCCTTCAGATGCGCCATCACCGAAGTCAGGGAAGAAGCGTTCCAACGCCTCCTTCCACGGGCTGTCATAATCGGCTGCCGTTGCGCTCATGGCGGTGCTACCTCCTGCCGCTGTTGGAATGACCGCATGATACCACACGCCCGGCCAGGGCGCAAGCAACCTTCGCCCCCCACCGACGCACCGACCCGGCTAAAGCCTCGACTCCGCAGTCCGGCAGCTTCACCGGTGGACCACAGAGTTATGAAAAGGCGCGGATCTGAGACCTGCATCTCCGATCCGCGCCTGCTGCCTGCCGGAAGCCGGGCTTTTTCGGCAAAGCCCGGCTTCTGTGCGCTTACCGCCGTCGACGCCCGATCGCCAGGGCCGCGCCGGCGCCGGCTACAGCCCACAGCCAAGGCAGCGCCGCCACACCGGCGGTCGGGTAGCGCAGCGTATCGAGACCCGCGCTGGCCGCCATGCCGCTCAGCGTCACCGCCGTCGGCGCCGTGAAGTCGACGCTGACCGGGCCGTGCAGCGTCGTCGCGCCGCTGATGGCCACGTCCTCCAGCCAGTAGTAGTAGCTCTGGCCAGGCGTCAGGTCGGCGCGGTCTTCGTAGGCGTAGGCCGCACCTGCCGTGCCGCCGGGCGACGACGCCGGCAGGTAAGTCAGCAGCGTCTGCGGGCCGGCCGCGCTCTCGCTGCGATAGAGATTGAAGCCGGCGTTATCCAGCTCGCTGACCGTCTCCCAGCTCACCTGCACCGCGTCGCCCTGCTGGGCCGCGCTGAACTCGGCGAGGGTGATGGCGGTCGGGTTGGCGGGATCGAGGCGAAAATCGTCGATCCCGAGACCATCGTCGGCGTTCGAGATGTCATAGTCGGTCCAGCGGAGCCAGAAGGTTGCACCGTTGGCGAAGTTGAGACCGGCCACAATTGCTGAAACGGCGGTGCGATACTGGCTGTTGTTGCCGTCTTTGGCGCCAACCGAATCTGCGGTATTCGTGCTGAGGCAATCAAGGTCGTCAACATCCACCCAGTTACCGGTTGTGAGCGAGGTCGCATTCGTACTGTACTGAAAGTCCAGCCGATCGGCTGCGTTTCGGTTAGCGAAGCCAATCCGCCATTGCTCACAGTTGAAGGCAATCCCGATACTGGTAATTGTTACCCCAGTTCCGTTGGTAAATTCGGCCCCGATGATAGGAACCAGGCTTCCAGAACGCAGCCCGCCAAACGCGCGTTCGACGGCGCTGTCACTTCCAAAGCTGTAGGTGTCGCCTGTAGAACTGCTGCCGGTTCCCGCTGTGTAGGTGGTGTTGGCATTGGCGCCAGTTTCAGAGAATGCCCAACCGGTTGGCGTTGCACTGCTCGTACTGGAATTTGCCAGGGTATCGAAGTCTTGCGTGTAGGTGCTCCCAGTGAGCACAATCGCTGCAAGTAGCACATCAGGCGCCGCTGCCACCGGCCACACAGCAAACAGCCCCACCGCCAGCGTGAGGCACAACACCACGGTCATCCATTTGCTCTTCATGACGATCCTCCTTGCGGTTCCTGGTTTCAATTGAGGGCCTTGCCCCGCCTGGAACGTGTGCTGCACAACGGGGTCTGTATGGAAGTGACAATCTAGGCCGCGACAGGGCCGGCGTCGGTCAGGATGACCTCCACGGCGGTCGCCACTTCGTCCAGCGACGCAGCCGTCAACGCCACATCCAGCAGCGCGGGCATCTGCTCGCTGGGCACGCTGCGTACCCGTTCGGCCAGCCAGGGCGGTGTGGCCTCGAAACGCCGGCTCAACAGTCGCAGCAGCAGCTCGGCCTGGCCCTGTTGCATGCCCTGTTGCATACCAATGCGCTCTACACTCGTTATGTACTGCATACGCTTCTCCTCTTCGATCTCCTGCACCTGCCGCCAGAAATCCAACGCCTGCGGCTCCGGCAGTTGCAGCACCCAATCGATGAAACTAAACAGGTCGATCACTCGCTGCCGGTCATAGCCCAGCTTGTACAGCCGCCAGGTCAGCCACACCTTCCATCCTTGCCGCGCCGCCGGATCCTCCCGCGTCTCCTGCGCCTTCAGATGCGCCATCACC
>JAKQCW010000343.1 GCA_029558955.1 Chloroflexota bacterium
GATGGTCATAAAGCGTCATCCTGATTGACTGCACGCCAGCAGCGCCGGCCTACCCCCGCTTCTTAATGGATTGACACCGCCGCCCTTCTGCAAGGCGGGCCGAACCATCGGCTGGCACCTCGACCCAGGCCGATCGAGTGCGTGCTGGCAGGTATCAATTCAGGACGCCGATACGCAAGCGTCGATGATCGATGAGTGGTCCAAAAGGCACGGGCTCGTCACGCCCCCCTGCTGGACTAGTCGAGGCGCGAATCGACATTCCGGCACCTGGACATCGAGGTCGAAGATGCGCCAGACACCTCCAAGAAGATCGAGATATGAACGTCGAGTAGCTGGTTACCGCGATGATGCCGAAGGGGTACTATCGGCCATCAGCGGACGCAGGGAGGACTTTCCGCAACCGGCCGTTCGATGAGGCACCGATGGCCTTCGCGCAGGGGTAGTGAATCCGCCAGGATTGACTTGCGCTGCCCTACCTCTCACTAGACAGGGGCGGCAGCGCATCAAGCGGTGAGCGCACTCCGGCACCGCCAACTTTCAGCACATGCGTGTAAATCATCGTCGTGGAGACGTCGGAATGGCCGAGCAGATCCTGCACGGTTCGAATGTCGTAACCGCTACGGAGTAAGGCCGTCGCGAACGAGTGGCGCCAATGCCGATATCGGCATTGGCGCCACGCCTTCGCCACCCATCTGCTCGAGGCCGGCGTCGATCTGGCCACGCTCGCGAAGCTGCTGGGCCACGGCCACCTGTCGACCACGCAGCGCTACCTGCATCTGGCTCGTCCGGGTTCAATCCCACACGACAGCCCGCTCGATCTGCTGCGCCGGCTCTGAGGCCGAGCGGCCATGGACCGGCCCACGCTGGCCGGCATCCTGCGCACGCACGGCAGCACCTACCGCCGCAGCCATGCGCTGTCGCCCACCCAGGCGCGGGCCTGGCGTGCCATCGTCGACTGCCGCACCGCCGCGCTCGGCG
>JAKQCW010000241.1 GCA_029558955.1 Chloroflexota bacterium
ATAAACCTAAACCTCTCGCGGCGACAAGCCTCGCTCTGATTGCCGCCAGTTCGCACCACCGATGCGCTGGCCCAGCCAGCACACAGCATTCGTACACTAAACTATCGCTCGCGCTGTCTCACAATTCTTGACACATTCCGCTATGCGTAACTCAAGACACACACACCCCATAACTCAAAGACTCATCCCGCAATTCCGGTTACGCATTACGCATTACGCATTACGCATTGCTCATCATTCCGGCTGCGCCGTGGTTCCGTGATGCGTGACACACAACTCAAGACACACACACCCCATAACCCAAAGACGCTTCCCGCAATTCCGGTTACGCATTACGCATTACGCATTACGCACCACTCATCATTCCGGCTGCGCCGTGGTTCCGTGATGCGTGACACACAACTCAAGACACACACCCCCCATAACTCAAAGACTCATCCCGTAATTCCGGTTACGCATTACGCATTACGCATTACGCACCACTCATCATTCCGGCTGCGCCGTGGTTCCGTGATGCGTGACACACAACTCAAGACACACACACCCCATAACTCAAAGACTCATCCCGCAATTCCGGTTACGCATTACGCATTACGTGTTGCTCATCATTCCGGCTGCGCCGCTGAGTATAACATCGCGCGCGGCCGGTGTCAACGTGAGCCGCCGGCCAACAGCCAATCCTGCCAGAAGGAGGTCGCCAGGTAGTCGGTCACGGCGTCGGACTGCACCTGCAACGCCAGCTCGCGGTTGATCTTGGCCGAGGCCTCGCTGCCGTTGAGGCTGCCCACGTGCGTCCAGCCGCGCCCGCCGGCCTGCACCAGCACCATCTTGTTGTGCAGCCCGCGGCCGGCCGGATTGGCCAGCCGCGCCGCCAAATCCAACTGCTCGGCCTGGGCCAGCAGGTTGAGCCAGGCCACGGTTTGCGAGTTCGCACCCGGATCGAAGAAGCTGTCCAGCATGATGCGCACGGTCGCGCCGCGGCGGGCCGCGGCGATGTAGGCCAGCAGGCGGGGGTTGGGCGCGGTCTCCGGCGTGGCCGCGGCACCGCCCCAACTGACCCGTTCATAGAGCTGCTGCACCAGCACCCGGTCCCCAGGCCCGGCGCGCCCGACCATGCCCAGCAGGCCCCCTTCCTCCGGCGGCAACAGGCTGGTCTCCGGCGACTGCACGAACTCAGCGGCGAAGGGCCCGGCGACCCGCAGCGGGAGGGGGTGAACCAGTTGATAGCCGCTGCCGCCGCTGGCGGTGCTGGGAATGAAGCCGGCCGGCGGCGCGCCATACCTGGGATCCTCGGCGCGCCAGCGGAAGAGATCCGCGTGGTGCAGCGGGTCCAGATCCGCGTCGAACAGATCGCGGGCGTGGGCAATCAGCGCCGGGTTGTCGGTGACCAGGGCCGCGCCGCGCCGGCCCAGCGTGCCATCGCCCTTGTCGTCGTCAGGCATGGAGTCGGGGTTGAAGTTCTCGCTGCTGACCAGCAAGAGGCGCTCATCGACGATGATGTATTTGGCGTGTTGGTTGCTGTAGCGATCCTTGGCGTCGTTGCGGTCGTTGACCATGAACCAGACCTGGCCGCCGGCCGCCTCGATCAGTTGGCTGACATAGCGCTGTTGATCGGAGATGCCGCCGGCCGGTGCGCCCTCCAACAGGATGGAGACGGCCACCCCGCGACGGGCCTGGCTGGCCAGCAGCTCAGCCAGCGCCACATGCTCGAAGGTGAAGCTGGCCAGGCGGATGCTCTGCTGCGCGCCGGCCAGGCTCTGGCTGACCACGGCGTACAGATTGTCCGGCCCCAGCGCGGCCGTCAGCACGCCGCTGGCCGAGATGGTCGTGGGCCGGGCGAAGCGGTCCAGGTCCCAGCCAGGATACTGCACCCGCTGGCCGTTGTAGAGGTCAGTCGGATCCTGCGCCCAGTCAGCGCGCCGGTCGCTGTCGGCCAGCGGCTGGCCGGTGCGCCAGTCGAACTTGCGGTAAAGGATCTGCCCCTCGGCCGGGAAGGTGTTGCTGGGCGCATAGGGATCGACGGCCGGGCCCTGCCAGCCAGGCTGGGCCGCGGCGCCCCCTTCATAGACCAGCACATCGGCCAGCCCGCCGGCCCGGTTGAAGAGCACCACCTGGCCGCCGTTGTTGCCAAAGCGCAGCGCCGGGCCGTTCAGGTTAGGCGTCTGGGGATCGCTGTCCACGCCATATTCGCAGTCGGGCGAAAAGCCAAAGGAGCGGGCAAAGACCACGGCGTTGCCCGTACACCACAGTCCCGCGCCCGGCGCCAGGGTCAGGGAGGGAAACGTGACCACGCGCTGGCCGTCGCCCACGCCATAGCCGGCCAGATCCAACGCCGCGCCGCCCACGTTCCAGAGCCGGAAGGCCTCATCCGCCTCGCCGCTGGTTTCGCTGTCGTAGTAGAGCGCGGCCAGGCGAATGCGCGGCTGCTCCATGGCCAGCAGCGGCAGGAAAACTGTGAACGGGCTGGCCGGCTGGCTGGGCGGCGTCGCCCCGCCTGATCCGGCCGCGGCCAGAAGGAGAAAGGCCAGCAGGCCGCCGATCAGAAGCGTTTTCAGTGGACGCATCAGCGATCCCTCCTGCCATGCATCGCGCCGACGGACGCGCCGCCGAGCCTGGCTGATCACGATGGCGGGCAGTATAGCACACTAACAAGTTGGCGTAAAAAACTCTTCAGTTTACCTGCTCGACCTGCTCCCTCTACCTGCTCCCTCTACCTGCTCCCGGCGGATCCGTGATCCGCCGGGTTTGCGCCCACAACGCCGCCGGTTCACGGAACCGGCTTGAGCAGTGAGTGCAACCCAAACAGCCGCGGAGTCGAGGCAACACCCCGCGGAGTCGAGGCTTCAGCCGGGGTCTGCGCCGCGGAGTCGAGGCAACACCCCGCGGAGTCGAGGCAACACCCCACGGAGTCGAGGCTTCAGCCGGGTCTGCGCCGCGGAGTCGAGGCAACACCCCACGGAGTCGAGGCTTCAGCCGGGTCCGGTCCGCGCACATCGAACGCGCCCTGCATCTTGGCGCTGATGTCCAACTACGCTATAATCTCGCCGTCGGGCTTTCACCCCACCGGAGTCGAGGCTTTAGCCGGATTCCGCGCCGTACCCGGCTAAAGCCTCGACTCCAAACCGGCTACCGGCTAAAGCCTCGACTCCAAGCCAACTACCGGCTAAAGCCTCGACTCCAAGCCAACTACCGGCTAAAGCCTCGACTCCAAGCCGGCTACCGGCTAAAGCCTCGACTCCAAGCCGTCGTTACGACCTGCCAACACCACCCAGTCGCCCGACTGATCCCGCCCAGCGCACATAGCTGGGGAGACCGATCCCGCGATCACCGCCGTCCATGCCCGAACAGCCCCTCATCACCAGCCGCCACAACCCGCGCATCATGGCCGCGCGCCAGCTTGGCGAGCGCAAACAGCGCCAGCAGCAGGGCCGCTTTCTGGTGGAAGGGGTCAAGCTGTTGGAGATGGCGCTGCGCACCCCGGCTCAGCCGCGCGAGGCCTTCGTCTGCCATCAACAGCTTGCACCCGCCGCCGCGCCGCTGCTGGAACGGCTACACGCTGCCGGCGCTCAGATCCACGCCGTTTCTCCGGCCGTGATGCAGGCGCTGGCCATGCGGGAAGCGGCCGAAGGGCTGGTCGTCACCTTCGAGCTGTGGGAAGCCGGCCTGGACGAGCTGCCCGTGGCTGACCGGTCCCTGCTCCTGGTCTTGGATCGCCTGCAGGATCCGGGCAACCTGGGTACGCTCCTGCGCACGGCCGACGCAGTGGGCGCCGCGGGCGTCGCGCTGATCGAGCCCTGCGCCGACCCCTTCGACCCCAAGGTGGTGCGCGGCAGCATGGGATCGCTCTTCCACCTGCCGCTGGCGCGCACCGGCGACGTGGCCAGCCTTTTCGCCCACCTGCGCGCCCGCGGGCTGCGCATCGTCGCGGCCGACGCGCACCAGGGTGTGGACTGGGGCCAGGGGCTGTGGCAAGGCCCCGTGGCGCTGGTCCTCGGCAACGAGGCACGCGGCCTGTCGCCAGACGTCACCCCCCACATCGACGCCTGGGCGCGCCTGCCCATCGTCGGCCAGGCCGAGTCGCTCAACGTAGCCGTGGCCGGCGGGGTGTTGATGTACGCGTGGCTGCGTGATGCGTAACCGGAATTGCGGGATGAGTCTCTGGGTTGCGTGGGGCGTAACACGTAACTCGTAACCGGAATTGCGGGATGAGTCTCTGGGTTGCGTGAGGCGTGATGCGTAATGCGTGATGCGTAATGCGTAACCGGAATTGCGGGATGTGTCTCTGGGTTGCGTGAGGCGTGATGCGTAATGCGTGATGCGTAACCGGAATTGCGGGATGTGTCTCTGGGTTGCGTGAGGCGTGATGCGTAATGCGTGATGCGTAATGCGTAACCGGAATTGCGGGATGTGTCTCTGGGTTGCGTGGGGCGTTACACGTAACCCGTAACACGTAACCCGTAACTCGCAACTCGCAACCGCAATTGCAGAAAGACTCTCCGGGTTACGCATTACGCATTACGAGTTACGTGCCACATATTCGAGAGCAGTTACTACTTCTTACAAGGATTCTCCCATGCCTACCCTCACCCTTGACGCTTTTTCCCGTCGCTCCAATGTGCTGGCGCGGCGGGGTATGGTGGCCACCAGCCAGCCGCTGGCGGCCATGGCCGGACTGCGCATGTTGCTGGAGGGGGGCAACGCGGCCGATGCAGCCGTGGCCACCGCCGCGGCCCTGGCTGTGGTCGAACCCATGTCCACCGGCGTCGGCGGCGACGCGTTCGCCTTGTTCTACGACGCGGCCGCGGCCCCACAACAGCGCATCAGCGCGCTCAACGGCAGCGGCCGCGCGCCGGCCGGGCTGCGGCTGGAGGATCTGCGCCGCGCCGGCCTGGCCGAGATCGACCTGGAGAGCCCACACAGCGTCACCACACCGGGAACGGTGGCCGCCTGGGCGGATTTGCTGGCGCGCCATGGGACCATGCCGCTGAGCGCGGTGCTGCAGCCGGCCATCGACTATGCCCGCGACGGCTTTCCGGTCAGCGAGCTGATCGCGGCCAGTTGGCAGCGCGGCGAGGCCAGGTTGCGCCGGCTGCCCTCAGGGCTGGAGCTGCTGCCAGGGGGCCGCGCCCCGCGCATGGGCCAGGTGGTGCAGTTGCCCGAGCTGGCCCGCACCCTGCAAGCCATCGCCGACGGCGGCGCGGCGGCCTTCTATCAGGGCGAGACCGGCCGGCGCATCGCGGCTTTCGTGCAGGAACAGGGAGGCTGCCTGACGCCGGCCGACCTGGCCAGCCACCGCTCCACCTGGGATCAGCCCATCGCCATCGACTACCGCGGGCTGCGGGTGTGGGAGTGTCCGCCCAACGGCCAGGGCCTGGCCGCGCTGCTGGCGCTGGGCATCGTCGCCCAGGATGACCTGACCGCGGCCGCGGCGGCCGAACGCTGGCACCTGCTGATCGAGGCCATGCGTCTGGCCTGGGCCGACGCGCGGCGCTGGGTGGCCGACCCGGCCTTCGTCGATCTGCCGCTGGCCGAGCTGCTCTCCACCCCCTATCTGGCCGGCCGGCGCAGCCAGATCGACCCGCGCCGGGCCAACCTAGCCCCGGCCAGTGGGCTACCCAACGCCGAGCGCCGGCCGGTCCAGCCTGCCCCGCGCTCCGATACCGTCTACCTGAGCGTGGTGGATGGCCAGGGCAACGCCTGCTCCTTCATCAACAGCCTTTATCACGGCTTTGGCAGTGGGCTGGTGGCGCCGGGGACCGGCGTGGCCCTGCAAAACCGCGGCGCGCTCTTCAGCCTGGATCCAGATCATCCCAACCGGCTGGAGCCGGGCAAGCGGCCCTACCACACCATCATCCCGGCCCTGGCCACGCAGGGCGACGAGCTGTGGGCCTGCTTTGGCGTCATGGGCGGCTTCATGCAGCCGCAAGGCCACTTGCAGGTGCTGGTCAACCTGCTGGATCTGGCCATGTCGCCCCAGGAGGCGCTGGACGCGCCCCGCTTCTGCCTGCCGGATGGGGAGCCGGGCGGGCCGGTGGCGGTGGAGGCCGGCGCCGGGGAGGCGTTGATCGCCGCGCTGCGGGCCAAAGGCCATGATGTGACGGTGATGGCTGGCATGGAGCGGACCCTCTTCGGCGTCGGCCAGGTGATTCTCCGCGCGGCCGGCAGCGGCGTGCTGACCGCCGGCAGCGATCCGCGGCGCGATGGCTGCGCGCTGGGCTGGTGAGCATGGCTGGAAACCTTTGGGATCAATTGCTGGCCTGGGCGCAAGAAGCGCCGCTGTGGCTCGAACGCATCCTGACGATCGCGTTCTTCTTCTTTGTCGCCTGGGTGGTCTACCGGCTGGCCCCGCGGCTGGCCCGGCGCGGCGCACGCTTGCAGCGCACCGGCGCGGCCAGCGCACGCACACGGCCAGAACGGCTGGCCACGCTGAGCGGCCTGATCTCCAGCGCCATCACGGTGCTGGCCTTCGTGGTTGCCGTCGTCCTCAGCCTCAGCCTCTTCGTAGACAACAACACGCTGATCTGGGTGATCGGCCTCTTCAGCGCGGCCTTTGGCCTGGGCGCCCGCAACCTGGTCAACGACTTCGTCAGCGGGGTCAGCCTGATCTTTGCCGACGACTACGCCGTGGGCGAGAAGGTGGAGGTGGTGGGCATCGAAGGTGTGGTCGAGGCGGTCAACGTGCGCACCACCCTGCTGCGCGCGCCCACCGGCGAGCTGTTCGTGGTGCCCAACGGCGATGTGCGCCTGATCCGCAACTTCAGCCGCGGCCGTTTCTCCACCGTCACGGTCGTCGTCAAGATCGGCGGCGCGCAGGTGGGGCGGGCGCTGCCGCTGCTGGAAGCGTTGGGCAAAGAAGCTGTGGCGCTCCTGCCCAACCTGCTGGAGCCGTGGCAGGTCATCAGCGAGATGGGGGTCATTGGCCAGACCACCGAGCTGAAGCTGGTGGCCAAGGCGCGTTTCGGCGCCGCGGCCGAGATGCGCCCGCGGCTGCTGGCGCTGCTGCACGAGCGCCTGTCAGAGGCAGAGATCGAACTGGAAAGTTAGCCTTTGTCCGCAACCAACCCTGGTTTGACGCCAGAGTTCTCATTTGCACCATGCTTCCGACCATGCCACAGACAGCCCCATCCCCGCCCTCCCCGGCCGATCGCGCCGGCGGCGCGGCGTTCCTGCGCTTCGAGAAGCTGTCCAAGAGCTACCAGGAGGGGGAACGCACCCGCGTGGTGCTGCACGAGGCCGACGCCCAGTTCGCCCGCGGCGAGTTTGCCGCCATCCTGGGCCGCAGCGGCAGCGGCAAGAGCACCCTGCTCAATCTGATCAGCGGCATCGATCGGGCGGACAGCGGCCGGCTTTGGCTGGATGGCCAGGAGCTCAGCGCGTTGGATGACCGCCAGCGCACCCTCTTCCGCCGCCGTCACATCGGCTTCGTCTTCCAGTTCTTCAATCTGATCTCAACGCTGACGGTGTGGGAGAACGTGACGCTGCCCCTGGAGTTGAACGGCGCCGCCGCTGCGGAGATCCGCCAACGGGCCGAGCCGCTGCTGGCGGCCGTCGGCCTGCTGGACCGCCGCCAGACCTTCCCCGACCGGCTTTCCGGCGGCGAGCAGCAGCGGGTGGCCCTGGCCCGCGCCCTGGTGCATGATCCCCTGCTGGTGCTGGCCGATGAGCCGACCGGCAACCTGGACGAGACCACCGGCAAGAGCATTCTGGAACTGCTGGACCGCCTGACCCGCCAGGCAGGCAAGAACCTGATCATGGTCACCCACAGCGCGGACGCGGCAAGCCACGCCGATCGCGTGCTGCACCTGAGGGATGGGAAGCTGACGTGAGGCGCATCCCCCACTGCGTGATGCGTGGCCCGGGACAATTCACTTGACAGAACGCATCAACAAGGCATAATTACCCCATCGATCGGCCTTGTACGCTGTAAGTTCCCTGGCCTGAACATGGACCTGCTGCATTTGCGTGACTTCGACATCGAGATCGGTCCGGCGGGGGCAGATGGCCGCTACCCGACGGCGGCGCTCAACTCCCCATCGGGCCAGGCGCGCGCGGCGATGACTTTCCCCTGGGCAGCCGCTGACCTGGAGGCGCGGTTGGCGGCGCTGGAAAATGCCGTGCTGGACGGCGGCGCAGCAGCTCAGGACGCGCAACGCTTTGGCAGCCAGCTCTTCGACGCCCTGCTGGCCGGCGAGGTGCGCACCGTCTACGACCGCAGCCGTCAGGCTGTGGCTGCCAGCGGCGAGGGCCTGCGCCTCAAGCTGCGGGTCAACGCGCCCGACCTGGCCACCGTGCCCTGGGAATTTCTCTTCGACCCGCGCGCCGGCGAATTTCTGGCGCTTTCCCGTCTCACCCCCATCGTTCGCTACCTGGAGCTGCCGCTGGGCGAGCAGACGCTGGCCGTCAAGCCGCCCTTGCGGATCCTGGGCATGGTCGCGGGGCCGACGGACGCGCCGGCGCTGGATGTGGCGCGGGAGAAGGCTCGCCTGGAGCAGGCCATACAGCCGCTGCAGGCCGCGGGCAAGGTCGAGCTGACCTGGCTCGAAGGCCAGGGCTGGCGCGATCTGCAAGCGGCCATGCAGGCTGGCCCCTGGCACATCTTCCATTTCGTCGGCCACGCCGCCTTCGACCCGCGCGAGGAGGCAGGTATCCTGCTGCTGGCCGACGACGCCGGTCGTGCGACGCCGGTCAACGTCAGCCAGTTGGGCGGGCTGCTCTCGGACCATCGCACCCTGCGCCTGGCCGTGCTCAATGCCTGCGAGGGGGCCAAGGGCAGCGAGCAGAGCCGCTTCTCCAGCATCGCGGCTGGCCTGGTGCGCCGCGGGCTGCCGGCTGTGCTGGCCATGCAGTATGAGATCAGCGACCGCGCCGCCATCGAGTTCACCACCAGCTTTTACGGCGCGCTGGCGGCCGGCCTGCCCATCGATGCCGCCACCTCCGAAGCCCGCAAGGCCATCGACCTGGCGCTGGGCAGTTCGCTGGAGTGGGGCACGCCGCTGCTGATCATGCGCACCCCCGACGGCGTCTTGTGGGATGTGCGCCAGCAACGCAGACTGCCCGCGCTGGCCATCGCCGGCGTGGCCGCGGCCGCGCTGTTGGTCGTCAGCCTGTTGGTCTGGATCGCGTTGCAGGTTCGTCCATCCAGCGGCCCGCCGCCGCCCATGCTGGGTGAGTTCAACATCGCAGTGGCCGACTTTGGGCTGATCGATCCCGCCACCGGCGCGGTCAATGAATCCCCGGCCGGGCAGGCGGCCAGCCGCTGGCTTTTCGATGGCTTGCAGAGCGAGCTGCAGGCCCGGGCCGGGCAGGTTCCGCTTGCCGAGAAGATCGAGCTGCGCCACGACGCCACCACTCCGCTCATACGCGGCGCCAACGCCGACGAGCGCGCGGCCGCGGCCGCGGAGCTGGCGCGCGCCATCAACGCCCACCTGGTGGTCTATGGCTATCTGACGCCGGGCGGAAACGCCAACGACCTGCAAATCGAGCTCTACGTCTCGCCCCAGGCCAGCGCCGATGAGCTGGGCGGGTTGGTGGGCGGCTACGCCTTGGGCAACGCGCTGCGCCTGCCCTTGAACTTCGACACCAGCGATCCACGGGCCAACATCACCATCAGCAACCAGCTTGCCCTGCGCTCGCGCATCCTGTTCTGGCTGACGCTGGCGCTGACGCAGGATCTGCTGGGAGCCAACGACCAGGCCCTGGCCACGCTGCAGCAGGCTGAGCAGGAACTGCAAGGGTGGCAGGACTCCGATGGCAAGGAACTGCTCTACTATCTTCAGGGCCGGGAACTCCTCTTCCTGGATGATCTGGACGGGGCGCAAGAGGCGTTGCAGCGCAGCCTGGCAGCCAATCCTGATTTCGCCCGCGCCGCCGTCGCCCTGGGCGGCGTAGACCTCAAGCGCGCCCATCAGATGCAGGACGACGCGGCCCGTCTGGCGCCGGACGCGCCCCTGGCGCGCGCCATCGAGGCGCAGCGCCGCGGCCTGGCGCTGGCCGAAACCGCTGGCGACGGCTACACCGCTGCCGTCGCGGCCACGGCCCTGGCCCAAAGCCTGGGGGTGCGCTGCATCGCGCATTTCAACGCGGGCCAACTGGCAGAAGCGGACGCTGCGTGCAACGAGGCCGCACAGCAGGCCAACGACGCCCTGGCTGTGTTGGGCGCGACCCAGGAGCAGCGTCTGCTGGCTCAGGCCTGGTTGGCGCAGGGGCTGGCGCACTATGGCCTGAATTTCGTCACAGCCGCGGCCGGCGACGCGGCCGGCGCGCGGGCCGAGACCACAGCCGCCATCGCGGCCTTTGAGCAGTGTATCACCCTGGGCGATGCGACCTTCTTCGACCAGGTGCTGGCCGAAAAGGTGATCGCCGCGGCCTGCCAGCCCAACTTGCAGGCCGCGCAGGCTCGCCTCGAACAACTGGAGGTTCCCTGATCATGTCCCTTCGCAATCTGACTATGGCGCTGTTGTTGGCCGGTTTGATGGCCGTTGCCGCGGCCTGCGGCCGACAGGCGACGCCCGACGTCAACCAGGCGGTGCAGACCGCTCTGGCTGAAACGCGCGCGGCCGAGGCGCAGATCGCCCAGGCGGTGGCCGCGACGCTGACTGCCAGCGCGCCGCAGGCCACCGCGGCGCCGGCCGCACAAGCCACCAACACGGCAGAATCGACCCCGACCAGCGCGCCGCAGCCCATCGCCACGCCGACCCCCGTGCGCGTCGCCATCAGCCCGGTGGACGGCGACGATGGCAATGACTTTCTGCGCGGCAGCAACGATGAGAACAATGGCCGCGTCATCTTGTTGCCCGGTCTCAGCCAGGCCGAGATCGACGACACCCCCACCTTCCGCGATTTCATCAACTTTCGCGTCGAGGTCTTCGACACGCGCGCTGGCCTCTATGACGGCGCTGGCATCGATCACGTTGCCTTCCGCATCATCGCCGACGACGGCCAGGGGGATGTGGTATGGGAGAAGGAGGAGCTCAACCCGGCCTTCTGCGTCTTCGGCGGCGACGATGCGGGGTGCTCCGCCATCGATCTGAGCGGAGGCGCCCAGTGGCCCGCGCCCTTCGCCGGGCAGATCAACAACAACGTCTACCTGGCCGAGATCGACATCGTCCCCGACCAGGGCGAGCCCACGCAGTGGCGCTGGCGTTTCTTCATCGACTCGCCTGACCTGGCCGCTGCCCAGCCGGAGGCCGCGCCCAACACCGCCCGCATCAACGACATCTGGATTCTGGACGGGCGCTACTTCGTCGATTTCGAGGCCTTCGGCTTCACGCCGCAGATGCCTGGCCAGCACCTGCACTTCTTCTTCGACAGCGTGCCGCTCCTACAGGCTGGCGCGCCTGGCAGCGGGCCATGGCAGATCTATCCGGCGGCCAACGGCCTGCCCGCCACCAACCCCTTTACCCTGCTCACCGTCGCCAACCGGCCCCCCAACGCCAACCAGATGTGCATCCTGGTGGCCAACGCCGATCACAGCGTCAACCAGGGGACAGGGAATTGTGTGGAACTTCCGTGACACGTAACCCGTAACCCGGAAAACGCGTCCGCCATCTTCCGGTTACGAGTTACGAGTTACGGAGTTACGAGTTACGAGTTACGGAGTTACACAGTTACGTTCCGCCCGGAAACGCGGGCGAGGCAGGCAAATGCCTGCCTCGCTTTGTTTTGCCAACGCGGGGGACGTCTGTGCGACGCCGGCCGCGTCTGGTTACGACTGGTTCAGGCCGCTGGCCACCAGCTCCACCAGGTCCTTGACCTCGATCCCCTGGTCGGCCTGCTTGGAGGCGTCGGTGAGCATGGTCAGGCAGAAGGGACAGCCCACGGCGATGGTCTTGACATCCAGCGCGGCCGCCTCCTCATAGCGCACCATGTTGACGGCCGCCTGGCCGTGTTCCTCTTCCTTCCACATCTGAGCGCCGCCGGCGCCGCAGCAGAAGCTCTGCTCGCCATGGCGCGGCATCTCGACGAAGCTGCCGTTGACGCCCTGCAAGGCCATGCGCGGGGCATCCACCACGCCGTTCATCCGGCCCAGATAGCAGGGATCGTGCAGGGTGATGCCGCCCTTGACCGCGCCGGCCATGGGCCGCAGCTTGCCCTTTTCCATCATCTCGGCCATGAACTGGGTGCTGTGGATCACCTCGTAGTTGCCGCCGTACTGATGATACTCCTTGCCCAAGGTGTGCATGCAGTGCGGGCAGGTGGTGACGATGCGTTTGGGCTTGTCGCCGGCCATGAACTCGTTCAGCACCTCGATGTTGGCCATGGCCATCTCGTAGAAGAGCGCCTCGTTGCCGGAGCGGCGGGCCGAGTCGCCGGTGCAGCTTTCCATCTCGCCCAACACCGCAAAGCTGACGCCGGTGGCCTGGAGGATCTCGGCGAAGGCGCGGGCCGTGCTCTGCGCCCGCATGTCGTAGGAGGGGGAGCAACCCACCCACCAGAGCAGCTCGAAGTCGGGGTTCTCCTCCACCGTGGGGATCTCCAGCCCATCGGCCCACTTCATGCGGTCGCGGCGGGCCAGGTTCCACGGGTTGCCGGAGCGCTCCATCCCCTTGTAGGCCGTCTGCAGCTCGTGGGGGAAGCTGTTCTCCATCATCATCTGATTGCGCCGCATGTACATGATGTCGAACATCGGCTCGTTGCCCACCGGGCAGACCTGGATGCAGGCGCCGCAGGCCGTGCAGGCCCACAGGGCCGACTCGCTGATCGCGAAATCCAACAGCGGATCGGTCGCGCCGCCGTTGGCGATGGCCGTGCTGTTGGCGTTGATGTACATGCGCTTGTTGATCTCCAGCGCGGAGGGGGAAAGCTCCTTGCCGGTGGTGTAGGCGGGGCAGACATCCTGGCAGCGGTTGCACATGATGCAGGAGTAGGCATCGAGGATGTGTTTCCAGGGCAGTTGCTCCAGCGTGGCCACGCCGAACTGCTCGATGCTCTCATCCTCCATGTCGATGCGCTCGAGCTCGCCGCGCGAGGTGCGCTGGGGGAAGAGCAGGAAGTTGACGCCCGACATCATCAGGTGGATGTGCTTGGTGTAGGGGAAATAGGGGATGAAGGCCAGGATCAGGCCCAGGGCGATCCACCAGGCGGCGTGTTGTGCGATCACCAGCGCGCCCTCGCCCATGCCGCCCCAGAGGCCGCTGACCATGCTGGCAAAGGGCTGCCAGGGGTCGGTGTGGCCGAGCACCAGTTGCTCCTGCGCCACCGTGAAGCTCTCGCCCAGGAAGCGGAAGCCAATGTGGCAGAGGATGAACAGGCCGACGATCAACGAGTCGCGGCGGATGCGGCCACCCTTGACCTGCTCGGTCAGCTTGACGTTCTCGTGGTAGTTCAGCACCTGCGACTTGAAGACGAAGCGGCGCAGCAGGAACCAGGTCATGGCCACCAGCGCGGCCACGCTGAGCACGTCGGCCACCAGGCGATAGATGTCGCCGATGGTCCCGGGGATGGTCCAGCCGGTGTAGCCGCGCACCACGTCCAGCGCGTTGACCAGGAAATAGAACATGAAGGCCCAGGCGATCAGCGCGTGCATGAAGGAGGCGCCGGGGCGGGCGCGCCAGGTGGGCAGCAGGGCGATCCACTGGACGGCCGCGTTCCACAGCCTGCGGGGCAGCTCCTTGATGGGAAAGTCGCCCTGGCCACGCTTGATGATCAAGTAGACCTTCTTGAAACCCTTGTAGCCGAAGTAGAGCGACGCCACCACGGCGAGCGCAAAGAGGATCATCTCGATCAGTGTGAGTTGAAATTCGACCATAGCGGGGCTCCTTCTGAGTGTGAGGACTGACGAGGCCACGACATCTGTCACGACCCTGCTAGAGTGTAGCGCAATTCGGCGCAGTTGACTATGATCTGCGTCATAGAACGGGGGCAATGCGGGCCATTTGTGGGGTATTATACAAGAGCAACACACATTTGACAAAGTTGTGACGCGGCGCGTCACGTGCATCCATCTGCACAGGGCGCGCGCCTTCCAGGGCGCAACTCCCCCGCCGCGAACTTTGGGAAAATCGGCCGCCAGCCGTACACTGTCCCCATGGAAAATCCCGCCCCGCCCGCCTACGTCTACATGGTGCGCTGCGCCGATGGCACCCTCTACACCGGCTGGACCACCGACGTGGCGCGTCGGGTGGCCGAGCACAACGCCGGCCGCGGCGCGGCCTACACCCGCCAGCGCGGCCCGGTGACGTTGGTCTACTGCGAGGCCCACCCCGACCGCTCCACGGCCATGCGCCGCGAGGAGCAGATCAAGCGGCGGGGACGGGCGTACAAGGAACGGCTGCTGCTGGGGCGCAGCCCATGCGGGGCCGCCGGGAAGTCCTGACGTGTGGCCCGCCCCTGTTATTGACCGGCCAGCGCGGGCGGCGTATAATGACCGGGACACCCGTGTGTCGCCAATTCACTGATCAGGAACCTTCCCTTGAACCCCTTTAGCCTTTCCGTCTGCATGCCGGCCTACAACGAAGAGGCCAACCTGCCGGGGATGATCGCCGACGTGGCGGCCATCATGCAGGCGCGCTTCGCTGATTTCGAGATCGTCGTCACCAACGACGGCAGCAAGGACCGCACCGGCGAGGTGCTGACCGAGCTGGCCCAGCAGTTCCCGCAGCTCAAGCCGGTCAACCACGCCGTCAACCAGGGCTACGGCGCGGCCGTCTTCACCGCGCTGAGCAACGCCTCCAAAGATGTCATCTTCTTCACCGACTCCGACCGCCAGTTCAAGCTGGAGGAGATCGACCGCCTCATCCCCCACCTGGCCGAAGCTGATTTGGTGGTCGGCTACCGCTCGCCCCGCCGCGATCCCCCCATGCGCGTCCTCTTTGGCCACGGCTGGAGCTCGCTGGTGACGCTGCTCTTCGGCTACACCGCGCGCGATATCGACTGCGCCTTCAAGCTGCTGCGCCGCTCGACCTTCGTCCAGGTCGCGCCGCAGATCCAGTCGCGCGGGGCCACCTTCAGCGCCGAGTGGCTGGTGCTCTCCAAGCGCGCCGGCTTCCGCTTTGCCGAAGTGCCGGTCAGCCATCTGCCGCGCACGGCCGGCAGCCAGACCGGCGCCCGCCCCGACGTGATCAAGCGCGCCTTTCGCGAGCTGTGGCGTTTCCGCCAGCGGCTCTGGCGAGAAGGGCCTGGGCTGGCGGCCGCGCCGGCGCAAGAGGAGTAATCCCGTCGTTGCGCCTGCTGGCTTTGGCGCCGACAGGCTTCTTTGCCGACTACGGCTGCCATGTGCGCATCCGCGGGCAGATGGCCGCGCTGCAGGCCCGCGGCCACACCGTGCGCATCGTCACCTACCCCGCCGGCCGCGAGGTGGATGGGCTGAGCACCACCCGGCCGCCCTTCTGGCCCGCCGGCCGCCCCATGCCGGTGGGCTCGTCACGGCGCAAGCTGCTGCTGGACGCGCTGCTGGCCCCCACCGCGCTGCACGCCGGCCTGCGCTTCCCCGGCGGCCGGCCTGATATCATCCACGCCTATCTGCACGAGGGGGCGCTGTTGGGCACGCCTCTGGCCCGCCTGCTGGCCGCGCCGCTGGTCTTCGACTTCCAGGGCAGCCTGACGGCCGAGATGTTGGATCACCGCTTCCTGCGGCCGTGCTCGCCGGTTCTGCCCGCGCTGCAGCGGCTGGAAGGGTGGATCGACCGCCGGCCGGACGCGATCCTGGCCAGCTCACACCACGCGGTGGGCCTGCTGGCCGGCGCGGGTGTGCCCCCTGACCGCGTCCACACCCTGCCTGACAGCGTCGATCCCGCGGTCTTCCGGCCGCGCGCCGAGCTTTCCCGGCCGGCGTTGCAGGCGCTGCGACGGCGGCTGGACCTGCCAGATGACCGGCCTGTGCTGGTCTATCTAGGCCTGTTGGCGGCCTATCAGGGCACTGAGCTGCTCTTGCAGGCCATGCAGCGGCTGATTCGACGCCCGGCGCCGCCGCATCTGCTGGTGATGGGCTTTCCCGACGTGGCGCGCTATCAGGCGCAGGCGCAGGCGCTGGGGCTGGCTGGCCACGTCACCTTCACCGGCGCGGTGGCCTATGAGGCGGCGCCGCTGTATCTGGCGCTGGGGGATGTGGCCGTGGCCCCCAAGGTTTCGGCCACCGAGGGGAGCGGCAAACTGTTGCCCTATATGGCCGCCGGACTGCCCGTGGCGGCCTTCGACACGCCGGTGCATCGCGAATATCTGGGCCAGTGGGGCATCTATGCGCCGGTCGGCGACGCGGCCGGGCTGGCCGACGCGCTGGCCTGGGCGCTGGATCACCGGGAGGCCGCCGGCCGCGCGGCGCTGGCCCTGCGCGCCCGCGCCGTCAGCCAGTACACCTGGGCCCACGCGGCCAGCGCGATGGAGGGGGTCTATGCCGCGCTCAAGCGCCAGGACTGACAGTCCTTCGGCGGACTGTCAGTCCTCCTGGTGGCTGGCAGTCGTCTTCTTCATCGCCCTGCTCAACGCCAGCCTGTTCGGCCTGGCCACACCCCTCTGGCAGGCGCCGGACGAGCCAGGACACTTCGAATATGCCTGCCTGCTGGGGCAGTTGCGCCGGCCGCTGCAAGGGCACGACCGCGAGCTGCCGCTGCAACAGGCCATCGTGGCCAGCCTGGAGCGCCATGATTTCTGGGCCCGGGTGCGCCAGTCACAGCCCGACCCGCTGCCGGCCAGCTTCGCGGCCGACCCTTTCCTGCTGCGCTCGGCCAGCCAGATCGGCGACGAGCCGCCCGCCTACTACCTGGCGCCGGCCAGCCTCTGCCTTCTGCCGCTGCCGCTGGAGACCCAGGCCCGGCTGATGCGGCTGTGGGGCGCGCTGCTCTTCGGGCTGACGGCCGCGGCCACCGCCTGGGCCTGGCGCGGCGGGCGGCCCGTGGTCGGCGCCGCGACCGCTCGCCTGCACCCCTTGGCGCTGGCGCTGTTGCCCATGCCCGCCTTCATCGCCGGTTCGATCAACAACGACAGCCTGGCGCTGTTGACCGCCACCCTGGTCTTCGCGGCCACGCTGCGCGGCCAGCGTCTGGGCTGGAGCTGGCCGCGCGTTCTGGGGCTGCTTGGCCTGACGGCCTTGGCGCTGGCCAGCAAAAAGACCAACGCCTTCCTGCTGCCCTGGCTGACGCTGCTGGTCGCGGCCGGGGTTTGGCGTCGGCTGGGGCGGCGCGGCTGGAGCAGGCGGCGACGCAGCCTGGCGGCCGCGCTGCTGGCCGCGGCCGCCAGCCTGGTTCTGCTGCTGCCCACGCCCATGCCGGCCGGCTGGAGGGGCGTCGGCCAACTGCCTGGCGGCGGCCGGGTGCGCCTGGCCGGCGAGGAGCCTGGCTGGGCGGTGCGGATCATGCCAGGTGCGGCTGGCCCGGCCGCGCGCCTCTATCAGAACGTGGACGGAATCAGCGCCCTGGCCGGCCAGCCGCTCCAGGCCACGGCCTGGGTGCGCAGCGCGGGCGCAACGCCTGCCGCGGGTCGGCTGGCCCTGCGCGACGCGGCCGGCCTCAGCGAGACCCCTTTCACGGTCGGGCCCCAGTGGCAGCCGGTGCGCATCCAGCGCACCCTGGCCATCACCACCACCTATGCCCGGCTGATCCTCTTCGCCGACGAGGCTGAACCGGTGTGGTTGGCCCAGGCTGACATGCGACCGCTGGCGGCTGATCCTGCCGCTCCGTCGCTGCTGCGCAACGGCGATCTCAGCGCCAACGCCCGCCTGGGAGAGCTGTTGACCGCGCCGCTGGCCGACCGCTGGCGCGCCTTCATCCCCAACCTGGCCGCGGGTCAGCTAAACCCCGGCCGCAGCCTGCTCTACCTGGCGCTGACCTTCGCCGGCTTCTGGGGCAACTATGGCTGGCTGCAGCATCCCTTGCCGGCGGCGTTCTATGTCCTGTTGGCGGCCGTGACGCTCATGGCTGGCGTTGGGGTGGCCCAGCGCTGGCGGCGCGAGGGGGCGCTGCGGCCCCTTCTGGCCAGTTGGCTGCTGGCGGGCGCACTGATCGCGGCGCAAACCTTCCTGCCCATGTTGGGGCGGGACTGGCAGCCGCAGGGGCGCTACCTCTTTCCGGCGTTGCTGCCCATCACCGGCCTGCTGCTGCTGGGGCTGGATCGTTGGCTGCACTTCGAGACGCACCCCCGCCGCCGGGCTGGCCTGGTTGCGGCGCTGCTGGCCTTCAACCTGCTGGGCCTGGCGCTGGCGGCATGAGAATCGTGAACTGCCGGGTTTTAGCGCAAGCGCGCCGACGTGCATATAATGCCCAGAGTCCGCTTCGATCCTCTGATCTGCGTTTTTCGCGTTGATCTGCGTTCCAATCAGACCTTGAACGAGCAAACTTTCGAGCAACGCCCCGAACAGCGCATCGCCATCAACTCTGGCCTGCTGCTGTTGGCCTATGGATTCCAGGCCCTGGTCAGCCTGGTGATCGTAGGTGTGGTGGCGCGCTATCTGGGCCAGGCCGGCCTGGGGCGCTACGCCTTCATTATCACCTTCATCGAGCTCTTCACGGCCATCGTCGACATGGGCATGAACCGCATCCTGGTGCGCGAGATCGCCCGGGGCCGCGAGGATTCCAACCGGCTGACCAGCGCCATCTGGACCATGCGCCTGCTGCTGGCGTTCATCGTCTTCGTGGTCGTGGCGCTGCTGGCAGCCAACAACGGCGATCCTTACCTCTGGCTGGCCACCATGGCCTTCTTCGTCGCCCAGGTCATCTATCTGCAAGGCGATGTCCTGGCCGCCATGCTCCAGGGCTACCAGCGCATGGAATACACCTTCTGGAGCATCCTCATCGCCCAGATCTTGCTGCTGACGCTGACGCTGACGGTGGTCTGGCTGAACCTGGGGCTGGTGGCGCTCTTCTCGGCGCGCATCCTGGCCAACGGCGGCCGGCTGGCCTATCTGTGGTGGGACAGCCGTCGCAAGAACTACGCCCAGGCCCATTTCCTGTCGGGCATACCGGCGGGCGCCGGTTTTGCCCTGCGTCAGAGCGCCGCCGCCGCGTCGCTCTGGCGACGCCAGGGACGCTCAGCCGCCAGCCGGCAGCTCAACCTGGCCGGGGCGCGGGCGGTGCAACGCTGGCAGGATGCGGTGCTGGCCTGGCAATTGCTGATCGAATCGCTGCCGGTGGGCGTCAGCCTGCTGCTGCGCAGCTACATCTGGCGCGCCGGCGTGGTGCTGACCGTCCTATGGCTGGGCCAGGAACAGGGCGATCTGGTCAACGGCGTGCTGTACGGCCCCCTGCGCGTGGTGCAGCAGATGCACATCCTGCCCGGCGCCTTCGCCGCCGCACTGCTGCCCGCCCTGAGCAGCCGGGTCGCCAACCGCATCGAAGAATTCGACGTCGCCTTCGCCAAGAGCCTGAAGCTCTTCGTGGGGCTGAGCCTGCTGATCGCGCTGGCCTTCACCTTTTTGGCCGCCCCCATCGTCGAACTGCTGCTGGGCTCGGCCATCGACCTGGCCGCGGCCGAGCAGGTGCTGGCCTGGCTGGGCTGGGTGATCATCTTCTACTTCCAGAACTGGCTCTACAGCGTGACGCTGGTGGCGCTGGGGCGGCAGAAATTCGAGACCATCGGCCTGGCGGCCGGCCTGGCGGCCGGGCTGCTGGTCGCCTGGTGGGGCATCCCGCGATTTGAGGCCATGGGCGTGGTCTACGGCATTCTGACGGCCGAGGGAGTGCTCTTCCTGGTGGGCACCGCGGTCATGTGGCGGCATTTTCACTGGCGCCGGCTGCTGCCCTCGCTGCTCAAGCTGATCGCAGCCTGCGGCGCGGCCGGGCTGGTCTTTCTGGTGGGCAACCGCGTCTGGAGCGCGCTGATCCTGGCCGGCGTGGCCCCATCGGGAACGGTGGGCGCTGTGCTGGAGATTCTGGCCATCGGCGCGGCCGGATTGGTCGCCTTCGCGATTGCGGCGTGGCTGCTGCGCACCTTCGACGCCAACGAGCGCGAGGGCATCCGCCTGATGTTGCGCTGGCAGCGAGGCAAACAGTGAGCGACTCAGCGTGGACTTCTGACATGGCAACCAACAATCGCCGCCTGGTCATCATCGGCCTGGACGGCGCAACCTTTGATCTGATTCAGCCGTGGATAGCCACCGGCGACCTGCCCAACCTGCAACGGCTGATGACCGAGGGCAGTTGGGGACCGCTGGAGTCGGTGGTGCATCCCTTCACGGCCCAGGCCTGGACCTCCATGGTGACCGGCGCCCAGCAGGGCAAACACCGCGTCTTCGACTTCTGGGAGCGCGATTTCAACACCTACGGCTTCCGCCTGATGAACGCCAGTCACCGCAGCATGCCCGCGCTCTGGAACCTGCTCAGCCAGGCGGGCAAGGAGGTGATCATCGTCAACGTGCCGCAGACCTACCCGCCCGAAGCGGTGCAGGGGGTGATGGTCAGCGGCCGCGACACGCCCGGCCTGGACACCGTCTATACCTACCCCCCGGAGCTGAAGGCTGAGCTCGATCACGCCAGCTCGACCCCCTACGTGATCGTGCCCAACGATTGGCTGTGGACCCAGCGCGGCCGGCCTGACCTGGCCCGGGCTGAGCTGCTGCGCGAGGCCGACGTGCGTTTCGACGTGGCGCTGCACTTGATGGACACGCGGCCCTGGGACCTGCTCTTCTTCGTGGTCAGTGCGCCCGACGGCGCGGCCCATTTCTTCTGGAAATACCACGACCCCAGCCATCCCCTCTACGATCCGGCCGAGGCCGCGCGCTATGGCGACACCCTGCGCGAGGTCTACCGGCGCTGCGACCAGCGCATCGGCGAGCTGTTGCAGCGCATCCAGGAGATGCCTGACGTCAACGTGCTGGTGGTCTCCGACCATGGCCAGGGCCCGCTGGGGCCGCAGGCGGTGCACCTCAACCTCTGGCTGGCCAACCAGGGCCTGTTGCACTTCCGCGACCGCGCCAACAACCAGGCCACCTTCGGCGAGCGGGTCGCCATCGTCGCCTCGCACGCCGCCCAGCGCGGCAAACACTGGCTCTATCGCCAGGTGGGCTTCCAGACGCTGACCAAGCTGCGCGCCTGGTGGCCGGACAGCCTGCGCACCCGCCTGGGGGCCGAGACCTTTTTCCCCGGCGTGGACTGGTATCACACCCGCGCCTTCAGCGAGGAGCTGCGCGGCAACATCTGGATCAACCTGGCCGGCCGCGACCCGCACGGCATCGTCCAGCCCGGCGCGGACTATGAGGCGCTGCGCCAGCAGATCATCGCCACCCTGCCGCAGTTGACCGATCCCGCCACCGGCGCCCGGCCCATTCGCAAGGTCTGGCGGCGAGAGGAACTCTTCCACGGGCCCTATCTGGAACGCTTCCCTGACCTGGTCGTGGAAGGGGAATACGCCGACGTGTTCAAGCCGCATGGCAGCTATCGCGGCGCCGACGCGGCCCGCCAGTTGAGCACCGCCGAGCTGAGCCAGATCTGGATCACCGGCTGCCACCGCGCCAACGGCATCTTCATCGCCTGGGGGCCAGATATCCAGCCCGGCAGCCAGGTGCACGGCGCGGCGCTGATCGACATCGCGCCGACCGCGCTGCACCTGCTGGGCCAGCCGGTGCCGGCGGAGATGGATGGCCACGTGCTGGCCGCGGCCCTGGCCGGGAGCGCAGCCGGGCCGGTGCGCGCCACCACACTGGCCGAGCTGGGCCTCGACGGCGCCGGCGCGGAGGTCAGCTTCAGCGAGGCCGAGGAAGAGTATGTGCGTGAGCGGCTGGCAGGGCTGGGCTATCTGGGATGATGCACCGGCTGCGACGGCCGGCGCTTCGAGCAAACTGTGACAAGCTGGAAGGTGAACCGTGAGCGATATCGATTGGTTTGGCGTTGTCTATAACGCCCTCTGGATCCTGGGCCTGGCCGTCGCGCTGGCGGCAGTCAGCTATGCCGACTGGCGGCGCAGGCTGGTGCAGCCGCGGCTGACGCTGCGCCAGGCGCTGGCCCAGCCATCGTTTCAGGCCGCCTGGAGCCTGGGGCTGCTGTTCTTCTGCGCCGGCCTGGCGCTGAGCCGCGGCCCCTGGTGGCAAACCGTCGCCTGGGCCGCGCTGGCCCTGGCCTTTCTCTACCTGGGCGGCAGCGCACTGCTGCACGCCCGACGAGGTGCGCCATGAGCAAACCGAGTGACAGCGTGATCTGGGGCGCCGTGCTGCTGGTGATCGGCGCCGGCCTGCTGGTGTGGAATCTGGACATCCTGGCCAGCATCGAGAGCACCGCCACCTGGGCGGTGGTGGCCCTCTTTGCCCTGGCGGGGCTGGCCTTCATCTTCAGCTATCTCAACAAGCGTTCGGCCTGGTGGCGTCTGATCCCCGGGTTCACTCTGCTGGCAGTGGCGGCCATCCTGTTCCTTTCCGCGCGCGGCATGCCGGCCACCTGGGTCGCCGTGGTCTTGTTGGCCGGCGTCACCCTGGCCTTCCTGGTGATCTATCTCAGCGATCGCGAGGAGCGCTGGTGGGCGCTGATCCCCTTCGGCGCCGTGGCAGTGATGATGCTGGTGGTTCTGCTCAGCACGCGGCCGGAGGCCACGCCGGAGCTGCTGGGCGCGGTGCTCTTCGGCGGCATGGGGCTGGTTTTCTTTCTGATCTATGCCCTGGCCCGTGAGCGGCAGCGTTTTTCCTGGGCCCTGGTGCCCGCGGCCGCGCTGGGCATCATGGGTCTGGCGGCGTTGGCAGCCTATCTGCCCACCGCGCTGCCGGGCCTGGCCGAGGCGCAGCGACTCTGGCCGGTGCTGCTGGTGCTGGGCGGCGCCGGCCTGTTGGGCTATGCCGCGCTGCGGGCCAGCCGCCAGGCCCCGCCCGCGGTCGAGCTGCCGGCCGCGCCGGCCGCGGCTGAGGCTTCCCTGGCCCCCGGCGCCAGCGTCACCACGGTGACCGAGGAAGCGCCGCGACCCAGGACGACGCGCTATCAGCGCTCCCCCATCACCCTGGTGGACGAGAAGCCGGCCAGCCAGGAGACGGGAACTGCGGCCGCCGGCGAGGCGCCAGATATCTACGAGTTTCTCAAGAACGCGCCGCCGGAAGGGAGCCAAGGGAGCCAGTAGTCCGCCGCCCCGCTGCGCCAGCGCCTCAGTCGAGCAGCTTGCTCAGCGCCCCGGCGATGGTCAGCGCGGCCTCTGGCTGGGCCAACCTGCGGGCGCGGGCCCGCCGGGCAGCCAATTCCCCGCTGCCCGGCGCCAGCCAGGCGGCGGCCAGCGCGGCGATCTGATCGGGGTGACGGCAATAGACCCCGACGCCGTTCTGCTCGACGTAGCGCACGTTGCCGCTCTCCTGGCCCGGGACAAAGCTGTGCAGGATCAGCGGCAGCTCGCAGGCCAACGCCTCGGCGATGGTTCCCGGCCCCGCTTTGCTGACGACCAGATCGGCCGCGGCCATCCAGAGGGGCATGTTGTCCACGTAGCCGGCGATGCGCACGGCCCCGGGCCAACGCTGTGCGGCCAGTTGATCGTGCAGCCGCTGGTTGCGTCCACAGATCACGGCCAACTGAGCGCCCTGCGGCGCCAGCCGCGCGGCCAGCGCCGCGGCCAGCGGCGCCAGCGCACCCATCCCTGCGCCGCCCCCCAACAGCAGCGCCGTGGGGCGCTGCTCCAGCCCCAAGGCGGCGCGCGCCGCGGCCGCCGTCGGGCGGGGCTGGGCATAGGCCAGCCGGATGGGCAGGCCGCCCAGCAGCACACGCTCCGGGGGGATGCCAGCCCGCAGCGCCGCACTCTGCACCTGGGGACAGGAAGCGGACAGTTGATCCACCGCGGGGTTGTACCACGGCCGCGGCGCGCTGGCCAGGTCTGTGACCACCGTGGCGAAGGGGGCGCGCCGGTTGCGCCGGCGCAACGTCCACCAGGGCGCGTGGTTGAGCAGCGGATGCACCGAGACGTACAGATCGGCGGGGTATTCAGCGGCGAAGCGGCGCAGGCCCTCCCGCTGCCACAGCCGCGCGGTCAACGCCGCGATCTGCCACAGCCGCGCCTCGTTGACGCACCCGAACCCCAGCCGCCACAGCCAGAGATGGTGGTCTATCAACGGCTGGTAGTAGGCCCCGGCGCGGCTGAGCGGCCATGTGCCGTAGTGCGTCAGGAGGTCAACCAGTTGGCACTGCACCCCGTCGCCGTGCAGGACGCGCAGCGCCTCGACCAGCGCATTGGCCGAGGCGCGGTGTCCCCCGCCGGTGTCCGACATCAAAAAGACGATCTGTTTTGTCATAGCGACTGCGCAACCCGCGGCTTCTGAAGTTCTATCGCACCCTGCTCAGCGCCCAGGGCAGCCGGCCTATGCCGGCCGCTGCCAACAACACGCCGCCGGCCACCGTGAGCGTATGCTGCCCGGTGGCCGGGCCGATGGCCAGAAACACCACGCCGAACATCAGAATGCTGGGGGTTTGCAGAACGACCATGACCTTCTGGCCCAGTGTCGCCGGGGGCACAGGGTAGCCCAATGCCTCCAGCCGCGCCAGCAGCTCGCTCTCCTTGGGCTCGGTGAGCGTGCTGCCATCGGCGAAGACCAGGGTGGGCACGCTGGCATAGCCCTGGTTGATCTCGATCACGCGCTGGCGCGCCGTGCGATCCAGGGAGATATCGATGTACTCGTAGGCCGCGCCCGCCCGGTCCAACATGTTGCGCACCGGCGGTATCATGGGGCAGATCAGATTGCCGTAGAGCACGATCTTTTCGGTCATCAGCTCGTCACCTGAATGGGGATTCGGCCAGCCGCCGGCCGGCCGCGGGCTATCATACCATAGCCCGCGCATTGCAGTGAAAGCCGGCTGGCCGTCGCGCCGCAACTCCCCTGCCAAGGCGCTGAGTCGAGGCTTCAGCCGGCTTTGTCCCACGCGCACCGACCCCGGCTAAAGCCTCGACTCCGGACTGGGCGCGGAGTCGAGGCTTCAGCCGGGTTTGTCCCATGCGCACCGACCCCGGCTAAAGCCTCGACTCCGGACTGGGCACGGAGTCGAGGCTTCAGCCGGGTTTGTCCCACGCGCACCGATCCCGGCTAAAGCCTCGACTCCGGACTGGGCACGGAGTCGAGGCTTCAGCCGGGTTTATCCCACGCGCACCGATCCCGGCTAAAGCCTCGACTCCGGACTGGACGCGGAGTCGAGGCTTCAGCCGGCTTTGTCCCACGCGCACCGACCCCGGCTAAAGCCTCGACTCCGGACTGGGCGCGGAGTCGAGGCTTCAGCCGGCTTTGTCCCACGCGCACCGACCCCGGCTAAAGCCTCGACTCCGAACTGGGCGCGGAGTCGAGGCTTCAGCCGGCTTTGTCCCACGCGCACCGACCCCGGCTGAAGCCTCGACTCCGGACTGGCGCGGAGTCGAGGCTTCAGCCGGGTTTGTCCCACGCGCACCGACCCCGGCTAAAGCCTCGACTCCGAACTGGCGGACTCCTCCTGGACGCGGAGTCGAGGCTTCAGCCGGGTTTGTCCCACGCGCACCGACCCCGGCTAAAGCCTCGACTCCGAACTGGGCGCGGAGTCGAGGCTTCAGCCGGGTTTGTCCCACGCGCACCGACCCCGGCTAAAACCTCGACTCCGGACTGGGCGCGGAGTCGAGGCTTCAGCCGGGTTTGTCCCACGCGCACCGACCCCGGCTAAAGCCTCGACTCCGGACTGGCGCGGAGTCGAGGCTTCAGCCGGCTTTGTCCCACGCGCACCGACCCCGGCTAAAGCCTCGACTCCGGACTGGGCACGGAGTCGAGGCTTCAGCCGGGTTTATCCCACGCGCACCGACCCCGGCTAAAGCCTCGACTCCGGACTGGGCACGGAGTCGAGGCTTCAGCCGGCTTTATCCCACGCGCACCGACCCCGGCTAAAGCCTCGACTCCGGACTGAGCGCGGAGTCGAGGCTTCAGCCGGGTTTGTCCCACGCGCACCGACCCCGGCTAAAGCCTCGACTCCGGACTGGTGGACGTTGTCGAACGTGGTCTCGTCGCCGGGGCCAGATTGCCAGCGCCGCCGCATGGGGCTATAATGCGCCCGCTGGTTTCGATACGCCTCAGAAGGCTACTCAACCGGCGGATGCGAACCGCTATCGTTCGGAGCAAGGCGTCATGGGTCGTTGGTTTGTGGTTGATCGGTCCGGTACCATCGTAAGCGCGCCGCGCGCGGCGTCCTCAACAGGCGCCAGCGCGCCCCGTGAGGGCGCGGTTTTCCCGCGCCGGCCGGGCCGCGTCAGCTTTGCGCCGGGGGTGCAGGGCCGTTGATGCACACAGACCACACCCCGGCCAGCCGGCCGGCGACGCGCCGCGATGGCTGGTGGGCGCTGGGGCTGACAGCGGCCGCCCTGGCGCTTTACCTGGCCACCCTTGCGCCCTCGGTGACCACCGTCTTCGATGACAGCCTGGAATTTCAGGTGGTCCTGCCCAGCCTGGGCATCGCCCACCCCACCGGCTATCCCCTCTATACCCTGCTGGGCTGGCTGGCCAGCCGTCTGCCCGTGGGCGACCTGGCCTATCGGGTCAACCTGCTCTCCGCGCTGGCCGGCGCGGCCGCGGTCGGCCTCTTCTTTCTGACCGCCCGCCGCCTGGGCAGCGACCGGCTGCCGGCCGGCCTGATGGCCATCGTCTTCGCCCTGAGCGCCACCTGGTGGTCGCAGGCCACCATCGCCGAGGTCTACACGCTGCACGGCCTGGCCGTGGCGCTGATCCTCTACCTGACTCTGTCCGACCGGGGCACGCACACGCCCTGGCTGGCGCTGGTTTTCGGCCTGGCGCTGGCCCATCACCGCACCACGCTGCTGCTGGCGCCGGGCGTGGCCGTCTACCTGCTGTGGACCGATCCCGGCGTGCTGCGCCGGCCGCGTGACCTGGCCATGCTGGCGCTGGCCTTCCTCCTGCCGCTGACGCTCTACCTCTATCTGCCGCTGCGCGGGCAAAGCGTCACCTCGTTGGACGGCGTGGTGATCGACAGTTGGCCCAGCTTTCGGCGCCACGTGCTGGCCAGCGACTACAGCGCCTTTCTCAGCGCCAACCCGCTGGGGGTGCAGCGCCCCGCCAGCTATCCCCTGCGCCTGCTGCTCAGCCAGATGGGGCTGGCCAGCCTGCTGCTGGGGGGGCTGGGCTGGCTGCGCTGGCCACAACAGCCCCAACGCTGGACGCTGCTGGCGCTGGTCTTTGCCGCCAACCTGCTCTTCGCCATCGGCTACCAGACCGCAGACGCGGATGTGTTCTACCTGCCCGCCACCATGGTCTGGCTGCTGGCCGCGTCGGCCGGGCTGGGCTGGCTCTTGCAACGCCTGGCCGCCTGGCTGGAGGGCCTTGACCTGCCCTCAGGCCGGGCCTGGCAGGCGGCGCTCACCGCCCTGCTGGCGGCCGTGGTGCTGCTCCAGCCGCTGTTGACCACCCAGCGCATCCTGGCCGGCGCCCAACGGCCGCAGAGCTGCGCCGAGGTGCTGGCCGTGGGGGAGAAACCCGCCTTCACCCCCAAGCGCAACGACGCCTGGAACGCGCTGAACTGCGGCCTGGCCATGTTGAATCAGGATCTGCCGGAGCAGGCGACCATCATCGGCCTGCAAGGCGAGATCACCCTGTTGCGCTATTTGCAGATGGACCGCGGGCTGCGGCCGGACGTGCGGCTGATGGACGCGGACCAGGAAGCCGAGCGGCTGGCGGCCATCGAGGCGGAGCTGGCCGCGGGCCGGCCGGTCTTCGTGACGCGTGAGCTGCCTGGCCTGGCTGAGCGCTATTCGCTCAGCGCGGCCGGCCCGCTGGTGCGGGTCTGGCCAGCCGGCGCAGCGTCGGCGCCCCCCCTGGCCCAAGCACCGGACGTGGCCATGGGCGACGGGCTGCGCCTCACCGGCTTCGAGCTGAGCGAGCTGCCAGCCGTCGGCGCCCGTTGGCTGCGGCTGAACGCCGCGCTGCGCGTCGATCAGCCTGTGACCGAAGAGTTGAAGGTCTCAGCGCGCCTGCTGGGGCCGGACGGCGCCGTGGTCGCGGCCATCGACGGCACGCCGGTACACTGGGCCTATCCGACCAGCGCCTGGCGCGTGGGCGAAACGGTGCTGGACTCGTATGATTTTGCCCTGCCCGCGGAGACTGACCTGGCTGGGCTGAGCCCGCTGCTGATCCTCTACCGCGCCAGCGATGGATCCGAGGTGGGCCGCTATCAACCCAGCCCATAACCGTATCGCCTGCCATTGGAAAGGGTTTTGCCATGCTTCAATCGCTTCGTTCGCCGCAGCAGCTTCGCATCCTGGGCGTGCCCATGGACCTGGGCCAACAGCGCCGCGGGGTGGACATGGGCCCCAGCGCGCTGCGCTATGCCGGCCTGTACGAGCGTCTGACCCGCCTGGGCTACCAGGTGGAGGACGTGGGCAACGTGCCGGTGCCGGAGCGCGATCAGCGCTCGGTTCGGGCGCGCCAGTGGACCGAAAGCGCCGGCGGCGGCCTGCGCCATCTGCCTGAGGTCGTCTCAGCCTGTCAGGCGATCTACGAGATTTCCCAAGCCTCCTGCGGCGCGTCGGAGATCCCCATCTTTCTGGGCGGTGATCACTCCATCGCCATCGGCACCGTCAGCGGCACCGCCTGCGCCGGCCCGCTGGGGCTGCTCTGGATCGACGCGCACGGCGATTTCAACACGCCGGACACCTCCCCCTCGGGCAACATCCACGGCATGCCGGTGGCCGCGCTGATCGGCCGCGGCCACCCTGAGCTGGTCAACCTGGGACATGATGGCCCCAAGCTGCGACCGCAGGAGATCGCCATGATCGGCATTCGCGATCTGGACGGCGCGGAGCGGGAAGCGCTGGCCGGCGCCGGCATCCACGTCTACACCATGCGCGATATCGACGAGCTGGGCATGGCCATGGTGGCCCGACGCGCCCTCAGCCATCTGAACCACCTCTCGCGCATCCACGTCAGCCTGGACATGGATTCCATCGACCCTGACGTGGCGCCGGGCGTCGGCACGCCGGTGCCGGGCGGCCTCTCCTACCGCGAGGCGCACCTGCTGATGGAGATCCTGGCCGAGTCGACCAAGGTCGCCTCCCTCGATGTGGTAGAGATCAACCCCATTCTGGACAACGGCAACCGCACGGCCGA
>JAKQCW010000264.1 GCA_029558955.1 Chloroflexota bacterium
CTTCTGAGGCGTATCGAAACCAGCGGCGGTGCAGTTGTTGCTTTTGATCGGAGGATTGGCTTATGTTCGACCCCAACGAAGTGGCCCGCATCAAAGAGGAAACCCAGCGCTGGCAGGCCGGCCCGCTGAAAAAGACGCTGGATCGCTTCCCCGAGCGCCAGGAGCGCTTCATCACCACCTCCTCCGCGCCGGTGGAACGGCTCTACACGCCGGCCGACATCGCGGACACCGACTACCTGGCCGACATCGGCTTTCCCGGCGAGTACCCGTACACGCGGGGCGTTCATGCCACCCTGCACCGCGGCAAGCTGTGGACCATGCGCATGTTCGCCGGCTTCGGCACGGCCGAGGAGACCAACGCCCGCTTCCGCTATCTGCTGGAGCAGGGCCAGACCGGCCTCAGCGTGGCCTTCGACATGCCGACGCTCTACGGCTATGACACCGACGCGCCCGAGGCGTTGGGCGAATTCGGCAAGTGCGGCGTGGCGGTCAGCTCCCTGGCCGACATGGAGATCCTCTTCGACCAGATCCCCATGGGCGATGTCACCACCTCCATGACCATCAACTCGCCCGCGGCCATCGTCTGGGCCATGTACATCGCCGCGGCCGAGAAGCAGGGCTATCAGCGACGTCAACTGCGCGGCACCTTGCAGAACGACATTCTCAAGGAGTACATCGCGCAGAAGGAGTTCCTCTTCCCCCCTGAGCCCTCCATGCGCCTGGTGACCGACACGGTGGAGTTCGGCGCCCATGAAATGCCGGAGTGGAACACCATCAGCATCAGCGGCTACCACATCCGCGAGGCGGGCAGCACCGCGGTGCAGGAGCTGGCCTTCACCCTGGCCGACGGCTTCGCCTACGTGGAGGCAGCCATGGCGCGCGGGCTGGATGTGGACCACTTCGCGCCGCGGCTGAGCTTCTTCTTCAACGCACACAACGACTTTTTCGAGGAGATCGCCAAATACCGGGCCGCGCGGCGCATCTGGGCGCGCGCCATGCGGGAGAAGTACGGCGCCAAAAACCCGCGCTCTTGGCTGCTCCGCTTCCACACCCAGACGGCCGGCGTCAGCCTGACCGCCCAGCAGCCGGAGAACAACATCGTGCGCGTGGCGGTGCAGGCGCTGGCCGCGGTGCTGGGCGGCACCCAGTCGCTGCACACCAACTCCATGGACGAGGCGCTGGCCCTGCCCTCGGAAAAGGCGGTCACCGTGGCCCTGCGCACCCAGCAGATCATCGGCCATGAGAGCGGCGTGGCCAACACCATCGACCCGCTGGCCGGCTCCTATTTCGTCGAGGCCATGACCAACCGCATGGAGCAAGAGGCCAACGCCTACTTCCGCCAGATCGAGCGGCACGGCGGCGTGGTGCCGGCCATCGAGGCCGGCTTCTTCCAGCGCGAGATCGCCGAGGCGGCCTACGTCTACCAGCGCGAGATCGACGACGGGGAGCGGGTGATCGTGGGAGTCAACGACTACGTGGCCGATGAGGCGCCGACCATCCCCATGCTGGCCATGGACCCGCAGGGCTATCAGCGGCAGATGGCGCGCCTGCAGGCTGTGCGGGCCGGCCGCGACAACGCCGTCGTCCAGCAGACCCTGCACCGCCTGGCCGACGCCGCGCGCGATGAGTCCATCAATCTGATGCCCCCGATCCTGGAGTGTGTCACAGCCTATGCCACCCTGGGCGAGATCAGCGACGTGTTCCGCGAGGTGTTTGGCGTCTATCACGAGCCCGCGTACTTCTGATGCCAGAGCTCCGGCATGACGCTCGGGCGTGAGCTGAAAGTGCTGCGCCGGGCGCTGCCCAAGCGGTTGCTCCCCATCCCTGCGAACAAGAACGGGGTGCGGCAAGGCGAAAAACCTGCCGCACCCCGTTGCTCATAGCCGATCAGACGCGGCGCTGGTTCAGTCCACCACCGTCTGCGACTGCTCGTGCATGTACTGCTGGACGTAGTAGGGGCCGCCGCCGTTCTTGCCGGTGCTGCCGCTGCCCTTCCAGCCGCCGAAGGTCTGATAGCCCGGCCAGGCGCCGGTGGTGGCGCCGCCGGCCCGGTTGACGTAGACCACGCCGGCCTCGATGTGATCCAGGTACCACTGCGCCTCTTCCTTGTCCTCGCTGAAGAAGCCGCCGGTCAGGCCATAGCTGCTGTTGTTGGCCTCACGCATGGCCACCTCCAGCGACGGCACGGCCGCCACAGCCACCAGGGGCAGGAACATCTCCACCTGCCACAGCTCGTGATCCAGCGGCAGGTCGTCGATGATGGTCGGCGCCACGAAGTAACCCTTGGCAAAGTCGCCCTCGGTCATCACGTGGCCGCCAAAGGCGATCTTGCCATCGCGCGCGGCCAGCTCGGCGAAACGCTGGAAGTCCTTGTAGCCGCCCTTGTTGGCCGCCGGGCCCATGAACACATCCTGGCGGGTGGGGTCGCCCACGGCCATCTTGCTGGTCAGCTCCACCAGCTTCTGCAAGAGCGCCTCCTTGACCGGCTCTTCCACGTAGACGCGGCTGGCGGCCGAGCATTTCTGGCCGCTCAGGCCAAAGGCCGAACGCATGATGCCCATCGCGGCCTTGTCCAGGTCAGCCTTGGCGCTGACGATCACCGCGTTCTTGCCGCCCATCTCGGCGATGCAGGGCCGCGGCCACTTGCCGCCGGCGAAGGTCTTGATGATGTGCATGCCCACGTCGTAGGAGCCGGTGAAGGTGATGCCGTCCACCTCTTCGTTGCTGATCATCTCCTGGCCGATGGTGCTGCCGGGGCCGGTGACGAAGTTGAAGACGCCGGCGGGCAGCCCCGCATCGCGCATGCACTCGGTCAGCAGCCAGCCGCTGAGCGGGGTGTCGGAGGCCGGCTTGAAGACCACCGTGTTGCCCGCCACCAGCGCGCCGCCGCTGGGCCCGCCAGCCAGCGCGAAGGGGAAGTTGAAGGGGGAGATCACGACCCAGACGCCGTGGGGCTTGAGCACGCTGGTGTTGTGGTGCTTGGGAGACTCCGGCAGCATGGTGCGCACGAAGCCGTTGTTGACCTCCATCTGATCGCAGTAGTAGCGGATCAGGTCGGCCGTCTCTTCCACGTCGCCGATGCTCTCCAGCCGGTTCTTGCCCACCTCCAGCGCCACCGCCGCGCCGATGACGATGCTGCGGTCGCTGATCAGGTCGGCCGCCTTGCGCAGCAGCGCGACGCGCTCCTGCCAGGGGGTCTGGCTCCAGCCGGGGAAGGCCGCGCGCGCCGCCTGAAGCGCCTCACGCCCATGCTCGGCCGTGCCCTTCTGGAAATGACCCAGCAGCCAGTCGGTGTTGATCGGGCTGCGATCCTCGAAGGTCTCATCGGCGCAGCGCTCCTCGCCGTTGATGTACATGGGATAGTTGGCGCCAAAGCGGGCCTTGGCCTGCTCCACCGCCTCGTCGAACATCTGATGCAGCTCAGGGCTGGCAGCCGACAAGGTCGAATAGGTGATCTTAATCTTCGGTTTGGTCATGAGGTTACTCCTGAAATGGTCCGGAAATTCACGAAAGACACGAAAGGAACTCAGAGGAACTGATGTTGGAGAGCGTTTTCGCGATCGCCATTCACCAATTCACCATTCACCAATTTACCATTCTCCCCCGAGCAGCTCATCCAGCACGCTCAGACCCCACTCCAGGTCTTCGCGCAGAATGTTCAACGGCGGGGAGATGATGAGAAGATTGCCGCGCGTGCCGGGCGCAACGCCGCGCCGCTGGGCCTCGGCCGCCAGTTTTTTCAGGCTGGGCGGCATCTGCGGCCAGGGCGCCAGCGGCTGGCGGGTCTCACGGTCGGCCACCAGCTCCAGCGCGGCGAACAGGCCCAGCCCGCGCACCTCGCCGATCACCGGATGGCGCGCGGCCATCTCTTGCAGCCGCGTCAACAGCCATTGGCCCAGCTCGCGGCTGCGCTGCACCAGGCCATCGCGCTCGTAGACCTCCATGGCGGCCACGCCGGCCGCGCAGCAGAGGGGATGGCCGGCGTAGGTCAGGCCGGTGGGCAGCGAATGATCGTCGAAGAAGGCGGCGCAGCGCTGGTTCAGCGCCACCGCGCCCAGGGGCAGATGCGCCGCGGTCAGCCCCTTGGCCAGCAGCATCATGTCGGGCGCGGCCTCGGGCCAGTGCTGCCAGCCGAACCACTCGCCGGTGCGGCCAAAGCCGGTCATCACCTCGTCGGCCACCAGCAGGATGCCGTAGCGATCGCAGATCGCCCGCAGCTCCCGCCAATAGTCGCCAGGGCCGAAGAAGAGGCCATTGGTGCCCACCACCGGTTCCACGAAGAGGGCCGCGATGGTCTCCGGCCCCTCCCATTCGATCAGCTCGGCCAGATGCTGGGCGCAGCGCAGTTTGCAGGTCGGGTAGCTCTGGCCAAAGGGGCAGCGATAACAGTAGGGGGGCAGGGCATGCACCACGTCCGGTGCAGCTACCACGCCCCAGTTGCGGTTGTCGCCGCTGAGGGTGATGGCGTTGCTGGTGGCGCCGTGGTAGGAGCGGTAGCGGCCGATGACCTTGCGCCGGCCGGTGATCCAGCGCGCCATCTTGATCGCGTGCTCGGTGGATTCGGCGCCGCTGGTGGTGAAGAAGACCTTGCCGCCGGCCAGCCCGCTTTTGGCGACGATGCGCTCGGCCAGCTCGGCCCGCGGCCGCGCGCCCCAGGCGTTGTGGATGAAGCAGAGCTCGCCGGCCTGGCGCTGGATGGCCGCCACCAGGTCAGGGTGCTGGTGGCCCAGGTGATTGCATTGCGCCTGGCTGCTGAGATCGAGATAGCGCTGGCCGCTTTCATCCCAGAACCACGCGCCCGCGCCGCCGGCGACGGTGGGGGCGTTCCAGTCGGTCTGGCGCTGCTGCCAGGTATGCAGCACGTAAGGTTCGTTGTTGGTAGGCATAGGCCATCTGCTCTGGACTTGGAAGATCAGCGGCGGCGCTGGTTGCCTGATCCGCCAGCCGGCTTTCCGGCGTCTTCCTGTGCACTAAACGAAAAAATCGGCCTGAGACAGGCCGATACGATTTGTCGCGACCTCATTGTCTCAGACGCCCCCCATTGTACAAACGAGATGCATTCCTGTCAACTTGTGAAGTGCAAGGGAAAAATCGCGCAGCAGGGCGCGGACACGTGACCGGGTGCATGACCTTTGGCACTGGGCCATGTGACCGGCGTTGTGCTATATTAGGGCGAAATTTCGCTGAAGCGTGAAACGTGATGCGGACGTGATGCGTAACGAGTGGTGCGTGAACATGGCGCAGCAACCAGCCATCCATGCACAGGCAGATCGGGCGAGCCCCCGGCCGGATGGTGCATGGCTGCCCGGACGATCGCCCTGCGTTCACGCACCACGCAGCACCTGCCACACATCACGATGCAAGCCATCGACACCGGAGGCCCCCCTATGCCACCCATTCTCGAAGCGCACAGCCTGGTCAAGAAGTTCGGCGATTTCACCGCCGTGGACAACGTCAGCTTCACCATCGACGAGGGAGAGGTGTTCAGCCTGCTGGGCCCCAACGGCGCCGGCAAGACCACCACCATCTCCATGCTGGCCTGTCTGCTGGCCCCCACCGCGGGCGACGCCGTGGTCGCCGGCCACTCAGTCAGCCAGGACCCCATGAAAGTCAAACAGGCCATCGGCGTCGTGCCGCAGGATATCGCCCTCTACGAAGAACTCAGCGCCTGGGAGAACCTGATCTTCTGGGGGCGGCTCTATGGCATGAGCGGCGACGCGCTGAAGCAGCGCGCCAAAGAGGTGCTGGAGCAGGTCGGGCTGGCCGACAAGGCCAAGCAGCGGGTCAAGACCTACTCCGGCGGCATGAAGCGGCGCATCAACATCGGCGTCGGGCTGCTGCACCGGCCGCGCATCCTCTTCATGGACGAGCCGACGGTGGGCATCGACCCACAAAGCCGGCGCAACATCCTGGACAGCGTCAAGGAGCTCAACCGGCAGGGCATGACCGTACTCTACACCACCCACTACATGGAGGAGGCCGAGGAGCTGTCGCAGCGCGTCGGCATTGTCGATCACGGCAAGCTGATCGCGCTGGGCACGCAGCAGGAGCTGACGCAGATGGTCGGCCAGATGGACGCGCTGCGCCTGCACCTGCCCGAAGGCCAGGAGATCGAGCCCTTCATCGCCGCGATGCAGACCCTGCCCGAGGTGCGCCAAGTCACCACCGCCGACCACCAGATCGTGCTGATCGTCCCCGAAGCGCAGGATGCCATCCCCCCCGTTTTCACCCAGGCCGACCGCCTAGGCTTCAAGATCCGCTCGGTGGAGATCGAAGAGCCCAACCTGGAGGCGGTCTTCCTGCACCTGACGGGACGGGCGCTGCGGGATTAGGGAAGGGTTAACGGTAAACGGTTAACGGTAAACGGTTAACGGTTAACGGTAAACGGTTAACGGTTAATGGGTCGCGGACCACCGTTCACTGGCCACCGATGACCGATCACCGATCACCGTTCACCGTTCACCGTTCACCGTTCACCGTTCACGGATCACCGTTCACCGTTCACCGTTCACGGATCACCGTTCACCGTTCACCGTTCACCGAACCCCGGGAGAAACACCATGTCAAAGCTTTTTGTCATCGGTTGGAAAGACCTGCGGTTGATGTTTCGCGACCGGGCGGCGTTGCTGCTGATGCTGGCGACGCCCTTCGCCTTGACCTTGGGCGTGGGGCTGGTCAGCGGCGCCTTCTCCAGCGGCGGCAGCGGAATCCCCCAACTGCCGCTGGTCGTGGTCAACCAGGACGACGGCCAACTGGGCGCGGCCCTGGAGGAGATGCTGACCTCGCCCGATCTGGCCGACCTGCTGGCGCCCACCCTCAGCGCCGACCCGGCCGCGGCCCGTGAACAGGTCATGGCCGACAAGGTGGTGGCCGCGGTGATCATCCCCGCCGGCTTCACCGACAGCATCATCCCCAGGGACGCCGCCGCGGTCTCCGCACCGGCCGTGCCAATCGAGGTCTACACCAACCCGGGCCGGCCCATCAGCGCCGGCATCGTGCGCTCCATCGTCGAAGGCTTCGTCGACCAGGTGGAGGCCAGCCGCGTCGGCGGGCAGGTGGCCATCGAACAGCTCCTGCGCAGCGGGCTGATCGCGCCGCAGAATATCGCGCAGGTGGCGCAGCAGATCGGCCAGGAGCAAAGCCAACTGGCCGGCGAGGCGCTGATCCGCGTCCGGCGCAGCGACGTCGCCCCCGAGGAGACCAATGAATTCAACCCGCTGCTGCTGCTGGCCCCCGGCATGGCGCTGGTCTTCCTGATGTTCACCGTCAGCCTGGGCAGCCGCAGCATCCTGGTGGAGCGGCGCGATGGCACCCTGGCCCGCATGATGAGCACCGCCACCGGCAGCGGCTCGATCCTGGTGGGCAAGATCACCGGCGTCTACCTGGTGGGCGCGGCGCAGATGTTCATCCTGATCCTGGCCAGCGCGCTGCTCTTTCGCCTGCGGTGGGGCGACCCGCTGGGCGTGATCGCGTTGGTGTTGGCGGCCGTGGCAGGCGCGGCCGGCTGGGGGCTGCTGTTGGCCGCCGTGGCCAAGACGCCCAACCAGGTGGCCACCCTGGGCATGGCCCTGATGCTGCTCTTCGGCGTCCTGGGCGGCAACTTTTTCGGCAGCACGCTGACCGGAGCGCTGGGCACGCTGGGCAAGATCACCCCCAACGCCTGGGCCATGGACGGCTTCACCACCCTGGCGCGCGGCGGCGACCTGGCCGACATCGCGCCCGACATCGCCGCGCTGTTGCTTATGGGCGCGGTCCTGCTGGCCATCTCGGTGGCGCTGTTCAACCGCAAAGGCTTCTTGCAGAGGTAACATCATGAACCGCATCCTGAACATCGCCCGCAAAGACACCCTGCTCCGCTTTGCCAGCCCGTCGGAGCTGCTCTTCTTCATCGTCCTGCCCGTGATCTTCACCATGGTGGTCTCCAACTTTGCCAGCGGCCAGGCCAACAGCGACAACCGCATCGCGGTGTTGGTGGTCAACCAGGACGGCGGCGCCCTCAGCCAGGACCTGGTGCAGGTGCTGACCGACGGCGGCAGCGTTCGCCCGGAGACGCTGGACGCGGCCGCGGCGGCCGCGCAGTTCGACGACGGCGACGCGCCGGCGCTGCTGACCATCCCCGCCGGCTTCGAGGCCAGCCTGCGCGCCGGCCAGCCGGTGGACCTGGACCTGCAACTGGAGCCGACCAGCGTCAACGGCATGGCCGCGCAGCAGGCCATCGAGGCCGCGGCCGCCCAGGTCAGCCGCGCGCTGTCGGCGGCCGACAGCAGCGTGGCCGCGGCGGAGCAGTTGCGTCCCTTCGACGACGCTTCGCAGCGCACGGCCTACTTCGACGCCAGCCTGGCCGCCGCCCAGAATCTGCTGGCCGCCGCGCCGGAGCGCATGGTGGCCGTGGCAGCCGTTCAGGAACAGCGCGAGGAATACAGCGGCGCCCTCCAAGGCTCCGCCGGCCAGATGCTGGTCTGGGTCTTCATTCCCCTGCTGGGCACGTCGGGGATGATGGTCTCCGAACGGGTTACAGGCACGCTGAAGCGGCTGCTGACCACGCCGACCAGCACATCGACCTATCTGCTGGGCACGGTGGTCGGCCAGTACAGCCTGAGCATCGTGCAAATGCTGTTGCTGGTGGGCTTCGGCGCGCTGGTCTTGAACATCCGCTGGGGGCCGCCGGCCGCGGTGCTGGGCGTGCTGATGGCCTTCGGCCTGTCGTCGGTGGCCATGGGCGTCATGCTGGGCGCGTTCGTCAAGAGCGAGAACCAGGCGAATGGGCTGAGCATCATGCTGGGCATGGTCTTTGGCATGATGAGCGGCAGCTTCTGGCCGCTGGAGTTCTTCCCGCCCGTCATGCAGAAGATCGTCTTCGTCATCCCCATGACCTGGGCCATGCAGGCGCTGACCGATCTGGGCACGCGCGGCCGGGATTTCGGCGCCATCCTGCCGGCCATCGGCTACATGCTGGCCTCGGCCGTCCTCTTCTTCCTGGTCGGCGTCAAGCGCTTTCGCTACGAATAGCCCGCGCCCCCGCCCGCGGCTCGCAACGGCTGGATGGCCCGCTCAGGCCATCCAGCCGTTGGTTTTGCGCCCCCAGCAATTCCAAATATGGCGATTGCCAAACTGGAGTCGAGGCTTCAGCCGGGTTTGCACGCTCAACTCGCATCGTCCAGACCCGGCTGAAGCCTCGACTCCGCCCATATTTGGAATTGCTGTTGCGCCCCCCCTCCCCTTCGCCCTTCCCGGCGGACTGTGGTATCATGGGCCTTGTAGATTGTGTCACGCGCCCAGCGCGCGCCTGTGAAAGGATAGCACGGCTATGGCAACCGTGGAAGTTTCTCATCTCAAGAAAGCGTTTGGCCCCACCCAGGCTGTGGCTGACGTCTCCTTCGCTGTGGAAAAGGGGGAGATCTTCGGCCTGCTGGGCCCCAACGGCGCCGGCAAGACCACCTCGATTCGCCTGATGCTGGACATCTTCCAGCCGGACGCGGGCACGGTGTCGATCCTGGATGGCCCCATGACCGAGGCGAAAAAAAACCGCATCGGCTACATGCCGGAGGAACGCGGACTCTACCAGGAGATGCCGTTGGAGGCCTGCCTGATCTACCTGGCCACCCTCAAGGGCCTCTCCAAGACCGACGCCCGCCGCCGCTTGCAGCCCTATCTGGAGCATTTCGACCTGGCTCAGCACCGCGCCAAGAAGGTCAAGGAGCTGAGCAAGGGCATGCAGCAGAAGGCGCAGATCATCAGCACGGTGCTCCATGAACCTGAGATTCTGATCATGGATGAGCCCTTCAGCGGTCTGGACCCGGTCAACACGCAACTGGCCAAGGACCTGATGCTGGAGCTGCACCGGCGGGGGGTGACGATCATCATGTCCACCCACATCATGCATCAGGTCGAGGAGCTGTGCAACCGCATCGTGCTGATCAACCAGGGGCGCAACGTGCTGTACGGCGACCTGGCCCAGATCCGGCGCGAGCACTCCGGCCACGCGGTGCGGGTGAAGGTGGATGGCGAGCTGCCGGCGCTGGCCGGCGTGCAGGCGGTCACGCCGCACAACGACGCGCTGCAACTGACGCTGGATCAGCAAACCAGCCCGCAGGAGATCTTGCAGCAGTTGGTCAGCCAGCACTGCGCCATCGAGCAGTTCGAGATCGCCCTGCCCAGCCTGGATGAGATCTTCATTCAGGTGGTGAGCGAGCAGTAGGCAACGACCATAGCTGGCTCGGTCGGAGACCGGCCAGAGCGAGGTGGCTCGGTCGGAGACCGGCCAGAGCGAGGTGGCTCGGTCGGAGACCGGCCAGAGCGAGCTGGCTCGGTCGGAGACCGGCCAGAGCGAGCTGGCTCGGTCGGAGACCGGCCAGAGCGAGGTGGCTCGGTCGGAGACCGGCCAGAGCGACGTGGCTCGGTCGGAGACCGGCCAGAGCGGTTTGGCAGTGACAAAGGAGTGACGCGATGTCCAAGGTTTGGCTCGTCGCCGAACAGCAGTTCAGGAAAGATGTGTTCAAGCGCAGTTTCATCGTGGCCATCGTCGCGATGCCCCTCTTCCTGGGCTTCATCATCGTCATGGGCTTGCTGAGCGCGCGCATGCAGCAGCAGACCACGGCGCTGGGCTATGTGGACCCAGGCCATGTGCTGACCCAGCAGCCGGCCGCCAGCAACGACAACGTTACCCTGACGCGCTTTGCCAGCGCAGCCGAGGCGCGCGCGGCCCTGGACGCTGAACAGATCGACGCCTACTACGCCCTGCCCGCGGACTATCCGCACTCGCGCCAGGTCCAGTTGGTGGTCGGCAGCCAACTGGACAACGCCGCGGTGCAGGCCTTCAGCGAGTTGGTGCGCTTCAACCTGCTGGCCGGCCAGGAGGAGCAGGTGGCAGCACGCGCCCAGGCCGGGCCGGAGATCGTGATCCTGGCCACAGCCAACAACCGCGCATTGCCGCTGGGCGCGCCCGGCCTGGGGCTGTTCCTGCCGGTGTTGGTGGCCATGCTCTTCGCCTTTCTGGTGATGACGGTCGCGGCCACCTTGATGGAGTCCCTGGCGGCTGAGAAACAAAACCGCACCATCGAGATCGTGGTGTCCTCCATCTCGCCCGGCCAGATGATGGCCGGCAAGATTCTGGGCGTGATGGGCATGGCGCTGCTGCTGGCCGCCAGTTGGATCGGCATCCTGCTGGCCTTTGCCTGGATCGGCGCCCATGTGCTGGGCTGGGGCTGGCTGCAAACGATCACGGTCAATGGCCGCGATCTGGCGCTGCTCATCCTGGTGCTCGTGCCCAGCTTCCTGTGCCTGGCGGCGCTGATGGTGGCGCTGGGCGCAACGGTGGTCGACACCCAGGAGGCGCAGCAGATCGGCGCCGTGGCCTTCATGATCATCTTCGTGCCCATCTACCTCTTCTTCCTCTTTGCCAACGATCCCAACGGACCGCTGGCCATCGCCGCCAGCCTGTTCCCGCTGACTGCGGTGACCACACTGGCCGTGCGCAGCATCTTCATGGAGGTGCCCACGGCCCAGTTCATCGCCTCGGCCTTGGTCGCCCTGGTCTGCGGCCTGGCGCTGGTCTGGCTGGCCGGCAAGCTCTTCCGCGCCAACATGCTGCGCTATGGGCAAAGGCTGCAGCTGGGGCGGTTGGGGCGCAAGGGGGCGAAGGCGTAAGGAGTCTGGCAATGCAAAAAACCCTCATGATCATGGCCAGCGAGATCCGCACGACGCTGCGACGCAAATCCTTTGTGATCATCGCCATCGTCGTCCCGCTGCTGCTGAGTCTGATCTCCCTGGGCATCGGGCTGATCAACCGCAACGCGATGGAGAGCGCCATGGCCGAGATGGCGGCCGCCCCGGCGCCGTCCAGCACTGCTGCGGGCTATGTCGACCCAGGCGGCCTGATCCAGACCGTGCCTGCAGACCTGCCGGCCGACCGGCTGCGGCGCTTCGACGACGAAGCCGCAGCGCAGGCCGCGGTGCAGGCGAAGGCCATCGTCGGCTACTACCTCATCGCGCCCGACTACGTGCAGAGCGGCCGGGTCACCTACGTCACGCCCGAATTCAGCGTGCTCTCCGATTCGCTGGACTCCAGGCTGCTCGAACAGTTGCTGCTGGTCAACATCCTGGATGGCGACGCCAATCTGGCCGACGCCGTGCTGCAGCCCTTCGACGTGCAACTGACATCGCTGGCGCCGGCCGTTGCCCCAACCGAGGAATCCTGGATCGGCGAGATGTTCCCGCTCTTCATGGTGCTGATCCTCTACATGGCGTTGCTGATCCCCGGCGGGATCCTGATCAACGCGCTGCTGGATGAGAAGAAGAACCGCGTCATGGAGGTGTTGATGACCTCCGTCTCCGCGGCGCAGATGGTGACGGGCAAGGTGGCGGCGCTGGGCCTGCTGGGCCTGCTGATGACTGTGTTGTGGCTGGGCGTGCTGTGGGCCATCTCCAGCTTTGGCGGCTCAGCCTTGAGCATCCCGGCCGGCTTCAGCATCCCCACCAGCCTGCTGCTGTGGGCGTTGATCTACTTCGTGGGCGGCTATGCCATCTACGGCGCGCAGTTTGCCGGCATCGGCGCGCTGGCGCCCGACGTGAGCCAGACCAAGAGCGTGACCTGGATCGTGATGCTGCCCATCCTGGTGGCCTACATGTTCATGGCCACCGCATTCAGCGACCCTACCAGCCCCTTCGCGGTCTTCCTGAGCCTCTTCCCCCTGACCTCTTCGGTGGCCATGATCGGCCGCATGGCCGCCACCGAGGTGCCGCTCTGGCAGGCCGTGCTGGCCGCGGTGTTGCAGTTCATCACCGCGTATTTCATCATCCGGCTGACCGCGCGCCTCTTCCGCGCTCAGCACCTGTTGGCCGGCCAGTCGTTGACGCCGAAGGTCTTCTACAAAACCCTGTTCGGACGCGCCTGAGCAGAGAAGGCGGACCGGGCCCGCAGGCATAAACCATGAAACGACGACAACGAGCCGTGGTCTGGGGTTGGCGCCAGGGGCTGGCCGTATGGATGGTGTGGCTCAAGCGGCCCTTTAGCTGGCTGGCCAACCAGACCAAGCCCAGCGTGCCCTGGCAGCCCTTGCAGTTCAGCACGCTGGATGAATACGCCGGCTGGCTGCGAGAGCACGCCGAGTGGGTAGCTGACCCGCTGGGCGGCGTGATCGATTCCTTCCCCAGCCTGGGCCACGCGGCCTTTCAACTGCTCAGCACCGGCAAATTCCAGGATGACTGCGACGGCCTGGCCTATTTCTCGGCCGCCAACGTGGAGCCCTTCTGCGACCGGCCGGAGGAACGCTACCTGGTGACGGTGCTGCTCAACCCCTTCGACCGCGACATCGGCTGGGCCAACGCCGCGCACGTGATGCTCTTCTTCAAACAGGGGGGCCAGTGGCGGGTGATCAGCAACCAGTACCTCTACACCCCGGCCTGGGACACCTTTCTGGACGCGTTGCAGCACAACGACTACGTCGCAGGCCGGCCGATCTATCTGGCCGTGGTGCAGAGCGCGCAGTTCAAGACGCTGTGGTGGGGCAAGCCGACGCCGGAAGACAGCCGGCCGGCCGCGCTGCGCTGACCAACGTGCATCCTGGATCGCCT
>JAKQCW010000269.1 GCA_029558955.1 Chloroflexota bacterium
CCGGGGCTATTTCAGGGTCAGCAGATAGGCCACCAGATCGTTGACCTCCTGCTCGGACAGCTTGCGCGGCCAATCCTGCGGCATGATGTTGGCCACGCAGGGCATCTCAGGCCTCGACGCGTTGCACCCCTTGGCCAGAAAGGCGTTGGCATCCATGATGGAGAGGTGGATGTACTGCTCGGCGCTTTGGCCGGGGACCATGTCGCCCGCGCGGCGGGCAAGGCCGGCCAGCGAAGGGCCGATCAGCGCCTTGCCCGGCGTCAGCGAATGACAGGTGACGCAGCCAGCGTTGCCGTTGAGCACCGTCTTGTTGAACAGCGCCTGGCCGCGCGCGGCATCCCCGGCCGTGGCCTGCGGCGCGGCCGGCGTTGCCTCCTGGCCAGAGCCGCCGCAGGCAGCCAGCATCAGGGTCAGCGCCAACAGAACGACCAGCAAACTTGCCTTGCGCATGGAAAACTCCTTCGGTCAACGGTCAGCGATGCCCAATGCCACAAAGAGGGCGCGTTGCAGGGGGCGATAGGGTTGGTCCCGCCTGAAGCCTCTGACGCCGGGCCTCAGCGCAGCGTCAGCAAAAAGGCCACCAGGTCATCCAACTGCTGCTGCGTCAACGCCTCCGCCAGATCGGGGCGCATCTGGCCCGGCTGAAAACCCTCCACCACATAGGCGTCAGGCTTCACCAGCGACTGCATCAGGTATTCCTCGGCGGACATGCCGGGCACACGGGTTTCGGCCCGCGTCGCCACACCGGCCAGCGACGGCCCCACCAACTGTACGTCAGGCTTCAGCGAATGGCAAATCTGGCAGCCGGCGCTGGCGCCCAAGGTCGCGCCGTTGAAGATCCGTTCGCCCATGGCCGGGTCGGCGCTCAGGCGCGCGTCTTGGAAGGCCAGCTCAACCCTCTGGCCAGCCGCCAGCGTCAGCGACCGATCGGCCAGCACACGCGGCTCGGTCTGGCCCTGCTGATCGAAGAGCAGCACCCGCACCTGGCGCTCGCCCAAGGGGATGGGGAGCTGTTCCAGCAACTGCACCACGGCCCCGGCGTCCTCTGGCAGGGTGTAGGTTCGATCCAACGCCGGCGCGCCGTCGATCTCGACGATCAGCCGCGACGGCGCGGCCTGGCTGGGATCAGGGGGCTGGTCGATGATGGCAGTGTCGCCCACCGGCGTCACCGGATAGCCGCTGCGGTGGATCAGGCTCACCGCCAGTTGCGCCTGGGCGCCGGCCGGCGGCCGGTAGGGAACCTTGGTGGCCAGAATCGAGAGCGCCATCACCACGAAGAGCAGCCCCAGCGCCGGCGCCAGGCCGCGCCGATTGAGCTTGTCGAAGCCCAGGGCGTAGGTGGTGGCCGGGCCGCGCCCCTCGCCAGCCAGGGCGCGCGGGAAATCGTTGGGCGCCAGCCAGCCGCCGCTGACCGGCGCGCCGATCAACTGGCGGCGCAGGCGGGGCATGCGCTGGCGGTCGATGCGCTCCTGCATCCACAGGTTGCCCTCCCGGTTGGGACAGTCCTCGGGCGGGCAGCCGACGAACTGCACCTCGGCCGCGCCGGCGGCCAGGGCATCGCGGGCCAGATCGGGGTGGGCCATGCCGACGCAGGGCAGGGGGATCACCTCCAGGTGCGCGCCGGCCGCGGCCGTGGCCTTGCTGCTGCCGCCGAAGTATCGGGCGTCGTCCTGATCCAGATAGCTGCGGGCGCCCAGTTGAGCGTGGCGCTCACAGGTGAAGACCACGCGCACCGGCTGGGTCGCCTCTGTGGCCGCGCGCGCCACGGTCTGTTGCCAGAGCGGCTCGGCCGGCTGATCCCCCAGGGTGATGGCCACCGGCGGGCAGCTGCCGACGCAGATGCCGCAGCTCACGCACAGGGCGGGGTCGATGACCGCCAGCAGCTTGTGAGCCTCGCCCGGCGGGCGTTCGACCATGGTGATGGCGCGGTAGGGGCAATCGGCCGCGCACAGGGTGCAGCCGGTGCAA
>JAKQCW010000278.1 GCA_029558955.1 Chloroflexota bacterium
CGGCGAGTGCCGCGCCATCAACTCGATCTGCCCCGAGAGCCGGTCCGCGGCGGAGAGCAGGACCGCGTCGAGCGTGCAGGGCTCGCGCAGACCGAGCCAATCCGGCGCCCCACGGGCGCTCGTCAGCGCGTGGATCAGGCCGAGGTAGTGGGACTCGGGGAGAGCGATGCGCGCGTGGGCGATGGCGGCGGCGATCCACTCGATGATGGTGTTGCGATGGCCGACGAGCTTGCCGCGGGTCGTCAGCTCGAGACCGCTGTAGCCGAGACGGTACTCGTCGGCCTTGCCCGCGTCGTGCAGCAGGGCGGCCATCAGGAGCACCCCGGGGCAGGCGAGCGGCTGACCCTGGGCCATCTTGAGCGCCTGCTCGGCAACCTCCAGGGTATGCCACAGATTGCCGTGCACGCAGCTGTGATGGCCCTTCAAGGAGCTGGCGCCCACCAGGTAGCGATGCAGTCGCCGGCTGTCCCAGAAAATGGCGTTGAACAGGTGCTGGAAGTGCACCGGCAAGCGCTGCCACAGCGCGCTGGCACGACGGACGAGCGTGCGCTCTTTCACCCAGACCGTCGGGATCGTCTGGAAGAGATCGAGGCTGGCCTCGGGGCGCCCGAGCACGACCAGGCGGCTGATGCGCACCGCACCGCCGAGGCTCACAGGCCGACCGAGCCAGCGAATCGACACCAGGCAACCCGCACCCAGCCGGACATCGACCTTGCGCGAGGGCCACTCGACCATCAGGCTGGCCCGCTCATGAAACAGCCCAGCGCGGTTCAGGACGCAATGGTTATCCAGCGGCAGGCGGCTGATCGACTGCACCCGAAACACGGACGGGAGCTTGGCCAGTGCGTTGTCCGGGGCGGCCGTGGGGATGGGCAGGCGGTATTCACTCATGGTCTCCTCCTTGAGCGGCGTTCTCTGCCAGCAGCTCGGCCTCCTGCTCCGCCTCCTCCGCAGGGGCGGTCTTCACCGGCAGGAGCTGGGTGCCCAGGGTCTGCGTGATGAGGCGCTCGAAGGCCGAGCCATCCCGCCGCGTGAGGTTGGGCACGTAGCGCGAATACACCCGGAACAGCATCTCGGTGGTGGTGTGCCCGAGCTGACGGGCGATCCACTCGGGCGCCTCGCCGCTGGCGAGCCACAGCGTCGCGGCGGTGTGGCGGCACTGATACGGCCGGCGCTGCTTGAGGTTGAGGTGCCGCAGCAGCGGGTACCACACCCGGTTGGTGACGTTCTTGTGGTCCAGCGGTGTCCCCAGCCGGTTGCAGAACACGAACTTACTGAGCTTGCCGGTGGCCTCGAACTGCGCCTGGAGCGCATCGAAGACGAGCTGACTCATCTGGATGTCGCGCTGGCTGCCGTCCGTCTTGGTGTATTCCTCTTCACCGCCGACGATGGTCTCGCGAACCAGGATGAGGCGGTTGTCGAAATCGACGTACTTCCACTGCAGTCCGTCGACCTCGCCGGTGCGCAGGCCGGTGAAGAAGCGCACGGTGAAGTAGTGCCTGAAGTCGGGCCGCACGGTGTCGAGGATCTGCTTGACCTCGGCGAGGGTGAAGGGATCGACGTCGGTGCGCTTCGTCTTGAGCTGTTTCACGCTGTCGAAGGGCGTGCGAAAATCAAACCGGTCGGCCGCTTCATTGAGGACTTGCCTGAGCGGGTTCAGCACCTTGTTGATCCTTGCCGCAGACAGTTTGGTTTGCTTGCCTTTCGCGGTCGCTTTCCCGAGCTCGGCGCGATAGGCAAGGACGTCCGCCTTGGAGATCTGGCCGACCTCCTTCTCCCCGAACCTCGGGATGAGGGCGCGATCGAGGGTCGCGCGCAGCGTGGTCTTGTACGAACGCCGCCACTCCACCTCTTTCTCGCCGTACCAGGTCTC
>JAKQCW010000310.1 GCA_029558955.1 Chloroflexota bacterium
GAATCGCTGCGCCACGACAGCATCCATTGACAGACCGGGCAACTGCTGGTAAAGTAGGCAGCGGCCAAGGAAGATCGTCCCGGCCGGCTCGGCCAGGACCTTGGCCGGAGCATGACAGACGCAACTCACCAGGGAGACACCATGGTTAAACCGCTGGCGCCCATGATCGCGGATCAGTCTGGCCAGGATGGCAACGCGGTCTTGCAAGAGATTGTACCCGCTCAGGAGAACGACGACCTGACTGAAGTCGTTCTCGCCCTGCTGCCGGAGACAGGTACGGACGATGCTGTGTCGCAGTCCGGCGCTGCCGGGCCGCCCGACGCAGCGCCGGGGGAATCCACTGCCCCAGACCCGACGCGGACGGGGGGCGCCGATGCTGACTGGCAGCCGGCGCCCGGCTTCGCGCTGCCCACAGCGGTCAAGGCGCGCCCGTTGCCGGAGCAGCCCGCACTGGATGATCCCACGCTCTATTTCAACCAGGAGCTGAGCTGGCTCGACTTCAACTGGCGCGTGCTCTGGCTGGCGCTGGACAAACGCACGCCGCTGCTGGAGCGGGTGCGTTTTGCCGCGATCACCGCCAGCAACCTGGATGAGTTCTATCAAAAGCGCGTCGGCGGCCTGAAGCGCCAGAAGGCCGCGGGGGTGCGCAAGCTGACCCCCGATGGACGCACGCCGACCGAGCAGTTGGAGCTGATCCGCAGCGCCGCCCGCGTGATGCACAGCACCATGACCGAGACCTGGGAGACGCAGCTCAAGCCGGCGCTGGCTGCCGAGGCCAATGTGATCATCTCCGACTACGATGACCTCAACATCGAGCAACGCTATCTCCTGCGTGACTATTTCCGCACCCACTTCTACCCCATTTTGACGCCGTTGACCGTCGATCCGGGCCATCCTTTCCCCTTCATCTCCAACCTGAGCCTGTCGCTGGCCGTGCTGCTGCGCCATCCCCAATGGCATACGACCCATTTTGCCCGCCTCAAGGTGCCCATGAACCATGGCCGCTGGCTGCGGCTGCCAGGCACGGCCGGCGATGACCGGGTCTACTTCCTGCCGGTGGAGCAGTTGATCATGCAGAACGCCAGCGAGCTCTTCCAGGGCATGGACCTGCTCAGCGTGCATCCCTTCCGCATCACCCGCAACGCCGACGTGCGGCGCGACGAGGAAGAGGCCGAAGATCTGCTGGCGACGATCTCAGCGGAGCTGCGCGACCGGCGCTTCGCCAGCGTGGTGCGCATGGAGGTGGACCAGGGGATGCCGAAGCATGTGCGCGACCTGCTGATGCGGGAGCTGGAGCTGACGCGGGACCAGGTGATCGAGGTGCCCGGCCTGCTGGATCTGACCGGCTGCTTCCAGCTTGCCAACCTGGATCTGCCCAAGCTGCGCTACAAGACGTGGGAGCCGGTGATGCCAACGCGTCTGGCCCAGGAGGGACAGACCAAGGACACCCAGACCATCTTCGACATCATCCGCCAGGGCGACCTGCTGGTGCATCACCCCTACGAGTCCTTTGCTGCCAGCACGCAGCGTTTCGTGGAGGAGGCCGCGGCCGATCCGGGGGTGGTGGCCATCAAGCAGACCCTCTACCGCACCTCGGACGAGTCCCCCATCGTGGCGGCGCTGTTGCGGGCGGCCGAGCGGGGCAAGCAGGTGGCCGTGCTGGTGGAGGTCAAGGCGCGCTTCGACGAGGCCAACAACATCGAATGGGCCCAGCGGCTGGAGGACGCCGGCGTACACGTGACCTACGGCGTGATGGGCCTGAAGACGCACAGCAAGGCGACGCTGGTGGTGCGCCAGGAGCCGACCGGCCTGCGCATCTACTGCCACATGGGCACCGGCAACTATCACCCCAAGACCGCCAAGCTCTACACCGACCTGGGCCTCTTCACCTGCGCCCCCGACCTGAGCTACGACATCGTGAATCTCTTCCACACCCTGACCGGCTACGCCCCCGACCAGCGCTACCGGCGGGCCATCGTCGCGCCGCGCGCCATGCGCAACACCTTCCTGCGCCTGATCCAGCAGGAGATCGACTATCAGCAGCGCCACGGCAATGGCCGCATCATCGCCAAGATGAACGCGCTGGACGACGTCGCCATCATCCAGGAGCTATACAAGGCCTCGCAGGCCGGCGTGTCGATCGATCTGATCATCCGCGGCCATTGCCGGCTGCGGCCAGGGCTCCCCGGCATCAGCGAGAATATCCGCGTGCTCAGCATCCTGGGCCGTTTCCTGGAGCATGACCGCGTCTTCTACTTCCACAACAACGGCGCGCCCCACACCTTCATCGGCAGCGCGGACTGGCGGGGGCGCAACCTGGACGAACGGGTGGAGCTGATCGTGCCGGTGGAGGAGCCCAAGCTGCAGCAGCAGTTGATCAGCAACCTGGAAGAGGCGCTGGCCGACAACCGGCTGGCCTGGGACCTGCACCCCGATGGACGCTATGTCCTGCGCTGGCCAGGCCGGGCGGAAAAGGTGCGCAACTTCCAGCAGACCATGATGGATCAGGCCATCGAGCGGGCAAGGATCGCCTAGCCGTCGCGCTTCACCCAGGACCCAGCGATTCCAAACAGTGCGCGGAGTCGAGGCTTTAGCCGGGTCTGGCCGGTGCGAGTCGAGCGCGCTGACCCGCCTGAAGGCTCGACTCCGCTTTGGCAGCCATCATATTTGGAATGGCTGCACAGGGGCGCGGCGGCTTGCGCAGTCTCAGCGCGCCTGGCGCGGCTTGCTCACAGCCTCCTGCGCCCGCACCAGCAACACCGGAATCGCCGAGCTGCGCAGCACCTTGTCCGCCACGCTGCCATAGACCCAGCGGCCGATGCCGGAGCGGCCATGCGTCGACATGACGATCAGATCGCAGCCGCTCTTGGCGGCGTAGGTGATGATCTCGTCGGCCGGCTGGCCAAAGCGAATCACCGGCGTCGCCCGGAAGCCGGCCTGCTTCATCTGCGTGCTGATCTGCTCCAGATAGCCTTGCAGCTCGGTGGTGATGCGCTCCATCTCCGCGTTGTGATCGACCAGATATTCGCGATAGACGTAGACCGGATAGAGATCGACGGCGGCCAGGCTCTGGTCTTCCAGGAGAGGGGCCACCGAGAGCAGGTGGATCTCCGACTGGCCCACTTGCGCCACCCGCTGGGCATGGCGCAGCGCCTGCTCGGCAAAGGCCGAGCCGTCGAGGGGGACAAGAATTCGTTGGTACATAGGGCCTCGCACAAAAAAAATACGGCGGACTGCGCAGCGGCCGCCTGAGGATCAGTGCTCCCCGTGCGCGTCAAGCCGTGTCTTGCCAGGCAGACGCCTGCTGCGCTGCCCGCGGCCTCCGTTGGTCAGACGCCGCAGTTGTCTCAGTTGGACACCAGCAGATAGAAATCCTGGCCGATGATCAGACGCAGATCGACCGCGGCCTGGTCGCCTGGCCGGCCAGTCTGGACATTCTCGCGGGCGATGGCGAACATGTCCTTCAACCCCTCAGTCGCCACCGGATTCTCCCCGTAGGTGATCAACGTCGTGCGCGGATAGGCCGAACGGTCAGCCTCCTGGGCCTCCACCACGTTGTAGCCCTGGCGTTCCAGCCAATCGACCGCGCGGGCGGTCAGTGTGGGATCGCCCGTGCCGTTGTAGACCCCCACCCGCGCGCCTTCGGCGCTGAGCTGCCGGCGCAGCAGTTCGGCCTGCTCCTGGTAATCGCTGAGCACCTGCTGCCGGGCCTGAGCCGCCTGCTGGCGCGTCTGCTGCTCGGCCAACGCCGCCACGTCAACGGCTGTCACGGTCGGCGTTGTCTGGGCCATGAAGATCTCGTCCACGGCCGGGCGGATTTTCTCCCGGTTGGGCACCAGAATCCAGCCGAACTTGCTGTTGGCGTCGATCTGGGCATAGCGCGTGTCGATCACCAACTGCTGAATCTGATCAAGCTGCACGTTGCTGGCCAGCGACAGCAAGCTGGGCAGGGTGGCAGCGGGAATATCGTGATCCACCGAGTTGGACACGACCCGGATAAGGTCGAGCAGACGCACCGGTGTGAGCAATTTGTTCTCGATCAGCTTGTCTTTGACGGCCAACAACAGTTGCTGTTGGCGCTTGGTGCGCTGAAAATCGTCATTGCCCACGCCGTGGCGTGAGCGCGCGTATTTCAACGCCGTCTCGCCGTCGAGGTGCTGCGGGCCGGCATCGATGTGAAAGGTCTGATAACCATAGTCGATGGTCGGGTACTCTTCGTCGTGAATCGTGTTGGCCACCATCACATCGACCCCGCCGATGGCGTCGATGGCCTGGACGAAGCCGTCGAAGTCGATCCTGACGTAATAATCGACCGGATAGCCCAGAAACTCGCTGACTGTCTTCTTGGCCAGGGCCGCGCCGCCCCCTGGATATTTGTTGATCTCGCCCACGGTGAAGGCTGTGGTGATCTTGCCGCTGTAATCAAAGCCGGGGATCGGCACGAACAGATCGCGCGGCAGCGAGATCATGCCAACCTGATTGGTCTCAGGCTGGACCGTGACCACAATCATCGTGTCGGTGCGCAGGGGGCTGGGATCATCCGGCCGCTGGTCAACGCCCAGCAGCAGGAAAGTGATGCGCTGATCGTCGGGGCTTTGCACGGAACCGCCTGGCTGCGCCGCATCGGCCGCCGGCGCGGCCTTGGCCGGCTGATCCGGAGCGGCCACTGCGCCATTGGGCGTCTCCGGCTGCGCCACGGCCGGCAGCGTCACGCTGGGCGCATTGATCTGGCGGGGGCCGGGCAACGCCAGCGCGGCCGCGTGCGCCCATTGGAACACCGCGCGCGCGGCGAAACTGAAGGCGCCCAGGAAGATAACGAAAAATAAAGCGGCCAACAACAGCGTCCGGAGGGTTTTCCGGCGTCGCTGCTGCTCCGTCCCAGGGATTTTGCTGTCTTTGTCTTTGGTTTTGTCGGTCATGGGCGCGATTCTAGCATAGCGCCAGAAGGGTGACAAATTCCCGACGCTGGCTATCAACCCCCCGACTGTCAGAAGTTGTTCGACAAACCCCGGACCGGCCGGTTTCCACCCGCCGGCTGAGCAGTTACGGCAACGCTTACTCCGGAATATCGGTGCTGTAGAGGCCGTCGCTGGCCAGGATGTAGAAGGTGCGGTTCAGCTCGTCCACCTGCAAGTCGGTCATCCGGCGCAGCTTCTCCTGATCCGCCTTGTCGGCCGGACGGAACTGGCGCAGATACTTGCCGCTCTTGTCGTATTCCAGAATGCGGCCGCCGCCGCTGTCGGCGATGTACAGCGTCTGGGCCTCGCCGCCCGCCGCGCCGGTATAGATCGCACGCGGGCCTGAGATGGGGCCATCGGGCGGAGCCTCCAGCACGAAGGGCTGCTGACGCCCCTGGAAGAAGGTCTGCACCGTGCCGTCGCCGTACAGGATCCAGATGTTGCCGTCGATGGCCATGTCCACAGCGTTGGAAAGATCGATGGCCGCGTCCCCTTCCAGATAGTTGTCGGGCGGGTTGCCATAGCCATCAGCCGTGGGCAGATAGCGCAAAATCTTGCCCGATCCGGCGTCCAACAGGTAGTAGTTGCCGTTGTAGCCCTCGGTCAGACGCGGCGTCACCCACGTCTCGCGCTCGGCGATGGCCAGTTGCTTCAGCCCCGCGGCCACATCCTCCTCCAGCAGGTTGCGGTTGCTGTCCAGGATCAACAGATTGCTGGTGCGTCGCTCGCCGCCGGCCGCGCCCCAGGTGATGTCGGTCAGCTCGCCCACCACCTGGCCATCGGGCAGCACCTGGCCGCGCTCGACCAGCACGCTGCCGGCCGTCTCCGGAATCAGGCCGCTGACCTCGTCCAGGCCGTAGCGCGTCACCCGATCCAGGCCGGTGTCGCCCACGAAGACCCGGCTGCCCTCCACCACCAACTGCTCCGGCTGGCTGCCGCTGCCGCCCAACGGCTGCAGCGTGACCATCTTGTAGAGCGGCACGATCTGATTGACCTCGTCCAGCTTGGTTTGGATATCGGCGCCCAGGCTGGCGGCGGCGGCGTTGTCGGGGAAAAGGCCCAGCGCCTGCTGCACCTGGCTCTGGGCTTCTGCCAACTGGACGCGCGCCACGTCGGCCGGCGCAGCAGGATCGCTGGCGCTTTGCAAGGCCGCCTGCGCGCTGCCCAGCAGCCCATCGAACTGCGCCTGCATCTGGCGCTGCTGCGCCCAAAGGCCGATGACGATGGCCAGGGCAATGGCCAGAGGAATCAGCAGCAACAGCGGCCAAAGCCAGCGGCGGGACCGGCGGGGCTGCGTTTCGGCCGGCGCGGCCGACGCGGGTGTCTCGGCCGGCGCGGCCGGCTGCGGCGGTTTGCCGCCAGTCGGAGGTGCGGTGGCGTCGTCGGTCTCAGCCGCCGCATCTTCGGCCGCGTCGCCGGCCGCTGCCGCCACGGGTGCGGCGGCCGACAGACCGGCGCTGATCTGAGTGACCAGCGCGCTGAGCACCGACCGCTCAGGCGCCACCGCCTCCAGATATTCGCCGATTGTCGCCAGATCGGTCAGGACAGCCGTGGTCGCCAGCTTGTTCATCGGCACGCGCGCCACCCACTCGCTGGCCAACTGCACGACGCGCACGCCGGCCTCGGCGCTGGTGCGGAAGAGCTCCACCACCGGCGCATCGGAGCCGCCCAGCGGCGCGATCGCCTCGCTCAGCTCCGACGGGAACTGATCGACCCGATCGGACGCGCCCACCAGCACCATGGCCGGGCCGCCGATGCCCAGGTAGAGCTCTTCGCCGCGCAACACCACGCAGCTCACCCCGCCCAGTTGCGCCTCATCGGGGTGTACGGCGTTGTGATCGGCCAGCGCCTGATGGGCCGCCAGGATTGCTTCGGTGATCCCGCCAGTGATGCCGCCGGCCGCGTCGTAGTAGACGCCCTGGATGGCGTTGAGCACCAGCCGGTAGACCGCGGCCTGGGCGGAGACATCGCCGCCCAGCTCCAGCAGGACATAGAGGTTGCCCTTGGCGATTGCCTGCGGCGAGGCTGGCACCGGCTCCACAGCGCGCACATTGAGCGCCTTGGGCTGGCGATGTCCATCGACAATGGAGATGCTTTCAACTGTAGTTTGGAAGCGTGCCATGGCGGCCCCTTCTTCGGAAGGACTCATGATCCGTAAACTCGTAACCCGTAACCGGAAAACGGCGCGATGCCGATCTGGTTGCGCATTACGGACTACGCTGGCAGGCAAAGTGATAGTTGCCTGGCGGTTGCACAACAGATTGTACGTCAGCCTTACCGATTTGTCAACCGTGTTTTCACAGCGATATAATGAAAGCGTTGTTTGGTGCGCCGGAATGCTTGCGGTATAATGCCGGTCGAATGTTTGTTCGGATGCCGACAGCCTGCGCAGGGCTGACGACTGCCAAGATTGACTCGCTGCTCGGGCCGGTCCTGGCCCAGCACCCTGCCAGGAACTGACCGCAGTTGTTCAGGAGTCTCTCCTGCGCAACCACCCACCGACTGAAGAATCGCCATGCTGGAACTCAACCGATTGACTGGGCAGGTGGCCGATCTGGCGCAGGCGCTGGCGGGTCAGCGCAGCGATCAGCGCCAGCGCACAGAGCGCGCGCGCCAGCAACTGCGCCTCCACGCCCAGGTGACCGAGGAACTGCGGCACAAGATCGACGTTGCCCGGCGGGCCGACGAAAGCTGGCGCGGCGCAGACCCCCTGGGCGATCGGCTGGATCAGCGCATCCAGACCGGGCCGCAGACCGAGCCGGCCACCCTGGTCGCGGTCGATGGCTCGCAGATCTACCCAGATACCCACGCCATCGCGCTCTACTACCTGACCAACGTCGGCGCCATCGTCTTGCGCCAGGGCTCCGGCGCCGCGCCCTTCACCAGCACCGCGCCGCTGCTGCGCATGGCCAACGACGATCCGCTGGAGGAGCAGGATCACGACCGCGTCGACGCCGACGAGGTGAACCTGCGCCGCGATCTGCGGGAGATGGAAACGCTGGCCAGCCTGGCCCGCCGCCAGCGTGAGGAGCTGGGCGGCGACATGGGGCACCTGGTGGTGGCGCTGGCTGATGGGCCGCTGCTTCCCTGGCTGCCGCAGCGCATGCCGGATAAGGAGCAGCGTGAGCGGGTGCGCCGTTTCACTGCGCCGCTGGAAGACCTGCGCGCCAGCTACGCCGCGCCGCTGGGCTATGTGGATCGTCCGCGCAGCGCCAACGTGCTGCGCCTGCTGCACCTGGCGCAGTTGCCGCTGGAGGATATCAGCAAGGAGCGGCTGCGCCAACGCAACGACTATGACGGCCTGAGCGATGCGGCGCTCTTTCAGGATCTGCGGCCCGGCCAGCGCACCGCCCTCTTCGCGGCCACCTCCGAGATCAACGAGAACTTCGACGGGGCCGGCCACCGCATTTGCTTCTGCTACATGAACGTGGCCCCGGAGCCGGATGAGGCAGACAGAATCGTGGAACCGGACGAGAAGAACGCCGTGATGGCGCGTGTCGAGCTGCCGGTCTGGCTGGCGGCCGATCCCGGCCGGCTGGAGGCGGCGCTGGCGGCCGTCTGGGCCGACTGCCGTCTGCTGCACTACCCCTATCTGTTGACCCGGGCCCATGAGCTGGCGCTGGTCACGCGGCAGGAACGGGCCGCGCTGGAACAGATGCTGCACATCGAGATGATGCGCCGCGGGCTGCGCTCCGAGGAGTCGCCCAAGGCCAACACCAAACGAACCGTCGGCGGCAGGTGAGATGATGACAGAGAAAACAGACAATCAGCGCGCCCTGGGCCGCGTGTTGCGATCCAGCACCGCCAGCTTCACGGCCGGCTGTCGCACCCTGGAGGATGATTTGCCGGTGTTCGGCGCCCTGGTGCAGGCCGAGCGCCGCGACGGCGCGGCCGTCTATGGGCTGATCTACGACGTGCGGGTGGACGATGACCCCTTCGTGCGCCAGTTGATCGCGGCCGGCGACCTGAGCGAGGAGTATGTGCAGGACCAGCGCCAGCGCCGCCAGGTGCCGGTGGAGGTCAACGTGCTGGTGGTGGGCGGCCGGGACAGGAGCGGCCAGGTGTACCAGTACCTGCCGCCGCAGCCGCCCGCCACATTGAGCTGGGTCACGCTCTGCCAGCCCGACCAGGTGCGGCAGTTTGGCCAGCGGCTGGATTTTCTGCGCACCGTGCTGGACGCGGCCGACGCGCCGGCGGATGAACTGGCGGCCGCGTCGCTGCGCCAGGTCGCGGCGGCGACTGGCAGCCCCGGCGATTCCGGCCCCGCCCGGCGCTACCTGGAGGCCGCCGGCCGCGAGCTGGCCCGTCTGCTCAGCCGCGAGCCGGCGCGCCTGAACGGGATCTTGCAGCGGATGCGCCCCTGACCCGCTCCACCGGCGCATGACAGGCGAGACCAGGGGGCGGCCTGCACCGCCATCCTCTGCGCCTGCCTGAAAACCGCTCGGGCCGGTCTCCGACCGAGCCCCTACTTCTCATTCACCGCTCGGGCCGGTCTCAGACCGAGCCGCCACTTCTCATTCACCGCTCGGGCCGGTCTCCGACCGAGCCCCTACGTCTCATTCACCGCTCGGGCCGGTCTCCGACCGAGCCCCTACGTCTCATTCACCGCTCGGGCCGGTCTCCGACCGAGCCCCTACGTCATAATCTCGGCAGCGTGATCCCCGCCTGTCCCTGATACTTGCCCTTCTTGTCGGCATAGGACATCTGCGGCGGGTCCCCCTGGAAGAAGAGCACCTGGGCAATGCCCTCGTTGGCATAGACCTTGGCGGGCAGCGGGGTGGTGTTGGAGATCTCCAGCGTGACGTAGCCCTCCCATTCCGGCTCGAAGGGAGTTACATTGACCACCAATCCGCAGCGGGCATAGGAACTCTTGCCCAGACAGATGGTGATCACATTGCGCGGGATGCGGAAATACTCCACCGTTCGGGCCAGAATGAAGGAGTTGGGCGGGATCACGCAGACGTCGCCGTGGAAATCGACCATGGAGCGGGCGTCGAACTGCTTGGGATCGACCACCGTCAGGTCGCCCAGCCCTGGGGTGAAAATGCGAAACTCATTGGCGATGCGGATATCGTAGCCGTAGCTGCTCAGGCCGTAGGAGATGACGCCGTCGCGCACCTGGCCGTCGACAAACGGTTCGATCATGCCGTGCTCCAGCGCCATTTTGCGGATCCAGTGGTCAGGTTGGATGGACATGGGGCCTCCTGGGGAAAAGATGGGTAGATTGGGAATTGGATGACTGGATGATTCAAACGACACGCGACACGCGCGCCAGGATCTCGGCCACGACCTCGTAGCCGATGGTGCCCAGCCGCTCGGCCACCTGCCCGACGGTGATCTCTGCCGCGCCCTGCCGGCCGATCAGCACCACCTCATCCCCCTGGCGCACGCCGGGGATCTCGCTCACATCCAGCATGGTCTGATCCATGGTGACGCGGCCGATGATGGGCGCCGGCTGGCCGTGTACCAGCACGTGGCCCCAGTGCGCCGGGCCGCGGCGAAAGCCATCGGCGTAGCCCACCGGCGCGACAGCCACCCTGGTCGCACGCTGCGTCACAAAGGTGTTGCCGTAGCTGATCGGCGCGCCCGGCGGCAAGGTCTTGACCTGCGCCACCTGCGTCTTCCAGCTCAGCACCGGCCGGAAGCCCGCGGGCAGCGGCGTGTCCGGCGACGGCGCCAGGCCATAGAGCGCGATGCCGGGCCGCACCATGTCGAAACGGCTCTCCGGCCAGTTGAGCAGCGCCGCCGAGTTGGCCGCGTGCACCAGCGGAATGGCAAGGCCCTCCTCGCGCAGCTCGGCCAGCACGCGGCGGAAGCGGGCCAACTGCGCCGCGGTGTGCGCCCGGTGCTCCGGCGCGGCGCTGTCAGCCACGGAGAGATGGGTGAAGATCCCCTCGACCACCAGGCCGGGCAGCGCCATCAGCTCACGCACAAAAGGAACGACATCGGCCGGCAGCAGCCCCAGCCGCGCCATGCCGCTGTCCACCTTGACATGCACCCGCGCCGGCCGGTTCATGTCGGCCGCGGCCTGGCTCAGGGCGCGGGCCACGTCCAGGTCATAAACTGTGGCGATCACATCGCGCCGCACGGTGTCGCGCGCCTGCCAGGCCGGCGTATAGCCCAGCACCAGGATCGGCGCGTCGATGGCTGCCCGGCGCAGCGCGACAGCCTCAGCCAGGCAGGCCACGGCCAGCATGTGAGCGCCGTTGTTCAACGCCGTGCGCGCCACGCTGTCCGCGCCGTGCCCATAGCCATCGGCCTTGAGCACCGCGCAGATGGCCACGGCCGGGCCAACGATCTGCTGCACCTGCCGCACGTTGCCGGCCAGCGCCTCCAGATCGATCTCCACCCAGGTGGGCCGGTCCTGGGTCAACGGCCGCACCTGCAGCCAGCCGGCCGATTGGCGCACCAACAGCTCGCCCGCCTGCTCTGGCTCGGCCAACAGCGCGGCCACGATCCGCTCCATGCGCGCCGGGCGATCAGCTTTGAGGAGGATCACCGGCGCTGCCTCCTCCGTCGATCGGCCGCTGGTCAGCTCAGCCACAAAGCGCACGATGTCGGCGTCGGTGTAGGCGCGGAAGATGCGGGCGGGCGGCATGGCAGCGTCCAGCGCGCCGTTGGCGATCTCCTGGGCGCGCGGCCCCTTGACCAGCAGCCAGTCGGCCGCCGCGGCCGCGCGCCGGCCGACCTGGCGGTGGGCCTCGGTCTCGCCGGCGCCCAGATCCCACATGTCGCCCAGCACGGCTACGCGTAGTCGATCGCGGAAGAGCGCCAGCGTCTCCAGCGCGGCGGCCATGGACGGGGGGCTGGCGTTGACGGTGTCGTCCAGCAGCAGGGCGCCATGCCGGCCGGCCAGCGGCCGCAGATGGCCGGGCAGCGGCTCGAAATCGGCCAGCGCGGCCAGCATGGCGGACAACGGCTGGCCAAACCAGGCGCCCACCGCCAGCGCCGCCAGCAGCAAGGGGGCATGGCGCCGGCCCAAAAGCTGCGAACGGAGCGTCAACGCCTCAGCCGGCAGCGGGGCGCAGCCCAGCCGTTGCGCCAACCAGCCGCGGCTATCCGAAAAAGTGCATAGCAGGCCGCGCGCATCGACCTGCAACTGTTCGATGCGCAGGTCGGCCCCCGGATGGGCGCCCACGGTGATGACCTGGGCACGCGTGCGGCGGGCCATGCCCAGCACGTGGGCATCGTCGGCGTTGAGCACGGCCAGGCCCTCCGGCGGCAGCGCCTCCAACAGCCGGCCCTTCTCCTCGGCGATGGCGGCCAACGAGCCGAAGGTGGCCAGATGGGCCTCGCCGATCGCCGTGACTACCCCCACCTGCGGCCGCGTCAGCGCTGCCAGGTCGCGGATCTCGTCGAAGCTGTCGGCGGCCAGCTCCAGCACGGCCAGCTCATGCTGCGGCTCCAGCTCGCCGGCCGCGATGGAGAGGCCATAACGGCCGTTGATGCTGCCCCGGTTGCGGAAGAGCGGCCGGTCGCCGGCGGCCAGCACCGCGGCGATCAGCTCCTTGGCCGTGGTCTTGCCGACCGAACCGGTGATTCCGACCGTGGTCAGATTTGGCCGCTGCAGCACGTGGGCGGCGTAGGCCAGCAATGCCGCGCGCGTGTCAAGCACCACGACGCAGGTGATTCCTGCCGCGTCCACGCATGGCGGCGCCGGCTCTTGGCAAAGCACGCCGCGCGCGCCGCGCGCGATGGCGTCGGCAATGTAGTCGTGTCCATCCCCTCGGTCGCTCTTGATGGCAACAAAAATCGGGCCCGGCTGTTCAGCCGCGTCGCCGGAGTCGGCCGGCGGCGTCAGCAGGCGCGAGTCGTAGAGAAACGAGGTGAAACGACGGGCCGCAGCTGGCCCGTGCAGCGCCCCGCCCGTGGCATGGAGCAGGTCGGTAAGTTCGATCACTTGCGGCGAACGCGGCGCGGCTTGGTCGGCGCCTTGGGTTGGCTGGCCGGCGCGGCCGCCGGCTGATCGGTGGGCTGAGGGCTGCCAGCGGGTTTGCGCGCCGGGTGCTGCCGGCTCTTCTGCATGCCTTCCGTGGCCTCGACCGCCATGATCGCCGCCACCAGAGGATCAGGCGCCAGCGTTTCGGCGCTGGCGTAGCTGAGGTCGCTGGCGGGGCCGCCCAGGCCGCTCAGATCCACCGGCTGCAACAGCGTCACCCAATCGATCTTGGGCATCTCGGGGGCGGGCGGGATTTCGATGGTCGCCACAGCCGTGATCTCCGGCATCTCCAGGGGTTGCTCCAGGACGCTGATATCGATGAGCGGCATGGCCACTGACTCAGGGAAGCCGTCAGGGGTGGCGGTCGCGGCCGGCGACGGAACGGCGCGCTGCGCGCTGACTGGGCTTGCCGTGCGCGCCGGAGATGGGGCGATGCTGCGCTGGGCAGGGGTCGATGGCCGGGCAACCGCCCGCCGCGCCCGCAGCGCCACGCGCAGATCGTGATACATCTCCGTCAGGCTGGGGTAGCGCCGGTCTGGATCCTCCGCCAAGGCTTTGGTCATCACCGCGTCCAGGGCGACCGGCACGTCGGGGAGCGACTGGGAAAGGTCGATCGGCTGGCCGGCCGCCGGCACCCGATCGGTGAGCAGCACATAGAGCAACGCGCCCATGGCGAAGACGTCGGTGCGCTTGTCGGGCAACCGCGCACCCGACGCGACCTCCGGCGGCAGCAGCGGCGAAACCAGCGCCGCGCCGGGCGCGCCCAACTGCTGGCGCAACTGTTCCACCCCCACACCCAGCAGGCTGACCTGTGCCCGTTCGTTGACGAACACATCGTGCAGGTCGAAGGCGCCGTGCAGGATGTCGCGGTAGTGGGCGAATTCCAGGGCGGAGATGACCTGCTCGCCGATCTGAAGCGCCCGCTGCGGAGGCAGCGGCAGATCGAACCGCCGGGTGAGCGATTGAAAGCCCTCGTCGATGCGCGCCGCCAGATAAGGATAGCCCTGGCGCATGGCCCTTTCCAGCACCGGCGCCAGCCGCGGGTGGTTCATGGTGACCGACGCCAGCCGGCGACCGAGCTCCTCGAGCACCAGCTCCTGGGCGCTGTCGGCCGGCGGGGACAGCACCTGTATCGCCTGCAGGCCGTTGGGGGTGAACTGCCAGCCGATCGCGGTTGGGCTGGCGCTGCGGGCGTTGGCTGCCCGATAGAGCGCGATCGCCCGGCGCAGCACGTTCTCATCGACCCAGCCGGGCTCTTTGATCGGTTTGGCATCGTCGCCAGTCAGCGCCACCAAGGAATTGACCAGCCAGTTGGGCAGGGTGAACTGGCCAGCCGCCGTGGTGGTGCTCTGAAGAACCGATTCTGCCAGCGCGCTGAGGGGGTTTCTCATGCGGCCATCGTAGCATATTTGAAAGCACTCGTCAAAAGAAGGCGCAGCATCCTTTGCCCCTGGCGCGCTCTTTGTGCTATACTGGCGCCATGACCTTCCTGGAACCGCTCCACCCTCGCCTTGTGCATTTCCCCATCGCCCTGTTGGCCACAGGCAGCATCGTGGCGCTGGTCTATCTGTTGGGCTGGCGGCGGGCGGCGCTGCCGATGGCCGCCTGGCTGATGCTTTTTCTGGGCTGGCTGAGCATCTTCGCAGCGATCGTCAGCGGCCTGGTGGATCGCAACACGGCCCCCAACGATCCTGCCATCCTGGCCGTGATGAACCCCCACACCGCGGCCGGCTTCGGCCTGCTGATTGTCTACGGCCTGCTGCTCTATGAGCGGCTGCGCGCGCCTGCCGTGCTGGATCAGCCGCGCCGGCGGGCCTGGCTGATCGGGCTGCTGCTGGCGGGTCTGGCGCTGTTGGTGTTGGAAGGGTGGCTGGGGGGCAGGTTGGTCTACGATCTGGGCGTAGGCGTCCAGGGTTGAGTCTGCTCAGACGCAGCAGATCGCGATTTCTGTCGCACGCAAAGGCGCAAAGAGCGCAAAGGGGAGAGAAAACTTGGCGGGCTTGGCGGCTTGGCGTGAGCTTTTTCTGCCGCACGCATGAGGGCAGGCCGCCCTGTCATCTGTTATGTTCATCTCAGCGCGTTTGACATGATCGGTAGATTGTGCTATAGTTGCGCCGTCAACCAGCGGCCGGCAAGCGCCGCAGATTCGCCCCTTTTCCATCTCGTCGGCCGAATGCACCGCCTCTCGCGGCGGGTCGCGCCGGTGTCCTGCAACCTGATCATAGCCTTGGCGAGGAGGTGCAGCGAAGCCTGTTCCCAACGAACACCCCAGTTAACCGCGTCTATCGTCTACCGCCTGTCAGTTCTGTTCATCGTTTTTCCCAGGAGGAGTACATCATGCGTTCCAAGTTCTTCGTCGTGCTGTCGGTCTTCGTGATATTTGGCCTGTTGCTGGCCAGTTGCGCCGCGCCGGCCGCCGCCCCAGCCCCAGCGCCCGCGGCCGAGCAGCCAACCGCCCAGGCGGCTCCCGTCGAGCAGCCCGCGGCCGATGCCCAGCCCCCAGCCGCGCCGGCCACCCAAAAGATCCTTGACGCGGTCAAGGCGCGCGGCAAAGTCGTCTGCGGCGTCCACACCAGCCTGCCCGGCTTCGGCTATCTGGACTCGGAAGGCAAGAACCAGGGCTTCGACATCGATCTCTGCCGCGCCGTGGCGGCCGCCGTCTTCGGCGATCCCAACGCGACTGAGTTCGTGCCCATTTCGGCCGCCGAGCGCGGACCGGCCTTGCAAACCCGCGAGGTGGACCTGGTCACGCGCAACATGACCTGGACCTCCAGCCGCGACGCCCAGTGGGGCAATTTCGTTCACGTCATGTTCTACGACGGCCAGGGAATGATGGTGCGCGCCGACAGCGGCTTCACCACCCTGGAGGACCTGGACGGCGCCACGGTCTGCGTCACCACCGGCACCACCACCGAGCAAAACCTGGCCGACGCCTTCCGCGAGCGGGGGCTGACCTTCACCCCGGTGACTTTCGAGGATACCAACGCCGTTTACAGCGCCTATGAGAGCGGGCGCTGCGACGCAGCCACCAGCGACAAATCGCAGTTGGCCGCGGTGCGCAGCGGCTTCGCCAACCCGGCCGACCACGTGATCCTGGAGGCGACCATGTCCAAGGAGCCGCTGGCCCCCGCGACGCCGGCCGGCGACGATCAATGGATGGATCTGGTCAAGACGGTGATGTGGGTGCTGATCAACGCCGAGGAGCTGGGCATCACCTCGCAGAACGTCCAGGAAATGAAGACCAGCGAAAATGTGGTGATCAAGCGCATGTTGGGCGGCGAGGGCAGCTTTGGCCAGGAGGACCTGGGGCTGGCCACCGATTTTGCCGTCAACGTGATCGCCTCCGTGGGCAACTACGGCGAGATCTACGACCGCTACATGGGGCCGGAGGGCCTCTCCTTCACGCTGGACCGCGGGCTGAACGCCCTGTGGAGCGATGGCGGCCTGATCTACGGCATTCCGCTGCGCTAGGCGGCGCTGCGAGAGCCAGCGCCAGCCCGCCGCGTCTGGCTCTCCCCCACGCGTCCTGCGCAACTCGGAGCGTGGCAACAAGAGCAACGCCTCCTGGCTGCGCAGGACATGCGGCATTCGTGGAGCGTGGAGCGTGAAGCGTGATACGATCGCGCTTCACGCTCCACACCTGACGCTTCACGCCTCATCAGTTCCCCGGCACTCACCATGGCCACCTCCTCTTCCTCCCTCCCTCGTTTCCTCACCCGCAAAGGCGTGCCGCTGTGGCGCGATGTGGTCGTGCTGCAGTGGGTTGCCCAGATCATCTCGGCGATCCTGGTGGTGGGCTTCCTCTGGTTCTTCATCAGCAATGTCTTGGCCGCGGCCGAGGCGCGCGGGCTGGGCCTGGGTTTCGACTTCCTGCGCAACTCAGCCGGCTTTCCCATCGCCGAATCGCCGGTGCCCTACGATCCCAGCCGCACCTTCGGCTATGCGCTCTGGGTCGGCTTCCTCAACACGCTCAAGGTCTCGGTAGTTGGCATCGTCCTGGCCACATTTCTGGGCCTGGCCGCGGCGCTGGCCCGTCTCTCCAGCAACTGGCTGGTCAGCAGCCTGGCCGGCGTCTACATCAACATCATTCGCAACATTCCCCTGTTGGTGCAGCTCTTCATCTGGTACTTTGCCGTCTTTCAGCGGCTGCCGCCGGTGCAGAACGCGCTGACCCTGCCGGGCCCGATCTTCATCAGCCAGCGCGGGCTGTACATGGTCGGCCCCCAGCCCACGGGCACATTCGGCCTCTGGCTGCTGTTCGTGGCAGCCGGCCTCCTGCTGGGCTACCTGCTGCACCGCTATCTGCTGGCCTATCAGATGCGCACCGGCCGCAGCCGCTATCCGCTGCTGATCGGGCTGCTGGCCGCGGCCGGCGTCGCCCTCTTGGGCTGGTTCGTGGTGGGCGCCGCACCCCTGCGGCTCACGACGCCTGAGCTGGGCCGCTTCAACTTCGAGGGAGGCGTCCGGCTGACCCCGGAATTCGCCGCGCTGTTGGTGGGACTGGTGGTCTACACCGGCGCCTTCATCGCCGAAGTGATGCGGGCCGGCATCCTGGCCGTGCAGAAGGGCCAGGTCGAGGCCGCTAAATCGCTGGGGCTGAGCGCCTTTCAGACCTTGCGCCTGGTGGTGCTGCCCCTGGCGCTGCGGGTGATCATCCCGCCGCTGATCAGCCAATACCTCAACCTGACCAAGAATTCCAGCCTGGCCATCGTCATCGGCTATGCCGACCTCTTCTTCGTCGGCCGCACCATCATCAACCAGGCCGGGCAGGCGGTGCCGGTCTTCCTGTTGATCATGGCCATCTACCTGGGGCTGAGCCTGCTCACGTCGGCGGTGCTCAACCTCTACAACCGCCGCGTCCAGTTGGTGGAGCGTTAGCCATGACTACAGCCGCCGAAACCTTCATGGCGCCGCCGGCCCGGCCCGGCCCCCGGCGCTGGCTCAAGAAAAATCTTTTCAGCAGCTGGTTCAACACGCTTCTGACCGTCGTCGCTGTCGCCTTCATCGGCATCGTCGCACTGTCCCTGGGCCGTTGGGCCCTGGTTACAGCCGACTGGAGCCCGGTGGTCGAAAACCTGCGGCTATACGCCGTCGGCCCCTACCCGGCCGAGCAGATGTGGCGCGTTTGGGCCATCGTTATCATGGTCTCCTTCCTGATGGGCGTCAGCGGCGGACGCTGGGGCGGCGCCGTGCGCACCTTTGCCCTGGCCTTGGCCATTGCCTACGGCGTGCTGGCCACCGTGCCGATCAGCCTGGAATACCTGCCGCTGGCCAGCCGGCTGCGCTTGGCGAGCAATATCCTGGCCGTGGGATTGGGAATCCTGGTCGGTCGCCGGCTGGCCATCAAGGGCTACCAGATGGCGTTGGCCTGGATGGTCTCCTTCCTGTTGACGCTGTTGCTGCTGGGTGGGCTGCGCAACGCCGCTGTGGCCCCTTATCTCCCCTTTGTCGAGAGCGGTCGTTGGGGCGGCCTGCTGCTCACCTTTTTGCTGGCTATCGTCGGCATCGTAGCCTCTTTTCCCATCGGCGTTCTGCTGGCCCTGGGCCGGCAGAACTCGCTACCGGTGGTCAAGGCGCTGTGCGTGGTCTTCATCGAGGCGGTGCGCGGCGTGCCGCTGGTGACGCTGCTCTTCATGACTTCGATCCTGTTGCCGCTGTTCCTGCCCCCCGAGGTGCGCATCGATCGGGTGCTGCGGGCCATGCTGGGCATGACCCTCTTCGCCGCGGCCTACATGGCCGAGAATGTGCGCGGCGGCCTGCAGGCGGTTCCCAGCGGCCAGGTCGAGGCCGCCAAGGCCATGGGTCTCAACGGCTGGCAAACCATGCTGTTGATCGTGCTGCCGCAGGCGCTGCGGGTGGTGATCCCGGCCATCGTCGGCCAGTTCATCGCCCTCTTCATGGACACCACCCTGGCCGTCGTGGTGGGCCTGCTGGAGCTGCTGGCCATCGGCCGGGCAATCATCAACAGCAATCCGCAATGGCTGCTGCTGGACAAAGAAGTCTTCAGCTTCATCGCCCTGATCTTTTGGATCTTCACCTTCTCCATGGCCTACGCCAGCCGGCGCGTCGAGGCGGCGGTGGGGCTGGGGAAGAGATAGCCAGCATTCGTTACAGGCTATCGAGCGCACAGGTCAAGTTCATCCCAAGGATACCCCGATGCACGAGACAACCAACGCCAGTTCAGGTGAGATCATCATCTGCCGCGATGTACACAAGTGGTTCGATGAATTCCACGTGCTGCGCGGCATCAACGTGACGGTGCGCAAAGGCGAGGTGGTTGTGATCTTCGGGCCATCTGGCTCCGGCAAGTCCACCTTCATCCGCACCATCAACCGGCTGGAAACCCACCAGAAGGGCGACATCATCATCGATGGCATCGAGCTGACCGACGACGTGCGCCACATCGAGGCCATTCGCAGCGAGGTGGGCATGGTCTTTCAGCAGTTCAACCTCTTCCCCCACCTCAAGGTGATCGACAACATCACCCTGGCGCCGATCTGGGTGCGCAAGTGGCCCAAAGCCAAGGCTGAGGCCATCGCCATGGAGCTGCTGGAACGGGTGGGCATCCCGGAGCAGGCGCAGAAATACCCCGGGCAGCTCTCCGGCGGCCAGCAGCAGCGGGTAGCCATTGCCCGCTCCTTGGCCATGCAGCCCAAGATCATGCTCTTCGACGAGCCGACCAGCGCGCTGGACCCGGAGATGATCAAAGAAGTGTTGGATGTGATGAAGGAGCTGGCCCTGAGCGGCATGACCATGCTGGTGGTCACCCATGAGATGGGCTTCGCCCGCGAGGTGGCCGACCGCATGATCTTCTTCGATCAGGGGGTGATCGTCGAGCAGGGCGCCCCCGAACAGATCTTCAACGCGCCGCAAGAGGATCGAACCAAGCTCTTCCTGTCGCAGATTCTCTAGTACACGTCGGCCTAAATCGGTCTTCACTCACTGCTCAAGCCGGTTCCGTGAACCGGCGGCGTTGTGAGCGCAAACCCGGCGGATCACGGATCCGCCGGGAGCAGGTAAACTGAAAAGTTATTTGCGCCTCACTGCTCAAGCCGGTTCCGTGAACCGGCGGCGTTGTG
>JAKQCW010000326.1 GCA_029558955.1 Chloroflexota bacterium
ACGGGCTCGGTCGGAGACCGGCCCGAGCAGGGCACTTTTTGGACGGGCTCGGTCGGAGACCGGCCCGAGCAGGGTGCTTTTTGGACGGGTTCGGTCGGAGACCGGCCCGAGCAGGCAGATCAGTGCGCACGGTTGGCAACGATCGTGCTATACCCATGACCCGCTGAGGTTTTTCGACTACAATGAATCTGAATTCCTATGAGGACTATGACGATCTGAGCCGCTATGGCCCACTGCCGCGGCTGGACAATCGCAGCCAGCAGGCGCTGCGCCGGCAGGCCCGCCCGGCGCGCCGTCAGGCGCCGTCACGCGAGATCGTCGAGCAGATGGATGGCGACGACGCCCTGACCACCACGCTGGTGGTGGGCGAGAATGAACAACGTCTCTTGCAGGAGGCGCTGACCGACTTCTACCGCGACAATGTGCTCAGCGACGTGCTGGCGCGGGTCAAAGGGGGCAAGGAGGCCAACGTCTACTGCTGCCAGGGACACCCTGCCAGCGGCCTGGACCTCCTGGCGGCCAAGATCTACCGCCCCCAGGCCCACCGCACCATGCGCAACGACGCGATCTACAAGGAAGGCCGGCTGATGCTGGACCAGGATGGCAAGGGCATCCTGCGCGATGCCCGCCTCAAGCGCGCCATCACCCAAAAGACCAACTTCGGTCGCGAGGTGATCACCTTCTCCTGGATCGAGTACGAATACGACATGCTGCAGACGCTGCACGCGGCCGGCGCGGACGTGCCCCGTCCCATCGGCCACCGCGGCAACACCATCCTGATGGAGTACTTCGGCGACGTCAACAACCCGGCGCCGACGCTCAACAGCGTGCGGTTGACGCCCGACCAGGCGCGGCCCATGTTCGACCGGCTGCTGTGGCACGTAGAGCTGATGCTGCGGCACAACCGCGTCCACGGCGACCTGTCAGCCTACAACGTGCTCTACTGGGACGATCGCGCTGTGGTGATCGACTTCCCCCAGGCCGTGGTGGCGTTAAAAAACCCCCATGCCCAGCGCCTCTTGCAGCGTGACATCGAGCGCCTGAGCCAGTACTTCGCCCGCTACGGCGTCGCCGCCGACGCACGGGCGCTGGCGCGGGAGATGTGGACGCGCTTCGAGAACGCGGATCTGGGGTGATCGGTGAACGGTGAACGGTAAGTTGAGGATCTCTTGTCCCGCAATTTGGACATGAGGCGCTTTCAGCCTGCTCGGCGGCTTGTCTTGCAAGCTCCTTGAAGCGAGGGTCATTCGGATCCAGCCCACCCGGATTGGCCGTGTTGCCGGTGTTGCTGGATACAGGCTGGCTCGCCTGGCCGGCCTGGGAGGCCAGGTCCACCGCGGCTGGAACCTGCGGCGCAGCGATAGTCAGTTGCTGGATCAGATTGATGATCTGGGGACCGTATAGAGCTATTTTCTCGATCACCCAGCAACCAGCTGCGATGCCCGGATGCGGTAAAGCGCAAGCGCTGTGGCCAGTGGGATCAACCAGCACGGTCGGCCGGTTCAGCGCATAGCTGTACCGGTTCAGCGCCTGCGGATCCGCCAGCTCCGGCACGATGGTGTCGGGGCGGCCGTCCCACGAATGGGGCCACGAATTCACGAATGCCGCGTGCCGTAATTCGTGCATTCGTGGTGCGCCAGCATTCGTGG
>JAKQCW010000329.1 GCA_029558955.1 Chloroflexota bacterium
CTCCTCCTCCTCTTCCTCGCCGCCTACATCTTCGCCGGCTGGCTGCACCGCCGCGGCCGGCCTGACTGGCGCAGGGATGTGCTGGTGGCCGGGCTGCTGGCGCTGGCCTGTGTGGGCTATTTCTGGCGCGTCCTGGTGGGCGATTCTTTCATGCCGGCCGATGGCGGCGATCTGATCTCCTTCCTCTGGCCCACCTACCGCTTTGCCGCCGAGAGCTTGCAGGCCGGCCAGTGGCCGCTGTGGAATCCACATCTCTACAGCGGCGCGCCGCACGTGGCCGATATCCAGGCCGGCTTCCTCTATCCGCCCAACCTGGCGCTTTTTCTGGCCGTGCCTGATTTCGGCGCGCTGGCCATGCAGGGGATGAGCATCCTGCACCTGTGGTGGGCTGGCCTCGGCATGGTTGTGCTCTTGCGCAGCCTGCGCAGCAGCGACGCCGACGGCCAGCCGCGCAGCCTGGTTGGCCGGCCGGCCGCCCTGGCCGCCGGCATCGCCTTCGCCTTCTCCGACCCCTTCTGGATCCACTTCGGCAACCTGAACCTGATCGCCGTGGCGAGCTGGCTGCCCTGGGTGGCGGCCTGTTATGCGCGGGCCCTGGAGGGGGGCGGGCCGGGGCCAGGTGATCGCCGGTCGCTGGCCTGGGCCGCTCTGGGGGGCGTGCTGTTGGGCATCGCCACGCTGGCCGGCCACATCCAGTCTACCCTCTTCGTCGGCGTGGCGGTGGTCTTGTATGGGCTGTTCTGGCTCTACTTTGAACTGCAAGCGCCGGGAGCGGCAGCGCGGCCGGCCGTGCTGCGCCTGGCCGGCCACACGCTGCTGCTGGCCTTGGTAGGCTTCCTGATCGCCGCGCCGGTGCTGCTGCCCGCCGTGCAGCTTGCCGGCGCCACGGCACGCGCTGACTGGGACTACCAGCAGACCGTGGGGTATTCCCTGTCGCCGGCCCAGTGGATCGGCCTGGTGATTCCTGGGTTTTTCGGCCGCGGGCCGCAGCTGCACTGGGGCCTCTGGCCGCGGGTGGAGGTGGGCTACATCGGCATTCTGCCGCTGGCGCTGGCGGCGCTGGCGCTGCTGGGCCGGCGCAACCGCCACACCTGGACCTTCCTGGGCATCGCCGGCGTCGGCTTCCTGCTGGCGCTGGGCATCTACAGCATTCCACACGGCTGGCTGAGCCTGCTGCCCGGCTTCGACCTGCTGCGCGCGCCGGGCCGTTTTGTGCTGCTGATGAGCTTTGGCCTGGCCGCGCTGGCCGGCGTCGGCTTGCAGGTGCTGCTCAGCCCCATCGGCGACTCCGAAGCCTGGAAGGCGTTGACGCGGCTGAGCGGCGGGCTGGGCTGGCTGTCCAAGGCCGTTGCCGTGATCGTCATTCCCCTGACCTTTGCCGCCCTCTTGCTGGCGCAGGACCGCGATCCGGCGGTCTATGTGCGGGTTGCGGTGGCCGCCATCGCGGTCATGCTGGCAGTGGCCTTCTTGTGGGCCAGTTGGGCGCTGGTGGCCGGCCGGCGCGCCGGCTGGGCCCGGCCGCGCACCGTGGCCGCCCTGGCCATCGCGCTGATTTTCATCGACCTGGCCAGCACCGGCGCCTACAACGACCTTGGCAGCAGCGACCCAACCGCCACCTTCGAGCAGCCGGAAATCGTCGCCTTCTTGCAGCAGGCTGGCGGCGATGAACCCTTCCGCATCGACGCCCGCACCGGCGTCGACCAGCTTTGGCAGCCCAACACCGCGCTGCTGGTTGGCCTGGACGACGTGTGGGGGGGCGACAACCCGTCCATGTTCGCCCCCTACGAGCGCTACTGGGAGGGCATGGGCAGCCGCTCCAGCCGCCTGTATGATTTCCTCAATGCGCAGTTCCTGATCGGCGCCAAGGATGTCGAGCTGGACTGGAGCAAGTTCGAGCTGGCCTTCGACGGCGATCCTGAGCTCAACGTCTACCGCAACCGCGACGCCCTGCCGCGCGCTTTCGTCGTGCATGAGGCGCGCGTGGTCAGCGGCGCGGACGCAGCCGAAGAGGCCTGGGCCGCCGTGCAAGATCCGGACTTCGACCCGGCGACGCAGGTGGTGATCGAGCCGGGCGACGCCCAACTGCCCAGCGTCACGCCGGCCGCCGGGGAGGAGTCGGTGCGCTGGCTGCAGCGCTCCGACAACGAGCTGGCGCTGGAAGTGACGGCCGCGGCCCCTGGCTATCTGGTGCTGAGCGAGGTTTGGTACCCTGGTTGGCAGGCCGAGACCCTGCTGGCCGGCCAGAGCCAGGCCGGCCAGCCGCAGCCGGTGCTGCGCGCCAACAGCACCTTTCGCGCCATCCCCCTCTGGCAGGCGGGCACGCAGGTGGTGCGCCTGCGCTTCACGCCGCCGCTGTGGCGCGTCGGTCTGGCGGCCGCGGCGGCGACCCTGCTGGCGCTGCTGGCCGCGGCCCTGGTCCTCTGGCGCAAGGGGGCGGCGCGTCGCAGCGCCCCGTAGGGTGGCGACCGCCCCGACCGTCACGGATGCTGAACGCAAAAGCCCCGGGCCATGGCCCGGGGCTTGATTGTTGTTGGCGGGAGGGGGAGGCTCAGGTGGTCTCGCCGCCGCGGCCAGAGAAGGCCACGACCAAGAGGATGACCACCACTACCACCACCAGCACCAGCAGCAGCATCAGCCAGTTGAAGCCGCCGCTGTCGCCGGAGCTGGCCGCGGGTGTGGCCGTCGGCGCAGCCGTCGACGGCTGGGATTGGCTGGGCATGGAGACGATGAAAGCCGAGATGTCGTCGATCTCGCTCTCGGTCAACGGGCCGCCGTAGCTCTGGCTCCAGGCCGGCATGGCCGTGTTCTCGATCCCCTGCGCCACCGTGGCCCGCACGAACTGCTGCGGGTCGATGCTGGCAAAGCCCTTGTCCAGGTTGGCGCCGGCGCGGCCCTGTCCACCCTCGCCGTGGCACATGGCGCAGTTCGCGGCGAAGAGCACCTTGCCCTGGGTCGGGTCTCCCGTGGCGCCGGGCACCGTGGGCACCGGCGTCACCGGCATGGGGGTCGCCGTGGGGGCCATGGGGCTGCGGCCGCCGCTCAGGCTGGCGACAAAGGCCACCACGTCCTCGATCTCCTGCTCGTTCAGCGGGCCGCCATAGGCCTGGCTCCACGGCGTCATGGGGGTGTTCGACACGCCCTGTTCGATGACGGTGCGGGTGAAGGCCGTGGGGTCGATGGCCGGCCAGTCGTTGGAGAGGTTGACGCCCACCCGGCCCTGGCCCTCGGAGCCATGGCAGACGGCGCAGTTGGCGTCGAAGATCTGCGAGCCGCGGGTGATGTCGCCCTCTTGCGCCCAGGCCGTCGAGCTGACGACGATCAGAAGCAAAGACGCCAGCAGGCATGCGCCGAGGACGCGGGCAAGGCGAGAGTGCGGATAGGATCCTGACATGGTGCGTCTCCTTGGGGCTGCGAGCCCGGCTGACAGGAGGGGCAGAATGAGCCCATCCTGTCAGCCGATGCGGCGCCTATTCCAGCGTCATCAGGTATTGAACCAGGCCGTCCAGCTCAGCCGGCGACAGCAGCGTGCCAAAGGTCTGCGGCATCAGGCCAGCCGCGCACGGGCCGGTGGGGCATTCAGGCACCAGGTAGGCGTTGGGGTTGACGATGGACTCGTGGATGTACTCTTCCGCCGACTGTCCCGGCACTGTGCTGCCCGCGCGGGAGGCGATGCCGGTCATGCTGGGACCGACGATCCCAGCGCCGCCTGGCTCGCCGTGGCAGCCCGCACACCCCTTGGAGGTGTAGAGCGCCTGGCCCAGTTCCACGGGGGAGGCGTCCGAGGGAATCGGGGTTGGCGTCGGCTGGGCCGCTTGCCCTTCGCCGCCCACCGCAGTCGCTTCCCAGTTCAGGATAAAGGAGGCCACGTCGCTCACCTGGTCGGGGCGCAGGGGGCCGCCGTACTGCTGGCCCCAGGTGGCCATAACGGCGCTGTACTGGCCGCTGCCCACAGGCCGACCCGCGTTGACGGTGCTTTCGATGAAGGTGCGCTGCGACCCGACATAGCCCACCTCTTGCAGTCGGGTGGTGAAGAACTCGGGTGAGTTCAAGGCTGGCGCCACGCCGGGAATGCCCTTGCCTTGCACGCCATGACAGCCGACGCAGTTGGCCTCGAAGATCATGGCGCCGTTTTCGACAGCGCGGGCAGAGAAGTCAGCCTCTTTGGCAGGCAGGCGGTTGGGCTCATCACGCGCCACGAACAACACGAAGATGCCGGCCATCAGCAGCATTGTGACGATACCCGTGGTGATCTTGATCATTGTGTTGTTCATAGTCGTTACCGGTTGTCGTAGTCTGCTTGGTCGTGGATGTAGAAGGTCTTCTCGAAGGTCTGCTCGGTGCTGCCTTCCGGCGTCCAGAAGACACGCGCGGTCACCTTCTTCAGGCTATCCTGCCAGTTTTCGATGATCAACTTGCCATAGCCGTTGGGCAGACCGGGGTCAGTCGCCAGCAGATTGGCCAGATCCTCTTGCTGGGCAGGGGTCGGGTTGCGTACCTTTTCCAGCTTCGCCACCTTCTCCTCGTGGCGCTCCACGACTTTCATGTGCTCCTCGTGGATCAGGTCGGCGAAGAGCACCATCAGTTTTTGGGTCTCGAAGCTGGCTGCGCTGTTGTCGTTGCGCGTGTCCCATTCGCCCAGCGTCAGCTTGTCCCAGTCAGTTTGACGCACCGGGCCGGCCTTTTCCTCCGGCAGCATGATCTGCACCACCTCCTCAGCGGGCGGCGATTCGACCATGAAGTAGGGGGTGCCCATCCAGGTCAACACCACCAACAGAGACATGGAGAGCATCCAGAGGGCGATGGCCACCGGACGGTCCTTGGCCTTGCGGCTGGGGTTGAAGTCGATGTAGGGGATGATGGCCAGGAAGCCGAAGACCAGCGTCGGCACGATCACACCCATGATCGTGGGGTCGCCCAGCTTGAGCAGGCCCTGGATCCAGAGGAAGTACCAAGGCGCTTCCGTGTGCAGCGGGGTCTTGTTGGGGTTGGCGTGATGCTCCAGCGGCGCACCGGGGTAGATGCCGAAGATGATCAGCGCCAGCAGGATGAAGGTCACCAGACCCAGGAAAACCATCTCGTCGGTGAAGATATCAGGCAGGTAGTAGCGGCGTTTGTCGGCTGGAACGCGTTTGGCCGTGTCCTGGCCCACCTCTTCTTGCGACGAGGGGAGCGAGATGCCCACCCGCACCACTTTGTAGTAGTGGATGAAGAAGACGAAGATGATGGCCAGCGGCACGAAGAGCACGTGCAGCAGATAGAAGCGCAGCAAGCCGCCTGCGCCGATGCTGGGCGCACCCAGCAGCAGCAGCTTGGCCTGGGTGCCCACCAGCGGCGCCTTGTCTGCCATGCTGGTGCCGATGGTCACCGCCCAGTAGGCCAGTTGGTCCCACGGCAGCAGGTAGCCGCTGAAGCTCATCAACAGGGTGGCCAAGAGCAGCACCACGCCGGTCAGCCAGGTGAACTGGCGCGGCTTCTTGTACGAGCCAGTCAGGTAGGTGCGCACCATGTGCAGGAAGACCACGATGACCATGCCCTCGGCGCCCAACCGATGGATATCGCGCACGAACTGGCCGAAGGGCACGTTGGTCATGATGGTGATCATGTCCCCGTAGGCGCGCTCGGGCGTTGGCGCGTAGAAGATCATCAGGAAGATGCCGGTGATGGTTTCGAGGATGAAGAAGTAGGTGCTGAGCAGTCCTAACCGAAAGGTATGGCCGATCTTGGTCACCGATTGGTGATAATAGCTCGGCTTGATGTGGAACCAGAACGACTCCGAGTGGACTGTCAGGCGGGGGTTGGGCCGTCTCGGCTCATCGCCTCGGGCCAGCGCGCGCAGGTCATTCCAGTTCATGCCCGTCGTCAGACGGGTGATCAGGACGTCGAGTTGTCTCAACATCCACTGGAACAGACCCTCTTTGCGGATCTCCTGGGTTACGTTGTTGATCACACCCATTGCGGTCGACTCCTTGAGAGGGCTATACCGGTTGGCCCTTGATGACGACGCCGGTATCCACCACATACTCGGCTGTGGCTTCCACGGTCAGCGCCTGGCCGCCGGTGGTCGTCTCTTCCACCACCTGCCCGTTGACCAGCTTCTGCATCTTGAACTGGTCCAGGGAGCGTGGGGCAGGACCTTCGATGTACTGGCCATCCTTGACGAACTTCGAGCCGTGGCAGGGGCATTCGAACCGGAAGGTCTGGTCCTTCCATTCGTAGAGGCATCCCAGGTGGGTGCAGACGCGGTAGAGCGCCCGCACGCCATCGGCGTCGTTGCTCAGCCAGAACTGGCCTTCGAGATTGCGCATGGGGGGTGCATCCACCGCGGGCATGGAGGCGCCTGCGCCCAGCGGGAAGATGCCGCCGAATTCGCCTTCCTTGAAGCGAGGCAGTGCAAACAAGTAGGTCGCAACGCCTGCTTCCACCAGGACAACGCCTAATGCAGCTCCCCAGGCATAGTTGAGGAACTCACGACGGGAAAGAGGGGGAGCAGGCGGCTTAGCGGTCTTCTTGGCGGCTTTCTCCTCTTCCTTCTGCTGGCGACCTGATTTCAAGTACTGGCCGCGGTCGCCGCGGTATTCGGCGCCGCCCGCCGTCTGTTGCTGCTTGGTTTCAGCAAACTTCTGCTGTTCCGGGCTTAGTTCCTCGCCCGGGCCAGAGGATTTTGGATTGGCCATTTAATGTTGACCTCCTGCACACGTCTGAGCTTGAGAGGATACAGCGCTGCATCCATAGGATGTCGGGCAAAAACACTGCGGGACGTTCGCTGGCCGGTCATCGCTTGGGTAATCGCGCGGCGCAGCGATGGGGTTTGTAATGGATGGCGCGATTATAGCACGCGCCTAAGGCATTGTCAAAAACATCACTTTCCTCCAGTGTTACGACACACCGCGTCATGGCTCTCTCTCGACCCGGCCGCGCAACTGCTTGGCCTGGCTGCGCCGTCGCTTGGCCTCCAGCCGTTGCCGGCGGGCGGTCGCGCTGGGCCGCGTGGCTCGGCGCGCTTTGGTCGGCCGCAACGCCGCAGCCAGCAGACGCCGAAAACGCTCGATCACGTCGGCGCGGTTGTCGAACTGGCTTCGCCCGGCCTGTGAGACCAGGTGCAGCACCCCCTGTTGGTCCAGCCGCCCTCCCAGCCGGCTCAGGGCCAGCCGGCGCTCTTCCTCGGTCAGGCTGGGCGAGCCGGCCAGGTCGAAAAGCAGCTCCACCTTGCTTTCGGTGCGCTGCACATGCTGGCCACCGGGTCCGCTGCTGCGCGCCGTGCGAAAGCTCAATTCGCTGAAGGGAATGGCCACCTGGTCACTGATTTGAACGAAATCTTCAGCCATTTTCGTCACGGCGCGGTGGGCAGCGGCGCGGTTTCGGTCAGCGGCGCGGTCGCGGTCAGCGGCAACGTGGCGGTGATGGGCGCCGGCGGCGGCGCGAAGGGCAGTGGATCGATGCGGTCGATGCGCAGTGAGCGCCGGTGTTCGCGATAGTCGGGGCAGGGGGGATCGGCATAGGCCACCGTGCGGTTGCGGAAAAGCGCCACGCTGTAGGTCGCGCCCCGATGGGTCAACAGGCCATCCTCGCCCGGCAGCAGCGACAGCTCGTCCTCCCCCCAACGCACCCCCAGCGGCAGCGTGGTGCGACTCTGCACACAGGCGCTCTGCGCTGGGGACGCGGGCACGGCCGGGCAGACGCCGGCCCCGTTGATCAGTTGCAGGCCCAGGACGTCGTCCTGCTCGTCCACGTCGGTGCGACCCAGAAAGAGCAACCCAGCGTCGTCATAGACCTGCAGCTCGTAGCCCTGGCTGGCGGGGATCAAGCTGCGCGGGTCGGCCGGGCTTGTCGTCGCCCTGGGCGTCGCCGGCGGCTCGATCAGATCAGCCCAGGCGATGAAGCGGTAGCTCTGGCCCTGGATCAGCGGCGGCGGGTCGCCTTGGTAGTCCAGCCAGAGGGGAATCCCCTCGCCCATCTCGCGCAGCAGGAAACGGCGGTGCGGCTGCAGGGCCGGGCTGTCATCCTGGCCAACCACCGTGGCGTGGAACTCGATCACCTGACGGTTCTGATAGGCGGCCAGCAGCTCCGACGGCTGGCCGCGCTCGACCTGGGGCAGCAGCAGCCAGGTCTGCACCGCGCCGTCGCCGCGGCACTGGTCGGGGATCGTCGCGGGCGCGGCCGCGCCCTGGGCTGGCATTGCTGCCGGCTCGGCGGCTGGCCGGGTGCAGCCGCTGAGCCCCAACAGGAGGATGACCAGCAGGCCGGCCCGGCTGGCGCCGTTGCGTCGGGCGCGCCAGCCCAGCCGACCTGCTGCGGCCTCAGCCCTGCTGCCCATGCTCCGAGTCTCCAAAGGCCGCCAGACGCTCCAGGATCTGCGCCTTCTTGCCTTCCCATTCGGCCAACTGGCGGCGCGCGCCGTCGATCACATGGGCCGGCGCGCTGCTGACGAAGCCAGGGTTGGCCAGGCGACCGGCGGTGCTGTTGACCATCTTCTCGGCGTTGGCCAGCTCCTTGCGCAGGCGGGCGATCTCGGCGTCCAGATCCACCAGATCGGCCAGCGGCAGGGCGATGGCGACGCCGCCCGCCACCATGTGGGCCGATTTGGCCGGGATCTCCAGCGTCTCAGCCAGATGCACGTGCTCGGCGTCCAGGCTGGCCAGGCTGGCGATCAGCGGCAACTGCTCTGTGATCAGCGCCAGGTGCTCGCCGGCGCTGATCAGGGCGCCGGTGCGCCGGCCCGGCGGCACGTTGTACTCGGAACGCGCGTTGCGAATGGCGCGCACGATCTCCTGCACCCGGCCAAAATCGGCCTCGGCCGCCGCGTCGAGGGGGCCGGCCTGGGGCCAGGGGGCGATGATCAGCGCCTCCGGCCAGGTGCGGGCCTGGTCGGCCCCGCCGGCGCGCTGTGCAAAATCGGGCCCGAGCGCGGGGGCTGCGGCCGCGGCCGCGCCCTTCAGGTTCTGCCAGATGTCCTCGGTGACAAAGGGGATGAAGGGGTGCAGCAGGCGCAACGTCTGATCCAGCACGTCGACCAGCGTCGCGGCCGTCCGCGCGGCCGTCGGCCCGCCGGCCGCCAGCTGGCCCTTGGCCGCCTCGATATACCAGTCGGCAAAGTCGCCCCAGAGGAACTCATAGGCCTGGCGGCCAGCCTCGCCGAACTGATAGGAGTCGAACAGCCGCGTCGCCTCGGCGATGGTGCTGTTCAGCCGGCTGGCGATCCAGCGGTCGGCCAGGGAGGGGCCATCGCCGGCCGGCGCGCGGCCCGCCGGGGCATCGGCGACCGCCGGCCGTTCGCCTTCGGCCGCCAGCTTGCCCAGGTTCGTCGCCGTGAAGCGGGCCGCGTTCCAGATCTTGTTGGCAAAGTTGCGGTTGGCGCGGATGCGCTCCAGGCTCAGGTTCATGTCGTTGCCGGGCGTGGAGCTGGTGAGCAGGGTGAAGCGCAGCGCGTCGGCGCCGAATTCGTCCATGATCTCGATGGGATCGATGACGTTGTTGTAGGTCTTGGACATCTTGCGACCCTGCTCGTCGCGCACCAGACCGTGCAGGTAGACGGTGTGGAAGGGGATGTCGTTGGTGTAGAGTAGCCCCTGCATCGCCATCCTGGCCACCCAGAAGAAGAGGATGTCGTAGCCGGTCTCCATCACGTCGGTGGGATAGTAGCGGCGCAGGTCGGCGCTGTCGTCGGGCCAGCCCAGCGTGCTGAAGGGCCACAGGCCGGAGCTGAACCAGGTGTCCAACACGTCGGGGTCCTGTTCCAGCGCGGTTGGCTGGCCGTAGCGCTGGGCCGCCTGCGCCTCGGCCTCGGCCTGGCTGCGCGCCACGAAGACCTGGCCGTCGGGGCCATACCAGGCGGGGATGCGGTGGCCCCACCAGAGCTGGCGGCTGATGCACCAGGGGCGCAGGTTCTCCAGCCAGTGATAGTAGATCTTGGTGAAGCGCTCCGGGATGATGCGGATGCGGCCGCTGCGCACCGCGGCCAGCCCCAGGCTGGCCATGCTCTCGGTGTTGACGAACCACTGCTTGCTGATCAGCGGCTCGATCACCTCGCCGCCGCGCTGGGCGCGCGGCACGGTGATGGTGTATGGCTCCTCTTTGATGGCCAGCCCGGCCGCCTGCATGTCGGCCCACAGCTTCTTGCGCGCCGCGAAGCGCTCCAGGCCGGCGTAGGGCCCGGCCTCGTCGTTGAGGGTGGCATCCTTGTTCATCACGTTGATGATCGGCAGGCCGTGGCGCTGGCCGATCTCGAAGTCGTTGGGGTCGTGGCCCGGGGTGATCTTGAGCGCGCCGGTGCCGAAGTCCATGCTGACGTAGGTATCGTGGATCACCGGGATCGTGCGGTTGAGCATGGGCGTCAGGCAGGTGCTGCCGATCAGGTGGCGGTAGCGCTCGTCGTCAGGGTGGACGGCCACGGCGGTGTCGGCCAGAATCGTCTCCGGCCGGGTGGTGGCCACCGGAATGTAGCCGCGGCCCGGTCCCTCGTCCAGGTTGTGGCCGGCGATGGGATATTTGAAGTAGTACAGCGTGCCCTGCTCCTCGCTGTATTCCACCTCCACGTCGCTGACCGCGGTCTGCAGGCCGGGCGACCAGTTGACGATGTACTCGCTCTGGTAGATCAGCCCCATGCGATGTAGGCGCACGAAGGCTTCGTTGACCGCGCGGCTCAGCCCCTCGTCCAGGGTGAAGCGCTCGCGCTCCCAGTCGCAACTGGCGCCCAGGCGGCGGAACTGGCTGACGATCCGACCGTGGTGGAGCCGTTTCCAGTCCCAACACGCTTCCAGGAAGCGCTGGCGGCCGATCGCCTCGCGGCTGCTTCCTTCGTTGCGCAGCTTGCGCTCGACCTGGAGCTGGGTGGCGATGCCGGCGTGGTCGGTGCCGGGCACCCACAGCGCGGCGCGGCCCCGCATGCGCTGGTAGCGAATCATCAGGTCTTGCAAGGCAGCGCCCATGGCATGGCCCTGATGCAGCACGCCGGTCACGTTGGGCGGCGGGATGGAGATCACGAAGGGCTCAGCATCAGGGCCGGCCGCCTCAGGCTTGAACCAGCCCTGCGCCTCCCACCAGGCATACAGCCGCTGCTCCGCGGCCGCGAAATCATAGGTCTTGGGCATGTCGAAAGAATTGGACATGATAATTTCCTCGCGATGAAGGCTTGTTGTTTTGAAAGCTGACGCACCTAACGCTCTGGCCGGTCTCCTGACCGAGCCAGCCCGCCGTGTCACTGACGCACCTAACGCTCTGGCCGGTCTCCCGACCGAGCCAGCCGTGTCGCGACGCACCTAACGCTCTGGCCGGTCTCCTGACCGAGCCAGCCCGCGGTCGCCCGTTCGACGGCTGCTAGCCTTCCTTCCTGGCCACAATCACCAGCCGGCGACTGAAGACGTCGAACGGAAAGGCATCCGGCGGCGACGCCAGCGCGCCGTGGTAGGCCAGCGGCGTCAACCCGGCCTGGCGCAGCATCTGCGACAACTCGGTGGCCGTGTAGACGTGCACCTTGAAGAAGACGCTGCGGCGTTCGCCGCTGTCGTCGGTCCACAGCATCATCTCGGTGTTCATGCCGCTGATGGGGTCAAACTGGCGGCTGGTGCAGACCAACAGATCGTCCACTTCGAACCAGTCGGTCTCGCGGTAATCGGATATCACCCGGTCGCGGTGGGAGAGGTCGATGATGAACAGCCCGCCCGGCTTGAGCACCCGCGTCACCTCCGCCAGCACCTGCTGGTTGTCCTCGGGGGCTTCGAAGTAGCCAAAGGCGGTAAAGACGTTGATCAGCGCGTCGAAGCGTCCAGACCACGCCGCGGGCAGTTGGCGCATATCCCCGCGGCAAAACTCCAGGGCCAGGCCCGTCTCGGAGGCGGCCTCCTGCGCCTGCTCCAGCAGCAGGGGCGACAGGTCGAAGCCTGTCACGCGGTAGCCGACTTGCGCCAGCGGGATGGCAGTGCGGCCAAAGCCGCAGGCCAGATCCAGAATCTCGCCGTCGTCAGGCGCGCCATGGCGACTGAGCAGCGCGGCCAGCGCCTCGGCCTCCTGTGCGGTGTGCAACGGCCCGCGGGCCTCGGCAAACAGGGTCAGGTATTTCTCGTCGAACAGCTCTTGCCACCATTCTGCCATCGGATCACCTCATGCGCGCAGGAAAAAGCTCGTTACCGCTCCGGCGCCGGACACTTGCACTCGCTCTGGCCAGGATGAATCAAGTGCCCGGCGCCGATGGCTCAGCAGTAAAAAAAGCTCCCTTCGTCACAAGGACGAAAGGAGTTTTCGCGGTACCACCTTGTTTGACAACCGGCCATGCGACCGGTCGCCCACTCGAAGCTGTAACGGGCTCACCCGGAACGGCCTACTGCCACGGCATGGTTTCGGCCCATCGACTCGCCGGCGACCTTCAGCGGCGCTCACGTCCGGGCAGGCTCTCAGTCGCTGGCCTGCCCTCCCTGGCGACGGCGTTCCGCTTACTCCTCCGGTTCACAGTCGTTGCTCCTCTTCGATTGCGCGGATTATAACGTAGCTGGCGCGTGGAGTCAAGCCGCGGCCGCGGCGCTGGCAGCTACTGCATGAGCCAGTTGGCCAACTGGGGCAGCAATCCCGCGCCGGCATAGGCCAGCAGCACCATGCGAATGGTCTTGCCGGCGATGCAGGCCGCCAGGAAGAGGCCAACAGGGAAGCGCAGCGCGCCGGCCGCGATGCCGGCCACGTCGAAGGCCGGGTTGGGGATTGCCGCCGCGGCAAAGATGAACCAGGCGCCGTAGCGTCCCATCTGGCGCGCGGTCCAGTCGTAGCTGGCCTGGTTCTCGATCATGCCGCGGCCGCCGTAGCCGACCAGATAGCCGCTGAGCTCGCCCAGGCCCGCGCCCAGGCCCGCCGCCAGCCCCACCAGCAGCGGGCTGGCCATGGTTCCGCCCATGGCGAAGGTCAGGGCGAAGGCCGGCATGGGCAGGATGATGGTGGCGCCGCTGACCAGACTGGCCAGGAAGATGCCCAGATAGCCATAGCGCCCCAGGCCGGCCAGGGAATCGCGCAACAGCAGCGCTCCCACCGTCAGCCCGATGAAGATCAACAGCGCGGCGGTCCGCAGGGCGGTGGTTTGGGCTTTTGTGGTCTGCCCCAGACGGGGGAAGGGCATGGGAGCGAATTGCGCCACGCCCCCGCGCGCGTGCGCACGGGGGCGTGAGAAGCACCAACGATCCTTGAAACGAAGCGTTGCGCCGATCAGCGTGTCTGATCGGCGCAACGTCGTCTACGATTCGAGGCTATTTCGTTTCGATCTCAATCGATTCGATCATGGTGGCCGGCGCGCTGGGGTCGGTCGGATCGCGCCGTTGGATCTTGCTGAGCAGATCCTCGCCCTCGAGCACCTGGCCGAAGATGGTGTGCTGGCCATTCAGCCAGTCAGCCGCGTCGAAGGTGATGAAGAACTGGCTGCCGTTGGTGCCCGGCCCAGCGTTGGCCATGGCCAGCAGACCGGCCTTGTCGAAGACCAGCTCCGGCACGATCTCATCCTCGAAGACGTAGCCGGGGCCGCCGCGGCCGGTGCTTGACGGGTCGCCGCCCTGGGCCATGAAGGCATCGATCACCCGGTGGAACATGGTGTTGTCGTAGAAGCCCAGGTTGGCCAGGGTGACGAAGTTGTTGACCGTCACCGGCGCCTGCTCCTCGAACAGATCGATCACGATGTCGCCCACGTCGGTCTTGAGGCGGGCCACATAGTCCACGCCCGCCTCCAACGCCATGGCCGGCGGCATGTTGAAGTAGCCGTCGCGCTCGGCCGGATCCAGCGCGGCCAGCGGCCGATCCTCAGCCGAGGTCGGCGCGAAGGGGGTCGGCGTGGGTGTGGGCGGCGCCGGCGTGGGGGCCACGCGCTCCGTGGCCTCGCTGATGGCGATGGCGTCGATCACGTCGCCCATCTCGATCTGGCTCAGCACATCCATCCCCTCGATCACCTGGCCAAAGGCGGCATAGACGCCGTCGATGTCGGGCACCGCTTCCTGGGTGATGTAGATCTGGCTGCCGTTGCTCAGGCGTTCCGGGTTGATCTGGTCAGGCAGGCGCAGGTAGCCCATGGTCCCGGCCAGATTGGGAACGCCGATCTCGGCCGCGACCTCATAGCCAGGGCCGCCCTGGCCGTCGCCGCTGGGATCGCCGGTCAACACCGCGGCCGGCGGGCCGACCGGGTAGAGCGGCATGGCGTCGTAGAAGCCCAGTTGCGACAGAACCACGAAGTTGTTGACGGCCATCGGCGCTTCCTGGCTGTACAGCTCCAGAACGATGTCCCCCTTGGCTGTGGCGATGGTGGCCAGATAGATGGTGTCAGGGTCGATGACCATCTCCGGCGCCTGACCATAGACGCCGTTGCGCTGCGCCACTGCCAGATCGGCCAGCGGCCGCGAGCCGTCGGTGGTCAGCACCGGCTGGACGCCCATGGAGATGGGTGTGGTCGGGGTGATCGGCTGAACGGGCAGCTCGGTCACGGCGGCTTCCGTCGCCGCCGGGGGCGCTTCCGTGGCCGCCGCCTCGGTGGGCGTCGAACCTGCGGGCGGGGTGGTGCAGGCCACCGCGGCCAGGGCAATGGCCATCAACAGGCCCAGAACCAACAGCGATTTGCGAAGTCTTAGTTTCGACAAGAGAAAGGTACCTCCAATAGAATGGTAGATCGGTGACTTTATGCTGCTGAGGCGGTGGGCAAGGGCGCACCCAGTCGGATCACCCGTCCGTTGCAGTCAGCCAGCGCTCTGGTGACGTTGACGGCGTCGATGACGACGGGACAACCTTCGACCACCTGCCGGTAGTCCAAATCGGTGTGGCCTGTGATGATGGCCACGGCGTCGGCCGCTGCCAGCCCGGCTGCCAGCGGCGTCGAGTGCAGCGTCACCGTGGCGCGGTGCAGCACGCTGCCGCCGACGGTGAAACTGGACACGTAGGGGTCATGATACTCTACTTTTGCTCCAAAGTCCAACAGGAGTTCGATGACGCGCTGGGCCGGCGAGTTGCGCGCGTCGTCGATATCGCGCTTGAAGGCCACCCCCAAGACCAACACGTTGGCGCCGTAGAGCGCCTTGCCGTGCAGGTTCAGCCCGGCCGCGATCTTGCGCACCACATGCTCCGGCATGTCGGCGTTGACCTCAGCCGCCAGCTCGATGAATTTGGTGTAGAAATCGAACTCCCGGGCCTTCCACGACAGGTAGTAGGGATCGACCGGGATGCAGTGGCCGCCCACGCCGGGGCCGGGGGTGAAGGCCATGAAGCCGAAGGGCTTGGTGCGCGCGGCCGCGATCACCTCCCAGATGTCGATGTTCATGCGCTCCATCAGCACGGCCAGCTCGTTGACCAGCGCGATGTTGACGCTGCGGAAGATGTTTTCCAGCAGCTTGGTCATCTCGGCCGCCCGCGGCGTGGAGACGGCATGAACCGCGGGGGTCAGGTGGCTGAACAGGGTGCAGGCCAGCTCGGTGCAGGTTGGGGTCAGCCCGCCGACAACCTTGGGGGTGTTGTGGGCGCTGTACTGCTGGTTGCCCGGGTCGATGCGCTCCGGCGAGAAGACCAGGTGAAAATCGTGGCCCGCCCGCAGCCCGCCCCGCTCCAGGATCGGCTGCACGATCTCCTCGGTGGTGCCGGGGTAGGTGGTGCTCTGCAGGATGACCATCTGGCCGCGGTGCAGGTGGGGGGCGATCCCCTCGGCCGCGGCGATGATGAAGGCCAGATCAGGCGTCTTCATGGCGTCGAAGGGGGTGGGGACGCAGATCAGCACGATGTCGGCCTCAGCCAGACGGCTGTAGTCGCCGGTGGCCTGCAGCGCGCCGCTGCCCACCAGCCCGGCCAACAGGTCGGATGGCACGTCAGGGATGTCGCTGTGGCCGCGGTTGACGGCAGCCACGCGCTGCGGGTTCACGTCCAGGCCGAGCACGCGGAAGCCGGCCTGGGCGAAGGCTGAGGCGTGGGGCAGGCCGACGTAGCCCAGCCCGATAACGCAGATAACAGCTTGCTTGGAGGTGATTTTTGCGTGTAGCTCCATGTTTTCCTTCGATTCGTTGGTGTCGGACTCTTGGCAGAAAGACCGCTCCGGCCGGTCTTTGCGCAGCCCCCGGGGCCGCCAATGGGTGCAGTTACTCGTAGCCCACCTTGGTCTCCAGCCACCAGATGACATAGATGGCAATGCTGGCCACAGCCATCCCCACCAGATAGCCCTCGATCACGGTGGCTGTGGTGATGAAGATGCTGATCATGCCGAAGATGCCGCCGATCAGATAACAGAGCAGCACGGCCTCGCGCTTGGAGCCGGTGACGCGCGCCAGCCGGTGCGAGATGTGATCCTTGCCCGGCGTGGTGAGCGGGTTCTTGCCGCGCCGCAGCCGGGAGATGACCACCAGCGTGGTGTCCAGGATCGGCAGGCCCAACGCCAGCACCGGCGCCATCCAGGTGACGATGTCGACGTTGGCCGGAAAGCGCAGCTTGATGCCGATGGCGGCCAGCACAAAGCCGATGAAGAGCGAGCCGCTGTCGCCCATGAAGATGCTGGCCGGGTTGAAGTTGTAGAAGAGGAAGCCGATGCAGGCGCCCAGCAGCGCGGCCGACAGCGCGCCCACCAGGTATTGGCCGCTGAGCGCGGCCAACAGCAGAAAGAAGCCGGCCGCCACCGTGGCCACGCCGGCCGACAGCCCATCCATGTTGTCCAGGAAGTTGAGCGCGTTGGTGATGCCCACCACCCAGAAGATCGTCGCCAGCCAGTTGACCCAGACCAGGGAAAACATCTGCACCTGCACGCCGCTGAGGATCAGAATCGCCGCGGCCACCACCTGCACCAGCAGCTTGGGCAGCGGGTTGACCGGGCTGCGGTCGTCGATGCCGCCGATGACCGAGACCATGGTGGCGCCCAGCATGATGCCGGCCAGCTCGTTGATGCGAAAGCGGGCGCCCAAGAGCAGCAGCGCCAGGATGAAGCCCAGATAGATGGCCACCCCTCCCAGCCGCGGCATCGGCGCCGCATGCACCTTGCGCACGCTGGGCTGGTCGACGAAGCCGAAACGCCAGGCGACGCGCCGGACCACCGGCGTGGTCACCAGCACCAGCAGCAGGGCAGTCAGGGCCACCAGGATGTAGACGCTGGTGGGGTGAACGGCCAGAAAAGCGATCATTGTAGCTGTTGAATCAGCGCTTCCAGGGTGGCCCGATCGTCGGCGTTCTCCACCACGGTGAGGGCCTGCTGGGCATAGCGCAGCGCCGTGGCGGCGTCGCCCTGCTGTGCGTAGAGCGCAGCCAGGTTTTGCAAGGCGCCGGCGTCGGTGGGGCGCAGCTCCAGCAGGGCCAGGTTCTGCTCGATGGCCTTGTCGATCTCGCCCTGCTCGGAATAGAGGAAGCCCAGCAGGCTGCGCAGGGTGACGTTGCGCGGCGCCACCTCGACTCCCTGCTCATAGGTGCGGATGGCCTCGTCGATCTGGTTGGTGCTGCGGTAGAAGTCGCCCAGGCGGCGGTAGGTCTCGGCGTAGCGCGGGTCCAGCCGCAGCGAGATCATGAACTGCTCCAGCGCCTGGCTGGGGTCGCCGGCCATCTGGTAGGCCGAGGCGTATTCGTTGTGCAGGTGGGCGGCGTTGGGGCTGAGGCGGGTGGCCACCGAGTAGTAGTCCAGCGACTTCTGCACGGCCGCGGCCCGTTCCCCGGCGTCGGCCAACTGCGCCCAGGCCAGGTAGAGGCGGCCCAGGTTGGCGCTGTGGTCGGTGTTCATCGGGTTCAGCTCCTGGGCCCGCAGCAGGGAGCGTTCAGCCTCGCGCAAGGCCTGTTGCCGGTCGCTCCCCGATGCCCGGCGGGCGCGCTCCAGTTGGGCGCGGCCCAGGAAGAGATAATAGTAGTCCTCGCTCGGCTCTTCGTCCAGCGCCATCTGGTAGAGGAAGATGGCCTCATCGAAACGGTCGGCGTTTTCGTAGGCCTGGCCCTGCTTGAAGATGGTGTCGGCGCGCACCAGGCTGACGTTGACTTCGAAGATGAAGACCAGCGCCAGGATCGGCAGGACCAGCCCGGCCGCCGCCGCCAGCCAGCCGCCCGATCCCAGCCAGGCGCTGCCCTTGTTGGGCCGAACCCACCAGATCAGGCCGGCCAGCAGGGCCAACAGCAGCAGGATCACCACATAGTAGGTGACAATGTGGTCGGCGGCCATGACGGCGACCTGTTCCACCGTGACGGCGCCGGTCTGTTGCAGGCGGGCATCGCGGGCGACGCCGCCGGCATGGATCAAGCCGAAGACCAGGAAGATGCCCAGGCTGATGGCCGAATAGAGCAGCGCACCCAGGCCCAGCCAGCGGCCCGTGGCGTCTTTGCGGCTGCGGGCAACGTCGAACAGGGCGATGAGCATCCCCACCAGCCAGACAAAGAGCACCATCCACAACAAACCGAGGCTCACGACCCGCTCACGTTCGACGATGCGGGTGGTGAAGGCGCTCACGAAGACGGCCAGCGGGCTGGACTGGCGCAGCGCCAGCACGTTGGGGTTGATGATGTAGTCGTAGGCCAGGGTGAAGAGCACCATGCCCATCACGGCGGCATAGACCGTCACCTCGGCCCAGGGGAAGTGGACGCCGCGCTCGCGGCCGGCGGGCGCGGTGGGTGCAGCCGCTCGTTTGCCCTTGGCCGGCTGGCTGCCCTTGCCGGATGAGGGGCGGGCGGCGCTGGCCGGCGCCTTGCGCTCGGCCGCAGGTGCAGCCGCCTGCTCCGGCTGCGGGGCATCCAACTGCAGCCAGTTCATGCCCAGCGCCGCCAGCACCGCGCTCCAGATCCAGAAATAGGTGCGGGTGGCGGCGATGGCGATGCCGAAGTGGATTTCGATGAAATGGGCGATCAGCGTGGCCAGGATGGTCATCACCAGCAGCTCACGCCGGCCCATGCGCATGGGCAGCCCGCGGCGCTCGTTCCACAGCGCGGCGACGGTGACGTAGAGGATCACGCCGGCGATCAGGCCGGCCGGCAGGCTGATGCCCAGCAGCACCCAGTCGCCCCGCAGCCCGAAGGGGATCAGCCCGCCCAGCGCCGCGCCGGCCAGTGCGGTGAGCAGGAAGGCCCAGCGCTGGCGGCGGGTGCGAATCAGGCCCAGCCATTTGAGGCTGTAGTAAAACAGGCTGATGAACAGGGTCATGTAGGCCACGAAGCCCAGCGCGCCGGTGATGACCAACGAGTCGAAGGTTTCGTTGTGGGAGCGGTCGGGCGAGGCGTTGCGCGATTCGTGATAGGCCAGGTCGGGCGGGTAGAAGCGGTTGAAGGCGACCCACATGGCCTCGGGGCCATAGCCGACCAGCGGCCGGATCGCGTTGATGGCGTCGGGCTGCATGGCGGTGACCGAGCTGTCGCCGGAGAGATTGGGGTGCTCCAGCGGCTCGTGCGGCGCGACCAGGCTGCTGGCGCCCTGCCAGATCAGCGTGCGCACGCGCGCGGTGTTGGCCTCGAAGTCCAGCGCCGTGCCCAGGCGGCCGATGGTCGGGTTGCTGCGCAGCGCCGCCAGCGGCGAGTTGGACAGGTTGAAGACCACCAGAAAAGCGACCACCGCCACGGCCAGGCCCATCATGGCCAACCAGCCATAGCTCAAGACTGCACGGGCGCCGCTGCCCAGGCTTTGGTTCTCCTTGGCCCAGGCGCGCACTCCCAACAGGCCGACCAGGCCAAAGAGGTAGAGGCCGGCCAGCAGACCCAGGAAGGGGCCGCGGCTCTGGGTGTAGAGGATGGTGAGGCTCTGTACGGCCAGAATGAACAGGTAGCAGCCGGCCAGCACCGCAGCGCCCACGCCGCTGCGCCCCTCTTCGCTGCGCAGCAGGCGACCGAAATGCGACAGGGTGCGCTGCAAGGTCAGGAAGAAGGCCATCAGCAGATAGGCCGCCACGAAGATGGCGTTGCCCATGTTGGCGGCCACGCGGCGCTGCACATCGCCTCCCCAGGGCAGGGGATCCAGCCCGCCGTGCTGCAAGATGCCGTAGATGGCGATGGGCAGGCTGGTCAGGATGATGGCGTAGGCCATGCGTCGCCACTGTTCTGGCCGGCGCAGATGGCCCAACACCAGGAAGAAGATCACGATGTAGGAGAGCGTGGTGTAGGTTCCCTGCATGCGCTGATAGGAGCCCATCAGGCTGATGCGTGGGGTCAACGAAAAGAGGGTGCTGATCAGATAGGCCAGCACCAGCAGCAGGGTCGGCAGTACCAGCGGCGTGCTGCGCATGCGCTGCCAGAGCGAGGGCCGCGGCTCGCCGGTGCTTTCCGCCGCCGCCGGCCGGCTGCGTCCATCGTTGATGACCTTGACCAGCCAGGCCGTCGCCATCACCAGGGCGATGGAGCGCAGCAGGCTGATCTTGTCCGGCTCGAACACCCGACTGGAGTGGACGTTGAAAAAGAGGGGCGTGACAATCAACGCCGCCAGCCAGCCCGCTTCGATGAATGCCTCACACAGGCGCGATAGTTTCGTGGTCATGAGGAAAGATTATAGCACAGGTGATGGGGAAACAAATAGATGGCAGTGCGCGCAGCGATTTCAAATGTGATGGCTGCCATATTGGAGTCGAGCCTTTAGGCGGGTCGGCGCGCTCAATTCTACCGCTCGGGCCGGTCTCCGACCGAGCCCGCCGTTGCCTACCACTGACGCTCAGGCCGGTCTCCGACCGAGCCCGCCATTGCCTACCACTGACGCTCAGGCCGGTCTCCGACCGAGCCCGCCGTTGTCTACCATTGATGCTCAGGCCGGTCTCCGACCGAGCCCGCCGTTGTCTACCACTGACGCTCAGGCCGGTCTCCGACCGAGCCCGCCGTTGTCTGCCGCTGACGCTCAGGCCGGTTTCCGACCGAGCCCGCCATTGCCTACCACTGACGCTCGGGCCGGTCTCCGACCGAGCCCGCCGTTTTCACCCGCGATCACGCGCCCGGTGCAGGAGCGTCCAACCTGACCTCCCGCCCCGTGGCCGCAGCCTCATAGATGGCCAGCACCAGGGCCAGGGATTTGCGGGCTTCCTCGCCGGGGGTGCCGGGCGCGTGGCCATCGCGCACGGCCAGGGCGAAGTCGCGGATCACCTCGCGGTGGCTGTAGCCGTAGACCGAAGGGGGATCGACCCGCTGGCTGGTCAGAATCTCCGCCTCCAGCTCCAACTGATCGCGCACCTTCCACAGGGTGATGCGGTTGAGCGCGGCGCCGCCCACCTGCACCGAGCCATGCTCGCCGAAGAGAGTCACCGAGCCTTCCAGGTTCTGCGGCCAGGTCAGGGTCGATCCCTCCACCGTGCCCAGCGCGCCGTTGGCGAAGCGCAGCACCGCCACCCCCACATCCTCGGCCTCCATCTGATGGGCCAGTGTGGCGGTATAGGCCTGCACCGACTGCACCGGGCCCATCAGCCACTGCAAGGCGTCGATGTGGTGGATGCTCTGGTTCATCAGCGCGCCGCCGTCCATGGCCCAGGTGCCGTGCCAGCCATCCTCGTAGTAGGACTGCGGCCGGTACCAGCGCACGCAGGCGTTGCCCAGGTAGAGCCGGCCCAGCAGCCCGGCGTCCACCGCCTGCCGTAGCTGCTGCATGGGGGAGTTCAGGCGGTTCTGCAAGACCACGCCCAGCAGCCGGTTGTTGGCGCGGGCCGCGGCAATCATGCCATCGGCGTCGGGCAGGCTGAGCGCGATGGGTTTCTCCACCAGCACATGCTTGCCGGCCTGCAAGGCGTCGATGGCCACCTGGGCGTGCAGCCCGCTGGGCACGCAGACGCTGACCGCGTCCACGTCTGGCCGGGCCAGCAGCTCATGGTAATCCTGGTAGGGGTCGGCGTGGTACTCGTCGCCAAAGCGGCGTGCGCGTTCGAAGCGGATGTCGGCGGTGGCCACCAGCCGGGTCTCGTGCAACTGTCCGATGGATTGGGCATGGCGCGGCGCAACCCGGCCGCAGCCGATGAGGGCGAAATGGATCATAGCTCGGTCAATAACTGCTCCAAGGCCCGCGCCTGGGCCTGGCGCGAGTGGTGTTGTTCGGTGTAGCGGCGACCGTTGCGGCCCAGGCTGCGGCCGCGCTCAGGCTGGGCCGCCAGGGCGCGGATGGCCTCGGCCAGGGCGGCCGGATCCTCGGGTGGAACGTACAGGCCGCCCTGTGCAGCCTCCAGAGTGCGGCGCGCCTCGCCGTCGATGCTCAGGAGCAGGGGCAGCTCGCAGGCCCAGGCGTCGAACATCTTGCTGGGCAACGCGCCCTGGAACAGCTCCAGTTTGCGCAAGGGCACGATGGCGGCATCGGCGGCCGAGAGGATGGCCGGCATGGCCGCGCGCGGCTGCTCCGGCAGCATCAGCACATTGTCCAGGTGCAGCTCAGCAGCCAGCGCGTGCAGGTCGGCCTTGACCGGCCCCTCGCCCACCAGGACGAAGCGCACGGCCGGCTCGTTCCGCAGCCGGTCGGCCGCGTGCAGCAGCGTCTCCAGCCCCTGGGCGATGCCGTGGATGCCGGCGTAGACCGCCACGAAGGCGTCCGGCGCGAGGCCATGCTCGGCGCGGAATTGCTGGCCCAGCGCAGGCTGGCGCTGAAACAGCTCCGTGTTGGCGCCGTTGGGGATCAGAGCCAGCTTGCCGGCCGGGAAGCCCCGTTCCAGCAGCCGCCGGCGGATGCCCTCGGTGACCACCACGATGCGCGAGGCCCGATTATAGCACGTTTCTTCCAGCCTGCCAGCCCAGGCGATGGCGCGCGGGCTGTTCAGCTCCCCCAGCGCCACGGCCGACTCCGGCCACAGGTCGCGCACCTCGAAGACCAGGGGCGCGCGTTTCAGCCGGTGCAAGGCCAGCCCGGCCGCGCCGACGAAGAGCGGCGGCGAGGTGGCATAGACCACGTCGAAGGGGCCGGCCGCACGCAGCGCGCCCACCAGCGTCGCATCGGCCATGTAGCTCAGGTAGAAGGCCATGCGCGTCTTGAAGGTCTTGTTGGGGGAGGCCTTGACCCACACCCGCAGCACGTCGATGCCATCCAGCGTGCTCTGCTCGACCCAGCGGCCGCGGTAGGCTGGCGGCACGATGCCCGACGGGTGGTTGGGAACCTCGGCGATCATCGTCACCCGATGTCCGGCCAGCACCAGCCCGCGCGCCATCTCATAGGCCCGCGTCTGCGTCGCGCCGACCTCGGGGGGGAAATACTGGGAGAGGTAGAGGATGTGCATAGCGGTGGACAGGTGGGCCAAACGTTGGTTGAGTAGCCTTCTGAGGCGTATCGAAACCAACGTTTGGCCCGCCGGCTGAGCAGTTACCCGAAATCAACCTGGCGCAGTGGCCAGTCTCCAGCCGAGCCACTCGGGAGCTCAGACCGGGAGCTCAGACCGGGAGCATTGTACACCAGACTCGCCGCAGATGCGGTTTCGCCAGCCAGCCCGCTGGCGCAAATCTCTCAACAGTTTGGAGTCGAGGCTTCAGCCGGGTATTGAACGCCAAAGCCGGTCAGGGGGCGCGCAACGATCCCTCCTACTTTGAACAAATGGAGTTTGAATGACCTGGCTCTTCTTGAAAGCAGCGGTTCTTGTCCAATGATTTAGACATCACCCTCTGCTCAACCGTTTCCATCCATCGATCAGGCTTGCAGCAGCTCGTTCGACCTCAACAAGCTTAAGTCCCCGCCCCAGACTGGCCCTGACAGTTCCTTGCGCCGCCTTGCGATCCAGACCAATTGCCTGTAAGACATGGGACGGCTCGACCGCCCCCGATGTACATGCCGAACCGGTGCCCAACATAACCTCAGGCACATTGAGAAGCAGCGCATCCGCGTCAACGTCAGGAAATACCATACTGCTGGTATTCGGCAATCGGCTATCGGGGTCGCCGTTGATCATCAAGCCAGGAACAGCAGCCAACAACTGAGCTTCTAGCAGATCGCGCAATTGGGCAAGTTCATGTGCTTCCCGGGGCAATTCCTCAGCGCACAGGCGGCACGCTTCTCCCAAACCCACAATCGCTGGAACATTTGTCGTGCCTGGCCGCAGATCTCGCTCTTGGCCACCGCCGTAACAAAGCGGCTCAATGGGCATGGACCGACCGCCGCCTCGAACGAACAGAGCGCCAACGCCTTTTGGGCCATAGAGTTTGTGGGCGCTGAGGGAGAGCAAATCCACCCCCCAATTCAGAACATCAACCGGGAGCTTGCCGACAGCCTGAGCGGCATCGCAGTGGACGATAACGCCGTGCTCGTGGGCGATGTCAGCGATGGCCTCTATCGGTTGTATGACGCCAATTTCATTGTTAGCTGCCTGGATGGAGATAAGCAGTGTGCGATCGGTGACCACCTCACGGACTGCATCCAACGCAATGTGCCCCAAACCGTCGACGGGAAGGACGGTTGTCTCGAAACCTTCGCCTTGGAGCTTCTTGCACGGTAGCAACACAGCCTTATGCTCGATGGCACAGGTGACAATGCGATTACGATGGTTTCTATCAGCCATACGAGCAAGACCTAGAATGGCCAGGTTGTTGCTCTCTGTTGCGCCGCCCGTGAACACAATCTCCCCGGGCTGCGCGTTGATCAGCGCCGCTGTCTGCGCGCGCGCCTCATCCACAGCTTGGGCGGCCAATCGACCCTGCAGATGAAGGCCGTTGGCCGGATTGCCATAGATATGAGCGAAGAAAGGCAGCATCCGTTCGATGACGCGCAGATCGCAGGGCGTCGTAGCGTTGTAGTCGAGGTAAATCGGTTCCATGGGTGTTTGTGGCATGAATTCACTGGATGCCTGTCAACTCGTACTGAATCGTCTCGTCATACTGTCGATATTCAGCATCCAACATATACAACTGGTCCCATACTAACTGACGCAGTTCCACTGCTGGACGGACGCAATAGATATCGTATTCTTCAGAGCTGACCTGACCGTGAGGAAACTGCAGCTTCATCAAGCCGCTGGCAATCATGCGGACGGCATCTTCATTGCGTTTGTAAAGCCGGCTGCCCTTCAGCTCAATAGCGCGAGCGGCGTACTGATTGGTGCTGGTATCTTCGCGTAAAGCCAACAGAGCATCGCCAAAGAAGTCTGACTTCAATCCAACCCCTTGAGCAAATGACCCTCCACTCAACTTGCCAACTTTCCAGCCTGGTACGATGCCACGTAGTCGGTCAATGAAGGCAGTCTCCTGCAGGAAAGTAGGCAATTCCCTTACCAGGGGTGAGAGTATCGGACGTTGTTGACTGTCAAGCATAATGTTCGCCAGCATGACCAGACTGCAATCGCTGGCCGTTTCATACAAGCCGCCGCGCGTCAACCGTCCATTGGCCAAGAAACCCTTCAATCCACCCACGACTTCCTGGGGTTTTTCGAATTTGAGCGTTTGGACTTCATCCAAGACAACTACGGAAAAACGCGCCAGCAGCCCCCATTGACCGCTGGCATTGTTGACAAACAAGACTGCCGGGGAAACGTTGCCACCGCTCAGCAGTCGCACTCGTGGATTGATGTTCTCATATAGATAGCTCTTGCCGGTCCCTTTTGGAGCCAGCTCGAGCAGGTGAAGGTTCTTTTCGACGAGAGGAAGAAGTCTGCAAAGGAGATAGGTCTTCTCCAGTTCGTCAAACGCCCAAGGATGGTAGCCCATCGATGTCAGCAACAATGCGCGCCATTCGTCTGTTGAAAAAGCTTTGCGCTTTTCTTGAAAGATCGCAAGGTTGACAGAAGCCTGCATGGGCCTGAAGGATGTCAGAGCAATGCCCTCCTGTGTCTCCATCAGCTCAGCCACACCCCACATTCCTTGTTTCAGCAGGTCGGGGTATTGGTCAACAATTCCATCAGCGATGTGAACATCGGCTAAACCAAGTAATTTGAGTTGCGCGGCGCGTTCTCTCACTCGACGGGTTAGTACGACCTCAACTTCGACCGGTGTAAGTACTTTGACGACATCGCCGTTGAGCAAGCGATTCTTGATGATCCTGGTTTCATCGGGACGCGGGATAAAACGGTCAGCCCAAGCCTGGATTTTGCCCAATTCCTCTGAACTTATGGCGCCCTCGCCGGGGGCAAGGGTATCGAGAACCCATTCCGCGACATAGGCCGGGACATTGCGCTTGTTCAATTGACTGGCTGGCAGACGACGCTTGTCCATGGCGAGACGGCCGAAGATCTGACCGACTTTTTCATTGAGTCCTTCGAGGGTTAGTAGGTCGTTCATAACTCCAGGTCCTTAAGGAGAGTATCATCACGCTCATAGAGACTCATGACATCGATCTCCGCCTCTACTGCCACGTCGAATATCGCGCCATTGGGTTGGCGCAGCAGCAGGGTAGCTTTCAGCGGCAAATCAGCCTTTGTTGGCCATGGAGCCAGGCGCAGCTCAAATTCGCCCTTGCCTACTGGTGAGATATTCTGGTGAATGCGTGTTTGTGCATCAGGTTGGTGTGACAGCGAGACTGCGATACATTCCAAGCTCACTTGGCTCGGATTTGTGATGTCGATCGTTAGTGTACCGGTTGCCTCCGCTTCGCCCGATCCCTTTACCGCTATCAAGAGGTTAGGACGCTGCGCGTCGCGGTGGAAAACAAACCAAGGAACGATGGCCTCCTCAGGAAAGAGGCCACCGTGCGGAAATGGCTCATATCCGCTGCGATCGCCTTGAAAACTCTCTTCGCCCAGTGCGATCAGCATATCTTCCGTCATTCCAAAGCGCTGGCCATGAACAGCGATCTGGCCGGCAGCTTCGTCCAGTGAAAAACCACTTTCGTCAAAACTCCGATTTAGGTGTCCCCAGGCCAATCTTCCATGTGCTTGCATTCCACTTGGAACTGGCAGGCGTCGGGGCGATTGTGGATTACAGAGACGGCCATGGTCGCTGGTGACAATGATGTGCAGCTTTATGTTGGCTGGCAGTTTCTCGACCACCTCTTTGAGTGCCAGAAGGATCGATTCCAGTTCTGCCCGTACCTGGCGCTCTCGTTTGACATCTCCTTCAAAATGGTAGGCTTTGTCCGGCTGCCCGACGCGCCAGAAAATTAGGTCGCCCGGTTGTGCGTTTTTCAGTTCTTGACGTGGTGAGCTGGTATCCGGCAAGATCGTTCCTAAAGGTGTTGACTCGGAAGCCAGATACGGCGGAACCCCTTTGAGCAAGGCAGGTTTGGCAAATTCTGTAACAGTCGGCAACGGCGAGAAACAGTAGGACTTTTGTTCCAAAGTCAGTCGCCCTGTCTTTGCAGATAGCAGATCGGCCAAGTCCTGGGCATCCCAAGCAGGCAGGCCATCTGGAATGACGCATAACGTGACCGAATCCTTCGACGTTTGGAGCAATTGTGCAGATCGTTGAAAGGATATCCATCCCGGCTGCAATAGCCAGAGAGAATAGTGTTCCAGGTACCAGCGCGCAAAATCGTAGGCGAGGCCTTGAACGAGCTCGGCAGCGCGCTCGTCACCATCATTCGCTTGCCAGCGTCGAAAGGGCAAATACTCTGAGATGAACCACGTCAATACACCTGCTTCTGTTTGTGGCAGAGGAGATGGCTCGGGCGGCGGCAAGATGTTTGTCAAAGCCGAGAACCATTCTGAGGAGAGATAGGGTTGCAGGTCCCACAGAGTTGTGGAGGTTAAGCGCCGGCTGTTGTTAAGGAAGAATTGCGCCGCGCACTCCGCCAACTCACGCCGGAGGCCAATGGGTAGCGGGAACGAGAGCATTTCCTCGAAGAAACGCCCGCCGGAGGCAATCAACCGTTTCATCCACTCGTCTTTGATCTCATGCAACAAGTCATTCGGCAATGCGAGGGGAAACTCGCCCAGTGCGGAAGTCGAGTGATGGCTGCCCAGACCCAACCAGTCAAGAAGTTGTCGTTTGGCTTGGCCCCGATCTCGAGCACTGTACGCCACGGCCTCTGGCAATTGTCCAGCTTCTCTTGTCAGCAAGGCGGCAAAAGTCCGCAGGATGACGGCTTCGCCTGCATCCGGCTCGTGAGAACAGAACCATAACAACCACCGAGCCGAGTGTTCACTGGATGGTGCGAGTTGCCAAAGCGTGACTTCTGATGGATAGCATCGACGAAGGACAAATTCGGCAGACACATCCTCCGGCAATACATTGCTCTGACCAACCCGCTGTGCAAGTATCTTGGCCTGATTGTCGGTCAGTGCTGGGAATATGCGCATGAGAGCGGAGCTCAGCGACTCTTGGTGGAGATATGGACGTCCACGCAGTCGGTAGAACGCTTCTGCCCAAGCGCACAGTCTCTGGCCCTGAATCAGGATCGGTGTGTCATCTGTGGCGTGCCTTAGGAATTCGACCTCACTTGCAACGACACGGAATCCAGGTGGCGCAGGGAGGTCACCCTGACGGTCAAGCAATATCTCATTCATCCTGGTCATCCATTAACTGTTGCAACTGCACCAGACAACGGCGGCGAGTCTCTCTATCCCGGATTTCTTGGAACTTTGCTTCGATAAGTGCAACCAAGTCATTCTCCAATTGTCGCTGCAACGACTGCTTGATCTCAGCCAGCTGGCTACGGCCACTATCATCGAGAAATGCAGGAGGTGACTCAACCTGGCGCAGCAACGCGCCGGGGCTTTCGCCGCTGACTTGGCGCCGCGCCAAGGTATCCAACCAATTGCGCGCTTCTGCGGCCTTGCGTTTCCGCACATCCAGGGTCTCTGCCTTCTTGATTTCCAGAAGCTTTTGCTGGACAGCGCTCAGCCAAGCGCCGTATGTCGTCTCGATATCAAGTATTTTCGCCTCAAGCGCGTCAAGCTCGGCCGGAACGTTGCGTGGGAAACGGTCGAGCGCTTTAAGGTCTTCAAAGAAGTCAAGCAAATGCTGGATTCTTGCCTGAGCTTCCAGCAGCAACGTGTGAAGAGGGGTGTCTTGAACTTGCGACAAGTTACTCAGAAGCTTGTCGCGCTGTTGACGTAGTTCCTCGCGTGTAACAGCGCGCTCAACGGCCTGAGGCAGCACCGTTGCGAACCGTTCGTACTGTAGAATTCGGTCTTCAATTTCGGACGACTTCTGATCGCGCAATCGCGCTGTCTGTGGCGAAAGGTCAGTCAAACTCGCCAGTTCCGAGCGGTACTCATACAAATCGCGCAATGCCGCGGATGAACGCATGGTTTTCAATCGGGCGGCGATTGTCTTTTCACCTTCCAGTTTCTGCAACTCTGCATGGCGTTGAGCCAATTGTTCCAGGGCCTCGTCAATTTGGTGCGCCCATTCAGGATAACGCGCCAATTCTTTGCGAACATTTTGAAGCACTCGCTCATGTGCCTTATATTCGCTCAGATCAGCAAGGGCGCTATATCTGGCACAGTACCCGAGCAATGCACCTTGCACTGCCGCATTCCACTGCTTCTGCAACTCTGCCAACGATGGTCGCGTTGCATCAACGAACGAGAGCGTAGGGATGGAACCAAAGGAGTGCTGGAGTCTCAGAAGCTTGTTGATGTCACTTGTTTGCAGTTCATCAAGCAGAGTGCTTGTCTTGGCGTCGTACTCCTGAGCCTGGCGCAGAGCTCCTTCGAGGCGTGGCTTTTCTCGCAAGATGTTCTCGCGTGTGCTTTCTGGCAAACGCGGATTGGTGAGCATCGTTTCCAGATCAGCTAGAGCCTCATCAGCTTCGGCGATGGTAAATCGTTCGCTTTGGCGGACCTTGTCAACCACAGCACTGACCTGTGCAAACAATTCGTCTGACTTGGACCGACTGATGCGCAACGGAGTGACCGTGCTGACTCGATTGAGAAAATCCTGGGGCCTCTTAGAGTCATCGAAGAGTTGTTTAAGTTGACTCGGCGCAATCACCTTGCCAGACAAGGCTAATCGAATCTCATGCTGGTTATAGCCAATCCACGAAGCCAACAACAAGACTAAGGTGTTATAGTCATGACCGTAGGGTGGATTCAGGAGAGTGAGCAAAACCGGGCCGACAGCGACATCATTGCATCCAGGTCGATATGTTGAGTCCAACAAATCCCATGCATGTTTCAAATCAATGGATTTGGGAGGCTGAATGGCGTAGGTGTCGGCGGATAGCAGCCCCCATTTCTGGGTCAGGTACAACGTGGAGAGCTGGTACTGAATGTCTTTACTGCCCAGGTTCCGAATACTGTTTCCGGCATTGTCGCTGACAAGCCAAAGGGTGACATTTTGGACGGCTTTGCGCAGGTTGTTAGGGCCTTTACCGCCAACCGAAAACTGACTGAAGAATTCCACCCGATACGCGTACGCCTGGCGGTAGCATTCTGACAGAACGGTTTTGAGTGAACGATCACGAAGAGTCTGCACGGACGCACGATACGCACCAGGCAGTACGAAATCAGCCAGCTCCCGGGGAATATCGGCAGGATATCTCCGATCTTCGATGAGTTTGTCCAGTGTCTGCTGAAAACTGTTCTGCGCCAGCCCTAACTCTTGCTGGTACATGACCGAACCGACTTTCTCTCGGTCCGTCGAGGTGAGTTTCTCGATCGCAATCAATCGACGGGTGGCCTCGACTAGGTCCGGAACTGCGCGCCTGGGTAACATGATTATCACTGGTAGTGGATGGGAAGTTGTTGCAACAACCTCATCCAGAATGCCCTGTGCGGTCTGACGGACTCCTATCTTCTCATCTTCGGTCTGCGCCACCAACCAAACTACCAACCCGCGTAGGCCCTCTTCGATGCCATTCATGTGAGCTCGATAAGGCTGAAGCAGACTTCTGAGTTCTTCGGCAGTAAACGTGGAAGCGGCAAGAACAACCTGCTTCGGCGCCCAATCAGATGCATAGCCACATTCGGACGCGTGACCGAACTTGAGATTGACCGATGGTGTCGGCACCGCTGATGCGATCTTTTCCATCACGGCGCGGTCAACCGGTGTTGCCTCGACCGCTTTCTGAATTAGCTCCTCAACTTCCTGCGGGCGTGAGGCGGCGGGATGGAGGTAGGTTGCTTTACTGATCGGGTCAGCATAGGCGACTCTAAGTGCTACGAGGTCTTTGATCCCCTTTTTTACGGATGGGCCATCCAATCCACTGATGTGGGTAAGCAGTTCGATTTGTGCACCGGATCTGGCTTTCAGATTGACTGCTTGCTGGACAAACAGGGCCTGCAATAGTTTGCGTTCGTCATCGCTCAATGCTCTGGGCGCAGTCTCCAAAGCATTTCGATAGGCAGCATGCCACTTCTTCGAGAGCTGCTCGCCAAAGAAATCTACCAACGCGATGGGATAGACAAAATTTGGTATGCCAGCTTCTTGTGCAGGCTGGCCGCGCACATCTTCCCAAGCCCGGCGCACAAACTGCAGCGCGGTGCGCGGGTTCTCGCCGGCGCCGGTCTCGAAGTTATGAGCGGACAGGATGGCCGTGGTCAGCGGGTGGAGCGGAAAGCAGCCCTTGGCCACTCTTTCCTCGAACGCCTCAGGATTCCAGCGCAGCTCGGTGGAATATCGCTTGCCAAAGTGTTCATAGACAATGGTTCGTACCTGAGTTAGCCATCCCTTGATTTGGGGGCGCCAGACCTGCCAATTGTTCTCGTCTTGCCTGAGATAGGCTGCCAGCACACTTTCCATCAGTGAATACAGACTGGCGCGCTTATCCTTAGGCAAACGTTCCAACTCTTTCTTGACATCCTCGCGTCGTTGGCCTTGTGAGTAGGCCTCGGCTACCGTATCCACGTCCTGCTGTGAGAAAGCCAGAAAGACGCTCTTGCCCTGCCGCTTCGATATGCCGTTCAGCATCTCTTGCAACTTGCCGGCCGAGCGCGATGTGGCATATTTCTGGAGGAACAGGCTGAACTCATCGAATAAGACCAGCAGTCCACCCAGTTTATTCGGTTTGCAGACATCATCCACTGCCCACAATACCAGATCCTCGAGGCTGATATCACGGCCAAAATCGGGATACATGCCGGTTAAGTGCTTTGCCAGCTCGCGCACTTGTTCGTAGGCGCCTTGACGACGCAGGCTGGCCGAAAGGCCTGGCAGGTCCGTGTGCTGGGTGGCCAAAAACGCTTCGGCTCTCTGCTTCTCCTCTTGGCGCAGGCCGTTGAGCCATTTCTCTGCGTTTTGATACCAGAATGGGATCTCAACGTTGCGCGTGGAATCGTGCTCCGTGAGAGCCTGCTCCAGAGCACGCACGAAGCCTTCCTGGAGATCGCTAATCGCATCACCCTGCAACCGTACGACCAGAAACTCGCCTTTGCTGCGCTTGAAGTCGCGGTAACCTGCCCACTGGGATGAATTGCTGATCGATTGTTGCAGACGCTCGAGAACGATGGTCACCTCGTCCGAGGTCGTTGGTCTGGCAAAGAAGTTCGCCAGCGCAAGCGCCAAATGGCTTTTCCCGCGTCCGTAATTGGCTGTGAGAACAATTCTATTGTCGTATCGTTCGACCGTGAGGGCGGTCTTCAGCATGTCAACGACATCTGTCGCGGCCAGGTTGCGTTGAGCGGCGCCTATGGTGGCAGGAGCCTGAGTAGTGAATATGTACTTCCTCAGCAATTCCTTGTTGAGCGCAGGATTTTCGTAGTCGCTCAATTGGACGTCCGAGCGAAAATCCCCTTGCAGATCCATGCTGACTAACTCTTCGATGAGCATATTACCCTCTTGGCGTGATTATTCTATGGCGCCATCGGCAAGCAGCGCCGCGTAGCGTCGTTGCAGAGCAGCGGTGAGTATTTCTGTGGCCTTCTCGGGCACGGTCAAAATCAACTTGGTACGCGGGTAGGGCAGGCCCTCCAGCGCGTCGCGCCAAAAGCGTTCGCGCTCGTCTGTCTCCAGACCCAGTAGCAGCACATCGAGCGTATGGACCAACAGGCAGTCTCGTCCGTGCAGTTGGCGAGTAAGTTCGTACAACAGTTGGGTGAGGTTTTGGTAGCCGTCTGCCCGCGTCAGACCGGAGAATCGCGCCCCTTCTGGCAGAGTTCGCAAGTAGGCATCTCGTGCGTCCAACGGCTCGACTCCCAGGCGAATGGCGATCTCGTCCTCTTGACCCAGGTAGTGGTGGGGTAGCAACCAAACGCCCACGCCTGTCCGAGCGCCGGGTTGCCGCAAGAGGTCACGCAGTTCCCGGATATCCACGTCTTAACCCTCGTACAGCTTTTGGAGCGCGTATTCGGCGCTAGGTTGTAACAGCACGACCTGGTATGGCCGCGAGATACGATACAGATCGACCATGCCCTCCTGCTTGAGCTGCAACAAGAGTTGTATCAGCCGATCTTCGCCCAGGAGAAAGGTGGCGGCGAAACCACCGTGAACCAGGTCGTCCAGATTGATGGTCAGACGACCGCTGAAGTTGGCAGACCAATAGTCGGCCAGGGCATAGCCCAAGGCCCAAGTGTCGGGCGCATCGACCGTGGGGACACGATACGTGGCGTCGCTGCCTTCTTCCAACAGACCCAACCGCGCCAGCCCATCGGGCTTGACATAGGTGCCTGTAAAGACGGTCACTGTGCTGCGCAGCGAGCGAGGCGCTGGGATATTGCCGGTTTCTTGGGCCAGAAAGCCGGTCAGATCCGCCACCAGGTCATCGGCGTTGAACATGTTTCCCGGCACGAAACGCTGGCGCACCAGAAAGTGCCAGAAGGCGGTGCTGCCGTGTGGCGCCGAAAGATGGTAATGCAAGAGCCATTGAGTGGAGGGCCGCTCCAAATACGGATCCCGTGCTACAGCATACTCTCCCAGATGTGTCAGCTGATTGCCCTTTGTCAATAATCCTGCTCGCATGGCATAGCGGGGCATAGCTTCTTGATAAACCGTTCCAAGATCTGTGGATCTCGCCAGGTCATTTTGCTTGAATCCGGGATGTTCATGTGCAACTACAAGTACTTTCGAGACCGAGGAACGCGAAAACGAAAACGTGCGATGGAATGTCAGACTCATGGACTTGCCTCACAGATGGCAGATCAGACAACCTTCATCGGCGGATGCGTCGATGGAGAAAATCTCGATCAGTGCTTGGTCGGTCTTGTGCTTTGGCGTGTTTCTGCGCCGGCTATGCTCGGCCTTGATTTCCGCTACACGGTTCGGATTGGACAACTCCGCAAGGCTTTCCCTTTGAGACCACGTGTATCGCTCGCCAGTCTCCTCATCGCTTTTTTCGTAACCTTCGGCGAGTGCGTAAAGATCTGGATGATTCTCTAGCAGACCTACCCATTCGATCTTCTGTTGAAAGAAGCAGAAATAGCAGCCCGATCGAGAACGCCAGTTGTAATATGCTGGCAGTCCTAGTCCGCTCTCGTCCAGAATCCGCACAATATCATCTTTCTTAAGCCCGGCATCAATGAATGGATACTTGGGATTGATATTTGGTTTGGTCGAAATATATCCTTTGCGATGTGGCTCATCTGCCCGTATCCCGATGTAGCTGTAGCAAAGATCATCACCAACGTATTTCTCAAAGGGTTTGATCTTGAGGTAGTCAGTGCACCACCTGACTTGAGGGGAAGGAAGGAAGCCACGTCGAGCCATCAATAATTCATCAAAACCCTTTCCATCGTGTTTCAGAAAGGCAATTTCCTTTCCCAGGAACGCTTCCAGTTTCCTTAGATAATCGTATGTTTCTGGCAGTTCTTGCTCAGTATCACAAAAGACATACTCAAGTACTGGTATCCTGTCTCTCATGTAGATTGCCAGCGCCGTGGAGTCTTTGCCGCCTGACAGGGAGAGAATATGTCGGACGGGACCGTCTTTGGATGGATCGACAGTGGTCATTATCGCCTCATCATGTCTACGCGGTAGAACACAACTCTAGTATTCGCGCAGCAATGTGCTCAACGCCGCCCGAACAACTTCTGGGTCATCATCGCTGGTCTCAATAAATCCCTTCAAGTCCTCAACAATCCGCCTGCTGCGCATCTTCTGTTCCGCGCTTAATTCTGCCTCCGGGTCGTGCCCGTTGCGTTCGTGCTTGAACAGAGTGCCCAGCGTTTGCGCCTGTTCGGCAAACCAGTCGCTGTCACGGTCCGTCCAGTTGCGCACGGGGCGGCTGGCTGCATAGGCCAACGCACTTTCCAGGGCATGTTTGGCATCGGGAGCTTCGGCCGCTCGCTTCAGCAACGGCGCCAGCGTCGACTGTCGGACTCTTGGGGCAAGCTCATTGGCCAGCTCAAGAAACTGCTGCCAGCCGTCGTCATCGGTCGGCAGGCCGCAAGCCATCAAGAGTTGGTTGCGCGCTTCCAGCATGAGACGCGGGGTCGTTTCATTGAGCTCCAACAGCGTCGAGTTCAGGCCCTGGAAGAACCGCTCGACATCCCCAGTCTGAACCGCATCGGAGTCGGCAAAGGGCGCGACGCCAAATATCTGGGGTAACTCCGTCAGCAGCAGCACCTCCGGAGACTGCGCCCGTTCGATGGCATGGCGCGCCTCCAGAGTCGTGGTTGACAGCCGCTGCGTGCGCCAGGCGTGTTCGGGCAAGGTTTTCAGACGCCTGATCAGATCGCGCACCACAGACAGCGCGGTGGGCTGCACGCCCAGTCCGCGGGCAAGTCGTTCGATCACCACCGCTCGTGCGCCAACGACGCGGCAGCCAGCCACAGCAAACAGTTCAGGGCGGCGTATCAGCACTTCCCAATCGGCAACCGTAGGTTCCGGCGACAACGTCCCCTGTTGGTAAAGCGTGGTCTCGTCACGATGCACTTGCATGAAAGCGCACAAGAGCACCGGCAGCACGCCGTCGGTCAGACCATAGGGTGGAGCCTTGAGCAACTCGAACAGCGCATCGACGGGGCGCGGTTCGGGATGGTCGCTGAACACGTAGTCGGCCAGTGCGTGCCAGGCAGGCAGAAGTTGGCCGGGATCGTCAGCGATGGGCGCGCTGAGACGCCATGCGCCGTCGGGCCCTGACTGGTGCAATCCGGTAGCCTTCAGCAAGCTTTCGTACATGCTGCGCTCAGGCGGGTAGCCCTGGATGCCAAGTTGAGGGTGATCGGCGCGGGTCAGCATGGCCTCGATCAGATTGCGCCTGGCCGCCGCCCCCTGCGATGAGAGTGTGCGCCGATTGATCAATTCGTTGCGCAGCCGCGGGCTGGCGGGGTAGAGACCGTCGCACACTTGCGACAGCAGATGGGAAAGTCCACGCGCGGTCTGGACCGTCACATCGCGGCCCTGATGGTACCAGCGGCATCCGATATCTTCGCCTAGGCGCTGGATGGTTAGGGAATGCTCCAAGTCAGCGCGAACCAGAGCCTCGATCGCGCCAACGCGCGTGCGGAGCTCCCGTCGCGCGACTGGGTCATCGCGCAGTTCTGGCGTGTTATCCTTGATCCAGTGCAGGTTGCGTAACTCGCTGAGCAGGTCCGCTAACCGGGTCGTGCGCTCCGTGATTCCAACCACCAGATCGGCCTGATCCCGCACCGACGGCTGCGATGCCCAGGCGATGAACTGTCGGGTATCCGCGGGGCTGGCTGACAGGCAGAGCAAGACAACGCCGCTGGCGCCAGGGCCGCCAGAAAGCGAGGCTAGATCCAGGTTGACCATGTCGACGTAGCGGATATCGAAGAAACGCTGGACGCCTGTCTGGAAGCTGTGCCGTCGCGCTGTTGCCGGCTGGGGCGGCAGGTACTGCTGGATAGCTGTGGCAATGCTAAAGCTTCCGCCGACTTGCTTCGAGGCTTCCATTAGTCGCTCGTCGATGTCGACGTCGCTGCCCTCCCACACGGCAAAGGTGCGGTTGTAGCGCCGGTGGACGATTAGTGACTGCGACCGCAGCAGGCCGATGGCATGGCGAATCTCCTCGTCGCTACGCGCGGGCCTGCGCAGGGTGAACAGCACGTTGTCTTCGTTCGCCTGCACATGGCTGATTTCGGCCAGCCAATTCAACAGGCCGATGGTCTTCAGAGTATCGACCGCCAGTGGAGGTAGGTCAATCGCACCGTTGAGGCGCTCCAGCGTCTCAGTCAGCGAACGCGCCCGCGCCGAACCAAAGATGCGTCCCTGGTAGTTGGCCGCCAGATAGTCAAACAAATCGGACAGACCGATGACCGATGGCAACCGATGTCGTTCGATATGCTCCTGAAAGCCGTACGGTTCCAGTGAGGTCAGGTAAGCGAAGATGGATCGCTCATTTTGCGCCAACTTGCGGAAGACATGAGGCAGCGCGACCAACGCAGCAGGGTGAAACGGATAGGCTTCCTGGCACAGCTCGATGAATTGCTGCTCACTCAGGAGGCTTGGGCGCCAGCCGGCTGCCGCAGCATCTTGTGCGTACTGCTCAAGAACTGGCCGTATCTTCTGCAGCGCTGCCGGATTCACGGGCTCCAGGGCGTTGGCCAATAGCCGCATTTGCTGTCCCGGCGGCTCTTGAAAAGCAATATCCTCAAAACGTCCCTGAACCTTGGCCCATTCGCGTTGGCTGATGCTGTCGAGGTTGCCGGCGTAGCGATCAAATCCCTGGTGAAGAATACCAACCAGCACCAAAGGCGTCTCTCCACTGCGGTTGGCAAGCTCAGCCAGTTCTTGCAGCAGGAAGATGTCCGTCCTATCAGGGTGAGCCGAGCAGTACTCCAACAGCTTGCCCATTTCATCTACGAGGAGGAGGATACCCTGATAGCCTGTTTCTGGGAGTCGATTCAACAGGGATCGCAGCCAATCTGCGAGCACCCGACTCCCGACATCTGCCGGCCAGGCGGCCTGAGCAGCCAATAGATCGCCAATTGCGGCGTCACGGCCCAATGGCTCCAAAGCTTTGCACAGACCCTGTGTCAGACACTGCTGCACTGGACCCCGATAACCCATCACGGGCACCGGAAGCAAGCCTCGGGTATCGGTGGAATGAGCTATCGAAACTGCTCGTTGGGCCAGAATTGGGTCGACTTCCTGTAATTGCTTGAGAGCAAAGGCATGGGCAGGCAATTCGGTCGCCATCAGATTCAGCAAGAACAACCCGAAGTAGGACTTTCCCGACCCATATGGCCCAGTAAGCGTCCATGCCCGAGTGATGGTCGTGTTGTCAACCCGGTTGAGCACGCGTTCCAGCGAACGGCGCGCTTGGACTGTCAAGCTGTAGCCCTCCGCAACTGAGGATTGCTGAAGGTCACGCTCGACGTTGACCGAGCGCACGCCGCCCTGGCGAACCCGGACGACGGAAGCGATGCCCAAGGATCCATCAGTCATGGCAATAATATCGATCCAGCAGGCTGATGGCCGCGCGGCCCAACTTGTCTTCGGTGAACTCGTCCAGATAAATCTGACGCAGGCCAGCCGTCTCTTGAAATCGGAGTCGTCCATCGGTCAGGTCGGCCAAGATTTCGAGATGTTCAACCACACTGTTCTCGTCAAGCTTGAAGATCTGGCCAGGACTGCCCTCGTGATAGATACATTCGTCAATGGCAACGGTCCTGCGCGTATGGACGACTTGAGTCAGAAATGACAGCAGCGCGTACCCAAAGATTGGAGTTGCCAGCGTGGGCTTGGGCCCCATGCTGAAACGATAGATGTTATCGTCAGCGATGAAGCGCAGCAGGCCCAAATCACTGAGGGGGCAATCGAAGCCCTCGTCGCCAGCTAGGGACGAGACTCCTCGCATGGCCGGCACATAAGTGCGTACGCAGCAGTCGATCTCGCGCTCAATCGTTCCCTGCGTTGTGACCACGCCCATGGCATCCAGCCGCTTGCCCACGAACATGGCCATTTGCTTCTTGTTGAACTCCGGCTCGTAGAAAGCTGAGAAGACAAGATGCCACACCAAGCCACGCACCATGTTCGTGGCAAGTTGCCAGTGAAGCAACCAAAGGGTGCCGGGGTCTTCGAGAAATGGATCCCATCCTGTGTCGCCTAGAAGACTCGTGCCGAGAACAGTAGGCTGCAAGCTTCTTGCTCTTCGGTCAGTTGTCGCCTCACTCAAAACATCTGTGGCCAAACACCAGTGGCGGATTGACCGCACCATGTTCTTACCCACGCCCAAGACGACCAATGCTTCATCGTCGCTGAAAATGGCCGGGTTGTGCGACGTTGCATCAATGCCCTTTTTCAGCCAGGAGTCACGAAAAACAAACTTTTCATGGCCTCCAAAGATTGGCTTGAGGCGTTTTTCTTGCACACTCATGTGCTGAGTTCCAGGCTTGGCGGAGATGATGTCCCACTCTTACACAGTGAGTAGGTTAGAGGACCAGCGGGCGCATTGTAAACGATGCGGCCAGTTGTAGCAAAACGTGGCACGCGATGCTTTGACGAAGGATGGATTGACGCGCTGTCCCCTCCAAGCTGACAGCTGCCTGAGTGAAGGCCGCGGCCAGTCTGGCCTACAGCATTGCCCGCTTCTTTGCCGGTCGGCTCAGCTCTGCCACCAACGCCAGCAGCTCTTGCTCCAGCGCCTGCCAGTTGTACTGGGTCTCGAAGGCGCGGCGACCGTTGGCGCCCAGGCGGCGGGCTTCGGCTGGATCGTCCAACAGCCGGGTTATGGCCGCGGCCACGGCCTCTACGTCGCTGGGATCCACCAGCAGGCCGCAGTCGGCGCCGGCCACCACGGCCCGGTTGGCGGGGAAATCGCTGATGATCACCGGCAGGGCGCAGGCCATGTACTCGAACAGCTTGACCGGCAGCGCGACGGTGTAGCGTTCGATGGGCTGCAACAGGGCCAGCGCCACATCGGCCGAGGCGAGCTGATCGGGCACCTGGTCGAACTGCACCCAGCCCACCGGCTCCACCTGGCTTTCCAGGCCGGCCACGGCCTGCCAGAAGGCCGCCTCCTCCCCTTGATTCGTCCACGCGCCCAAGAGACGCAGCCGCGGCCGCCGCCCCTGCGCTGCCAGCCGCTGCATGGCGGCGGCGATCACCAACAGACCACGGTCGGTGGAAAAACGCCCGGCATAGACCAACTGGCCAGCCTTCCCGCTCTTGCCGCTGTGGCCGGTCTCATCGCTCTTGCCGCTGTGGCCGGTCTCCGACCGAGCCACGCCCGCCTCGCTGTGGCCGGTCTCATCGCTCTTGCCGCTGTGGCCGGTCTCCGACCGAGCCACGCCGCGCGCAAAGTCCCCAGGCGGGTAGTGTCCGATGATCACCACGCGTCGATTGTGGTAGCGGCGGGCGATGCGCTCATCCACGGTGACCACGGCCGCCGCGCTGCGGCTCAACAGCTGCTCGGCCGCCGCGATCAACGGCAGCAGCACCTTGCCGGCCAGTCCGGTCAGCCGCGGCCGCTGCAGCTCGGTGTAGTACTCGTGCGCGTCGTAGATCACCGGCCGGCGCCGGATCTTGGCCCACAGCCAGCCGGGCGGCAGCGTGTCGAAGTCGTGGCAGTACACCACGGCCGGCCGCAGCCGGTTCAACTGGCGCCAGGCATGCAGCCAGAAGCGGGGCAGCCGCAGCGCCTGGCGCAGCCCCGCGCCGTAGCTGGAGCGCACATCCTGCACCCGCTGCACCATGAACGCTCCAGCGGGCCAGCGCTGGCCGCTCTGCGGCTGCGCCGGGCTCTGTTCCTGGCTGAAACCGGGCTGCACCAGCTCCGCCGCCGGGTACTTGCCCTCGCGATCCCAGGCGATCACCGTCACTTCGTAGCCAGCCTCAGCCAGCGAGCGCGCCTCTTTCAGCACGCGCGGATCGGGCCGGAAGGCGTTGGACAACAGCATCGCCACCCGAACTGGCTCCGTTTGTCTCGATTCGTTGCTCATCGTCTGACCTTGCCGGCCATTTGCCGGGCCAACTGCGCCGCGCGCGCCTGCTCGCCCGGCGTGAAAAAGCGCGTCAACCACAGCAGCAGGGGCAGGCTGGCCAGCAGGAGGAGGTCCAGGACCATGCTCACCCACACGTTGGCTGTGGGAACCAGCCGCCAGCTCACCATGAACAGCGCCAGCGCGACGAGGATCAGCCGCAACAGTCGGCCCCACTGATAGTGTACCGGGTAGATGCGCTGTCCGATGACCAGGGCCATGATGAAGAGCACCGTGAAGGCGGCCAGGGTGTTGATGGCCGCGGCCATGACGCCGAAGCGCGGCGCCAGCAGCAGGTTCAGCCCGATGTTCAGCGCCGCGGCCAGGATGGTCAGCGCGGCCACCCAGCCGGTGCGCTTGCGAAACAACATGCCGTTGACCGGGAAGAAGTAGAGATAGCGCATCACGTAGCCCGCGGCGATCCAGGGCACGATGGCGGCCGCGCCCCAGTAGGCTGGCGTGGCCATGATGCGGATCACCTCAGGCGCCAGCATGGCCACGGCCAGCGCCAGCAGCACCATCAAGGCCACCTGGTAGGTGATGAAAGAGCCGATCATGGAATCGTTCTTGCGCTCGCCCGCGTTCTGGTAGAAGAAGGGTTGCCAGGCATTGTTCAGCGCCATGGCGATCAAATTGAGCAGCACGCCGAACTGATAGCCCAGCGTGTAGAGACCCAAGGCCTCGCGTGAGACCAGCCGGTCCAGCACGATGCGGTCGGAGACGTTCAGACCCCAAGTGCCCAGGATGAAGGGGAGCAGCGGCAGGCTGAAGCGCAGCGAGGAGCGCAGCAGCGGCCAGGAGAAGCTCAGTGCGCCGGCCCGGCCCAGCACCCACAGCGCGGGCAGGGCCATCACCGCGGCGGACAGCAGTTGTCCCCAGAGACTGCCCAGCGCGCCCAGCCCCAGCCCGACCACGAAAAGGATGATCAGCGCCGTGGTCAGGCCGAAATCGACCAGGCTGAAGGAGATGAAATAGAGCGCCTGCTGGCGGGCGCGCAGGAGCTGCAAGGCCAGCACCGACACCACGGTGATGCCGGAGTTCCAGATCGTCAGCAAAACGAAGGGGCGAAAAGGGGTGTTGGGCAGCAGCCAGCCGAAGATGGCGGGGCCAAAGAGCGTCAACAGCAGCGCGCCCAGCAGGCCGCTCAGCAAACCGAAGAGGGTGATGGTGCCCACGTAGCGGCGCAGGGTGGCGTCATCCTCCTGATAGTCGAAGTAGAAACGCACCAGCGCGGCCGGCAACCCCAGCGCCATCAACGCCGACAGCAGGGCAAACACCGGGCTCATCACCCCCAGGATGGCGTAGTCGGACACCGTCAGCAGCCGGGTGTAGATGGGCAACAGCAGGAAGGAGAGGCTGCTGCGCAATACCTCGCCGATGGTGTAGAGCGAGGACTGGCCGGCCAGTTGCTTGCCTTTGGCGAACATGGTCAATGCTTCTCCCCGGAAATGGAGGGTGTGGGCTGGGGTCGTTGGCCGGCCGCCAGGTGCTGGTAGATGGCCTCGTAGCGCGCCAGGCACAGGCGGCGGTCCGCCCGTTGCTGCACCAGACGCACGGCCGCGGCTCGAATCGAGGCGTGCAGCGCCGGGTCGTCCAGCAGACGCACGATCGCGTCGGCCAGGGCGTGGGCATCCCCCACCGGCGTCAGCAGGCCCTCCTGTTCCTGCCGCACCCAGGCGCGCAGCGACGGCAGATCGCTGACCACTGGCGCCGCGCCGCAGGCCATGGCCTCCAGCACCGACTGCGGCGCGCCGTCGGAGGAGGGCACGGAGATGACCACGGCGGCCTGGCGGTAGAGGTCGGCGATGGCGCGGTCATCGGGCAGATCGCCGACATAGGCGACCGCATCGGCCGCCCCGGCTGCGGCCACCTGCCGCCGGAACTCGGCCAGCAGGCCGGCGTCGGCGCTGTAGGTGCGGATCATGAAGCGGGCGTCGGGCCGCCGGGCCAGGACCAGGGGGATGGCCGCGGCCACGGTCAGCGGCTGATAGACCGGCTGCACGCCGCGGATGCTCAACACCAGCGGCCCCGCCTCTCCTGTCATGCTGAGGGCCGCCGAAGCATCCCCTGGACGAAACACCGTCGTGTCCACGCCCCAGGGCGCCAGCTCAATTCGTTGGCGATCGGCCCCCAGCGCCAGCGCCGCCTCCAGCAGGGGCTGGGAGACGCAGGTGATGTAATCGGCGCGGCGCAGGGTCCAGCGGGCTAGTTGGCGTTGCATTGGGGAGCGCGCCGGGCCCAGCAGCAGGTCCGAGCCCCAGGCCGTCACCAACAGGGGGCGAAAGCCGGCCGCCGCGCCCAGCCAGCCGGCGCTGGCCACCTGATGCGCGTGCAGCACATCGGGCTGGATCTGCCGCACCAGCCGGCGCACCGCCTGCGCCCAGACGAGATAGCGCAGCTTGGCCGCGTTGTTCTGTTGGGTCAGATCGTGGAAGGCGGCCCCGGCCGGCGGCTGTGCGGTCAGCGTCTTTTCGCCGATCAGGTGCAGATCGTGGCCCAGGTCGGCGAAATGGCGCACCCAGCGGCGGGTGTGGATGCTGTTGGGGTTGGCGATGAGGCAGAGGCGCATGAAGGGTCCTGGCAGGCGGTTGCGGGGGGCGCGGCTAGTGCAGCCGCGCCTGAACTGCCCAGAGCGAGTTCTTGAGCAGCGCGCGCCGGGGAATGTCGGGATCGGCGGCCAATTTCCAGGCGTAGCTGGCGGCGCCGCGATAGTCCTGCTCGAGCAGCAGCGCGTTCACGGCCTTGAAATGCCAGCGCGCCAGGCTTTGCTCGATCTGTGGCCTGTAGGCTGGGTCCAGATTGTCGTAGAAAAGCCTCAGAATCGTCAGAATCTGCCGGCGACGATCCGAGGAGACCTTGGGCGACCAGACCCCGCCGGCATGAACCCGGTACACCGCCATCACCTGGTCGATATAGCCGATGTCGCCGTGCTGGGCGTTGAGCACGTGCAGCGGCCAGTCGCCGGCCGGCGCCTTGAGATACCAGTCGGGGAAGCTGTCGAACAGGCGATTGCGGAACATCACTGAGCAGGTGGGGATCATGTTCTGTTCCAGCAGATCCTCCAGGGTATAGCGGGCGCGGGCCGCCCGCACCACTTTCGTCGTGTGCGGGTCAGCTTCGTCGCGGGTTTCGACGGCATGGAAACAGATCGAGTGGTCAGGGTGTGCGTCCAGAAAATCCACCTGCTGTTGCAGCTTGTGGGGCGAGGTCCAGTAGTCGTCTCCCTCCAGAATGGCGATGTAGTCGCCGCGGCAGGCGCGAAAGGCATCCAGGAAGTTCTGGCGTCCGCCGATGTTGCGTTCCCGCAGGATGGGCTTGATCTGATCGGGATAGCGGCGCTGCCAGGCGGTCACGACCGCGCGCGTCTGGTCGGTGGAACAGTCCTCGGCCACCACCTGCTCCCAGAGGAAGTCAGTCTGTTGGGCCAGCACGCTCTCGATGGCCTGACCGATGTACTGCTCATGGTTGTAGGTCGTGGTCAGCACGCTCACTTTGACGCTCATGCCGCGCTCCGGGCAGGCGCGGCCAGGCGCGCGCTGATCTCCGCGCCGTGCTCCACCACAAAACGAATCAGTTGGCTGATCTGACTGATCGCCTGGGCATCGATGGCCGTGCCGGTGGGCAGGATCAGCACCCGTTGCGTCAACTGTTCGGTGACCGGCAACAGCAGCCTCGCGTGGGGGAAATAGGAGCGGTAGGGCTCCATCTGATGACAGCCAGGGTAGAAATAGCGCCGGGCGCGCACGTTCTCCGCGTGCAACACCTGCACCAGATGATCGCGGCTGATGCCGCTGGCCGGCGCATCGATTTCAGCGGTGATGTACTGGAAGTTGTTGCGCTCCTGCGGGTCATAGCGCAGAAGGCGCAGCCCAGATACCTCCGCCAACTCCCGATGATAGTGTTCGTAGTTGCGCTGATTGATCGCCACGAATTCCGTGAGGCTCTCCAGGCCGGTCAGCCCCATCGCGGCCGAGACCTCGCTCATCTTGCCGTTGGTGCCGATGTAGATGACCCGATCCAGGCCCGCAAAGCCGAAGTTCTGCATCAGGCGGATCTTGGCGGCCAGCGCATCGTCGTTGGTGGTCACCGCGCCCCCCTCGAAGGTGTTGAAGAACTTGGTGGCGTGGAAACTGAACACCTCGGCGTCGCCGAAATTGCCGATCATCTGGCCGCGATAGGAGCAGCCAAAGGCGTGGGCCGCGTCGAACATCAGCCGCAGGTTGCGGCGGCGGGCGATGTCGGTCAACGCGTCCACCGCGCAGGGCTGGCCCCAGACGTGGACGCCGACGATTCCGGTGGTGCGCGGCGTGATCAGCGCCTCGATGCGCTGCGGGTCCAGGTTGTGGCTGTGTGGCTCCACGTCGCAGAACACCGGGGTGATCTCCTGCCATTGCAGGGCATGGGCGGTGGCGACGAAGGTGAAGGCGGGGACGATGACCTCGCCGCGCAGTTCCAGAGCGCGCGCCGCGATCTCCAGCGCCACCGTGCCGTTGCACATGGCGATGCAGTGCTTGACCCCCAGGTACGCGGCCAACTGCTGCTCCAGCTCCTCGACAAAGGGCCCGTGATTGGTGAGCCAGCGGCGATCGAGCATGTCGTCGATGCGGGCCAGCAGGCGCGCCCGGTCGCCGACATTGGGCCGTCCCACGTGCAAAGTCTCGGCGAACGCGGCCGGGCCGCCGAACAAAGCCAGATCTTCCAGGGAGCGTTTCATGCTGACACCCCTTTGCTTTCGGGAGTCTGCGCGGCGCGCGGCGCAGTGGAGCGGCAGATCAACAGCGGCCGGCGATAGAACTCCCCCTTGAACTGCCCCAGATGATAGCCCGCGATCGCCTGGCTCAGCGCTGCGCTGTCAGGCTGCGGCTGGCCGGCCGCGGCGATCAACGCCGGCGGCAGGTTCCGGTAGACGATGTCGCCGCGCTCGTCACGCGTGGCGAAAGCCAGCGCCTGCACCTGCCAGCCGCTGCGACCCAGCACGTCGGTCAGCCACCGCACCATGCCGGCCTGGTCGTGGGGATCAACGATCGGCTGCGCCTTGTCGCCCCCCCAGTTGTAGCCCATCTGAAAGACCAGCCGCGACCCCTTGCCGGCCAGCTTGCTCAGATAGGCCTGGGCGTAGGGGGCCAGCGCCTGCGGCCCGGCCACCAGGCCGCGGTCGAAATCATGCCCCGCGTGGTGGAGCACATTCAGGTGCAGCAGCACGTCGCAGTGGGGCAACTGGTCGATGGCGGCCAGGTCCACCGGCTGGGCCTCGACCGCGACGTTGCCCAGCTCGAAGGCATCCACCACCAGGCGGATGAAATCGACATGGTTCGGATGGCTCTCGTAGGCCACGAAGCTGCAATCGGGATGCCGGTGCGCCAGGGAGAGGACGAAGAAGCCGGTGTTTGCGCCGATATCCGCCACGGTTTGGTGGGCTGACAACTCCAGCGCCGGCGTCAGCCAGGCATAGCGCGCCCGGTCGCCGCGCCAGCTCTCGTCGATGGTCTCCTGATAGCCCAGGGCTTCCTGCACGAACGCGGGCACATTTTGATAGTTGGCGTGCTTGGAGCTGTCCCCATAGAGTTGTTGCAGTTGTTGTTGCAGTTGGTTCATGGTGTAGCCTGGTTCAGGCGGCCGGCGCGTGCCCGCGGTCGCTTGGTCTGTGCTCTGTCAGCCGGCGGCGCGCCGCCGCCTTCAATTCATGCAGGAAGAGGCCGGCCGTGTCCCGCCGGGCGTAGACATCGCTGCGCAGGTGGCGGAGCACGGCCCAGGTCCGGCGCCGCGGCGCACCGTCGTGCCAGCGCAGCGGCTTGCCCGCGGCCCAGGCCTCTGCCATGCCGCCCAGCCACAGATAGGCGGCCGCTGGCTGCACCGGCGCCGGGATGGCGCGCGGCGGCAGCGCCAGTTGATCGTCGATGAATGCGTCGATCAGGGGGCTGCCGGCGTTGAGCAGAAGCTGGAACGGCCCCCAAAATCTGGGGTTGAGCTCGATGAACACATAGCCATCGCCCTGGCGGATGATCTCGATCATGGCCAGGCCCCAGAAGCCGAGCCCTTGCAGGATGGCGATGAACTGCGCGCTCACCGCTTCACGGTGTATCTGGGCCGCCTTGGCCAGCACGATGGACTTGCCCGCGGGCTGCTGGGCCAGGTTCTGCTGCGACCAAGCCGTCGCCTGGCCGTCGCGGGAGAGGTAGTATAGCAGATAGAAGCTGGGTCCGGCAACAAATTCCTCGAAGTAGAAGTCGGCCATGGTCTCGCTGCTGCGAAACGCGGCCAGCTCAGCGGCGTCGAAGATCAAATGCGGGTAGAGCGATCGCTTGTCCGCGGTGACGTTGGTGCGCGGCTTGGCCACAAAGGGAAATTTCGGACGCGTCTCCAGAGTTATGGCGGAGGGAACGGCCACCCCCTGGCGCTGGCAGATGCGCGACATGGAGTGCTTGTCCGACACGCGGCGGTACAGGTCGAGGTCCACCAGGGGAATGGTGCAGCCGAGGCCGGCGAAAAAATCGCGGTTCTCCAGCAGAAACAGGTTGAAGTACTCGGATGTCGGGCTGACCACGAATTCCTGCACGCCGGTCTTGCCGCGGGCCTCGGCGATGCAGCGCGCCAGGTCGGCCAGATCCAGGCGATCCAGGTCGCGCACGGCTGCCACCTGGCGTCTGTAGCGGGTGCGCAGGATCGGGTCATCGGCTGTGCGCGCCACGATGCAGATCTCCAGGCCGCGGGCGGCCAGGGCGCGACAGAAGGCCACGACGGCGCGGGTGTTGGAGCCGCTGAAGATCAGGAAGGCCCGGCCCGCGCCGGCCGGGCCGCGGCGGATCGGGGTCGTTTCGGGGGTGTCGGCCATCGCGGGTTAGCTCTCGGGCGTTTCGCCTGGGTTCTCCGAGCTGGCCAGGGGGGCGGCCGGGGGCGTCGGGGGGCGCAGCCAGCGCAGGGAGCGGCGCAGCATGGCCAGCGTGGACCGCTCGAAGGCCAGCAGCAAGCCCAGGTAGCAGGCCGAGAAAAGGGCGATCTTCACGGCTGCGCTCCACCAATCGGAGCTGGGATGGGGGGTAAGGCCGGCCACCAGGCCGGCGGTGACGGCCAGCCCAGCCGCCAGCGCGACGCCGGGCAGGCCAAAGATCTGCCGCGCCGAGAAGTCCACGTAGCGGCGCGCCTGCACCATGAGCACGCCAATGCCGATGACCAGCATCAGATCGATGGCCAGGGCCACGCCGGCGATGCCAAAACGAGCGCCCAGCACGAAGAGGCTGACGATCAGGATGAGCAACTGCGCCAACCGGACGCGAACCACCAGCTCAGGTCGGCCCATGGCGATGAACAGGTCGCTGACGGTCATCTTGATGGGATCCAGCAGGGTGAATATCAACATCAGCCGAAAGGCTTCCAGCATGGGCAGCCACTTGTCGCCCAGGAAGATGCGGATGAACTCCGGCGCGATCAGGGCCAGCACGCCGGCCAGGAAGAAGCCGCTGCGCACCAGCAGGGCGTTGGTGCGAAAAAAGGCCTGCGAAAGACGCAGGCGGTCGCTTTTCAGCTCGGCGTATGTGCCGCCCGCGACCTGGTTGACCGGCGCGGCCAGGATCTTGCGCGGGTAGGTGGCGAAGGTGTAGGCGCGCGAATAGTAGCCCAGCGCGACGTTGCCCAGATAGCGCTGCGTCCAGAGATCATCGACGCGATCCAGCGCCATCAGCAGCAGGCCAGCTATGACATTGCGACTGCCAAAGCGCAGATAGTAGCGCACGGTAGCCCGCTGCCAGGCCAGGCGCAGCCGCCACACCGGCCGCCAGATCATCAGGCCGATGATGCCCAGCAGCATGGAGACGATATCGGTGGCCAGCAGCGCCCACAGGCCCGCGCCCAGCAGCGCCAGGCCAATGGCCACCACGGTGGTGGTGGTGGCGTCCAGGAACTGCAAGACGGCCAGCCGGCGGTGGATCACCCGGCGCACCAGGATGAGCCGCGAGGTTTGCGTCAGCTCATCGCCCACCTGGGTCAGGGTGAGGACGATCAGCGCCGTTTGCCGCCCGCCCTCAGCGAATCGAAGGGCAAAGAGGAGCATGGCCGCCGCCCAGACCAGCGTGAAGAGCAGCTTGACGGTGAAATGGACTGCCGCGGCCGGGGCTTCATCCTCGGTCTCGGCGCTTCGGTGCAGAAACGCGCCCCCCATGCCAAAGGAGGCAAAGACCGCGGTCAAGGTCACCAGCGCGCCCGCGCCCACATAGACGCCAAATGTCTCCACCGGCAGCAGGCGCGCCAGCAGCACCGAACGGACAAACAGCACCGCCATGCCGGTCATGCTGCCTGCCACGTTCCACCCCACGGAGGAAACGCTGCGTCGGGCCAGATCGTTGCTCATACGGGTAGGTCACGTTGCCCACAGGACCTGCGGGCTACGGACTCCAGCCTACGAATGCAAGAGCCGGGGCCGCATGGCCTCGAACTCCTCCACCGCCTGCTCGTAGTCGTCGTGGCGGCCGATGTCCAGCCAGTAGCCGTCGAAGGGAAAGGCCAGCACCGGCCGGCCCGCGGCCATCAACCCCCGCACCAGGTCGGGCAGATCCAGATACCGGCCGGCCGGGATGAAGTCCAGCACGGCCGGCTCCAGCACGTAGACGCCCATGCTGACCTGGTAGCGCTGGATCGGCTTCTCGATGTAGGCGCTCACCCGGCCATGGGCGTCGCTTTCGATGATGCCATAGTTGATCTGCTGCTGACGCTGATGGGTGGCGATGGTGGCCACGGCGCCGCTGGCCCGATGGTGCGCGGCCAGCGCGCCGAAGTTCAGGCTGGTCAACACGTCCCCGTTCATCACCAGAAAGGTCTCGCCGTGGCGCAGCCCCTCGATCAGGGCCAGCGGGCCGGCCGTGCCCAACGGCTCCTCCTCGCGCGAGTAGCTCAAACTGAGGCCGAACTTGCTGCCGTCGCCGCAATAGGCCATCAGCAGCTCGGCCAGATGGCCCACGGCCAGGGTCGCCTGGCCAAAGCCGCTGGCTGCCAGTTGGCGCAGCACCACCTCGATGATGGGCATGTCGCCCAGCGGCATCAGCGGCTTGGGCAGCACGGTGGTATAGGGGTGAAGGCGCCGGCCTTTGCCGCCGGCCAGGATGACTGCGTGCATCGCTATACTTCGTAGACGCCAGGTCGGTAGCGGCTCAGGTTGCCAGCCAGCCACTCGACGGTGCGGGCCAGGCCCTCGTCCAGCGTGACCCGCGGCCGCCAGCCGATCAGCCCGGCCGCCTTGCGGTTGTCGGCCCACAGGCGCAGCACCTCGCTGCCGGCCGGTCGCATGCGCTGCTCCTCGCTGACGATGGGCAGGTCGCGGCCGACGATGCGCAGGATCTTCTGCGCCAGCTCGCCGATGGAGATGGTGGCGTCGGCGCCGATGTTCACCTCCTGGCCGATGGCCGCGTCGTGCGTCGCCATGCGCATGAAGCCATCCACCGTGTCGGCCACGAAGGTCAGATCGCGCTGCGGCGTCAGCGAGCCAAGGCGGATCTCCTCCCGGGCCAACGCCTGGGTGATGATGGTGGGGATCACGGCGCGGGCTGACTGGCGTGGGCCGTAGGTGTTGAAGGGGCGCAGCGTGGCCACCGGCAGCTCGAAGGAGCGCACGAAGCTCTCCACGATCTTGTCGGCGCCGATCTTGCTGGCCGAGTAGGGCGACTGGCCTTGCAGCGGGTGCTGCTCGTCGATGGGCACATACTGCGCGGTGCCGTAGACCTCGCTGGTGCTGGTGTGGACGATGCGCCGCACGCCGAAATCGCGGCCGGCCATCAGCACATTGGTCGTGCCCAACACGTTGACCTCGATCACCTCGCGCGGGTGGACGTAGGAGTAGGGGATGGCGATCAGCGCGCCCAGATGAAAGACCGTGTCGACGCCTTTGACCGCGCCGCGCACCGCCTCCACGTCGCGCAGGTCGCCGCTGATCACCTGCACCGCGGCCAGCTTCTCCGGCGGCAGCAGGCTGAGCATCCCCACATCCGCGCGCGAGATGTAGCGCACGAAAGCCCGCACCTGCGCGCCTTCGTCGATCAACCGTTCCGTCAAGTGGCTGCCGATGAAGCCACCGGCGCCGGTCACCAATACAGTGCGGTTAGTCCAGTCCATGAAAGTCATCTCCTTAACAGCTACCCTGAGCTTACCATCGGTCGAGCAGGCGTCTGCGCCATACCGAGACCTCCGTGCGACCCGTCAATCGCCCGCCTCACCTCGCAACAGCGCCTGCCTGCTGATCACTCATCGCTGCCAAAACCAGCGGCAGCATCTCGCCGGCCGGCCCCGCCAGATAGACGTGGGCCAGGTCGGTCAGGTCGCTTTCCTCCGGGTTGACCTCGATGATGCGGGCGCGGGCGTGCCATGCGTTGTAGGGCAGGCTGGCGGCTGGCTGAACCACGCCGCTGGTGCCGACGATCAACATCACGTCGCAGGCTTCGGCGGCAGCCACGGCCCGGTTGAGGACGCTGTAGCTCAGGTTCTCGCCGAACCAGACCACGTCGGGCCGCACCAAGGCCTGGCAGTTGGGATGTGGACAGAGGGGCGGCGTCGCCTTCTGGTCGGCCAGGTCAGCCATGCTCAGGTTGCCATGTCCGCGCAGGCATTTGAAGCGGTAGATGTTGCCGTGCAGCTCCAGCACCTGGTGACTGCCGGCCCGGGCGTGCAGCCCATCGACATTTTGGGTGATGACCGTCACGTGAGGCAGCAGCGGCTCCAGCCCGGCGATGGCGCGGTGGCCCGGGTTGGGCTGGGCCTGCTCGACCAGTCCCAGGCGGAACTG
>JAKQCW010000009.1 GCA_029558955.1 Chloroflexota bacterium
CGCGCAGGGCGCGGGCGCGCAGGAGGGTGCTGCGGATTTCCAGCAGGTCGCCGGCCAGCAGGACGGCCCCGCGCTCGGCCAGGGGGAGCATGGGGCGCACATCATGCACGCCGCCCAGGTGAACATCTGAGTGCTCGCCCAACAGACGGCGCGCCTCGCTGGTCTCGGCCAGCCACTGGCGCGCCAGGCTGAGATCGTCCGTGGGCGCGGTGCTCAGCGCCAGCTCACGGCCGGCCGAAAAGCTGGTGTGCTCGGCCAGGCGGTGCAGGATCTTGTGAAATTCCAGAACTTGGAGTGCTTTCGGATTCATAGCGTATCGAGTATAGCACAAGGGGCGGGCAAGAAGTAAATTGACGCTTGGGATTCCGACGATTCCAAGAGTTGTGGCCGCCAAGCCGGAGGCGAGCCTTCAGGCGGGTCGGCGCGCTCAACTCGACTCGTCCAGACCCGGCTAAAGCCTCGACTCCGCGCCATGCGCCCATAGAACAAACCTCGACTCCGCACCGTGCGTCCACAGGACGAACCTCGACTCCGCACCGTGCGCCCACAGGACGAACCTCGACTCCGCGCCGTGCGTCCACAGAACGAACCTCGACTCCGCGTCATGCGTCCACAGGACGAACCTCGACTCCGCGCCGTGCGTCCACAGGACGAACCTCGACTCCGCACCACGCGTCCACAGAACGAACCTCGACTCCGCGCCATGCAGCAAACGGCGGCGATTTGGCGGATCAAGGCTGTGGCGGTAGACTTGAGACGCATCCAACGTTGCCGTCCATGACCCGACCGATCTCGCCGCGCCGGCCTCTGCTCGCCGGCCTTTGACCAAGCCATGCCAACACTGCACACCTCTTTTTCCTGTCGTCGTCTCGTCCTCAAGCTGGGCACCAGCGTGCTGACGGCCGGCTCGCCGCAGCTCAACCGACCGCGTATGTTGGAGATCGTGCGGCAGTGCGCCCGCCTGCACGCGGCCGGCGTTGAGGTGGTGGTGGTCAGCTCGGCCGCCATCACGGCCGGCCGGGAGCGACTGGGGCAGCGCCCAGCGCCCTTGGCCATGCCCGCCAAGCAGATGCTGGCCGCGGTCGGTCAAAGCCGGCTGATGGCCAACTATGAGCAGTTCTTCGATATCTACGGCATCGCCGTGGGGCAGGTGCTGCTGACCCGCTCAGACCTGGACGACCGCAGCCGTTACCTGAGCGCGCGCGACACGCTGCAGGCCCTGCTGGCCGCGGGCATCGTGCCCATCATCAACGAAAACGACGCGATCTCCACCGAGGAGATCAAGCTGGGAGACAACGACAACCTGTCGGCGCTGGTGTCCAACCTGATCGAGGCGGACCTGCTCCTGATCCTCACCGACCAGCCGGGCCTCTTCACCGCGGACCCGCGCACCGATCCCACGGCGCAGCTCATCGCCGAGGTGGAACGAATCGACGACGAGCTGCGCGCCCTGGCCGGCGGCAGCCGCAGCGGCCTGGGCACCGGCGGCATGAGCACCAAGCTGGCCGCGGCCGACCTGGCCCGCCGCGGCGGCGCCGAGGTGGTGATCGCGGCCGGCGCGGTGGAGGAGGTGGTGCTGCGGGTGGCGCAGGGGGAGCGGGTGGGCACCCGCTTCACGCCGCTGGCCAACCGGCTGGAGAGCCGCAAGCGTTGGCTGCTGGGCGGACCCGCGCCGGCCGGCCATGTCACCGTGGATGACGGCGCGGCGGCCGCGCTGACCCGCCAGGGACGCAGCCTGCTGCCGGTGGGCGTCGTCGGCGTCGAGGGGCAGTTCGAGCGGGGCGAGACGGTGCGCATCTGCAACCGCGCCGGCCGCGAGATCGCCCGCGGCCTGACCCGCTACGGCGCGGCGTCGCTGAAGCGCATCCAGGGCCGGCG
>JAKQCW010000013.1 GCA_029558955.1 Chloroflexota bacterium
TTCGTTGTCGCGCACCCGAAGGCGCACCTGGCCCGCATCGCAGCCGAGCAGGCGGTCATTCGAGAGCGCCACGCGGTGCGTGTAGCGGGCAAGGTAATCGAGCACCTGGGCGGGTCCGCCTGGCGGCGGCTTGGCGTAGACCACCCAGTCGTGCGCCAGCAGCGCGCGGCGTCGGGCTTGCCATGCACCCGGCGCAGCGTGCGGATCGTTGGGCAACTCGCCGCTGCGGTGGGCCGCGTCGAGCCGCGCGAGGAACTTGCCGCGAAACACCTTCGAGGCGGCTTGGACGGGAAACAGGAAGCGCGGGCCGCGCACCGGTGCGCGCCATCTGCCCTCGGCGTCGAGCCCGCCACAGGTGATCAGGGCGTGCACATGCAGGTGCACGCGCAGATCCTGACTCCAGGTGTGGAGTACGAGGCTGAAGCCAGGCACGGCGCCCAGCCAGCGCGGGTTGGCGGCGAGCTCAAGCAAGGTGGCCGCCGCACTGTCGAACAACGCGCCGTAGAGCCAGCGCGGATGCCGGATCGCCAGTGGATTGAGCGCGTGGGGCAGCGTGAACACCCAGTGCGCGTAGGGCACCGGCAGCACTTCGCGCAGGCGCGCCGCGCGCCAGGCCTCCTTGGCCCGCGTCTGGCACTGCGGGCAATGGCGGTTGCGACATGAACGCCAGACATGGCGCTCGGCACCGCAGTTGGCGCAACGCTCGCGCACACCGCCGAGCGCTGCGGTGCGGCAGTCGACGATGGCTCGCCAGGCCCGTGTCTGCACCGCCGACAGGGTGTGGCCTCGCCGGTAGTCTTCGCCGTGCGCGCGCAGAATGCCGGCCAGCGTGGGCCGGTCCATGGCCGCTCGGCCTCAGAGCCGGCGCAGCAGATCGAGCGGGCTGTCGTGTGGGATTGAACCCGGACGAGCCAGATGCAGGTAGCGCTGCGTGGTCGACAGGTGGCCGTGGCCCAGGAGCTTCGCGAGCGTGGCCAGATCCACGCCGGCCTCCAGCAGATGGGTGGCGAAGGCGTGGCGCAGCGTGTGGATGCCGCCCGTCTTGGTGATGCCGGCCCGATCGCGGGCACGGTAGTACGCACGTTGCGCACTGCTGACGTCGAATGGCCGGGCGGCGTCGGTGGTGCGAGGGAACAGCCAGTCGCGGGGTTTGCAGATGCGCCAATAGACGCGCAGCGCTTCGAGCAGGCTCGGGCTGAGCAGCGTGTAGCGATCCTTGCCACCCTTGCCCGCCACCACCCGGATGCACATGCGATCCGGTGCGCTGTCGATGTCGGCGATGCGCAGCGCGCACACCTCGGACACGCGTAGTCCGGCCGCGTAGGCCGTCATCAACAGCGTGCGCGTGCGCAGATTGGTGGCCGCCTCGAACAGGCGTGCCAGTTCCTCGCGCGAGAGGATCTCCGGCCGACGCTGCGGCGTGTGTGCATAGGGAATCGTGATGGCTTCGGCCCTGCGGCCCAACACGGTGTCGAAGAAGAACTTCAGCGCGCACACGGCCTGGTTCACGGTCGTGTAGGCCAGGTGCCGCTCGGTGATCCGGTGCAGCAGCCAGGCCTTGACTTGCGCGCCATCGAGCCGGTCGGGGCTACAGTGGTAGTGCGCAGCCAACTGCGCCACCACCGACAGGTAGGCCTGCTGCGTGCGCCGCGCCAATCCGCGCAGCACCATCGCGTCGATCATTTGCTGACGTAAGGGGCTCATGACACTTCTCCTTGAACGCGGGGACATCCCCGGTTTCAAGGTAGGTCGTCGGCGCTGACGTCATGAAAAACGCGGTGGCGCCTGGGTTCGCGGCCACCGCGTCAGCGGTTTAGTTCAACTTTGTTTTAGGGCGACAGTTCTGCCGCATAACATCGGAATGCCGGATAACGAATAGGGTTTATCCCTCGCGCCGCAAGCGCCGTTCGGTGCGCAGGCGCCTGCCGCGAGGGATAAGCCTTGTTGAACTGAACCGCCGCTCAGGCGGTGATACTGGGGATTCTACGCGCGGGTCATCCACATCGGATGGCGCGCGGCAGGGTCGGGTCAGCAACGAGTATCCGACGCCGCTGAGCCGCTCGCGACCATCGCCGTAATGGGCCGCGATCGGGTGCCGGCCGTGCATCCGGCGTGCGGTGTCGGTCGCGTTCAGCAGACGGGGGACGTGCCACGGCCTGCCGGTGCGGACGTTGCATCGGCAAGGGCCGAGACGGGGGAGCGTGAGTGTTCATGGCGGCCCATCCCGACAGCGCGGTGCAGGCGCGGGCGGATCGTACCGGCGAGCCATGACGATCTCGACCGTGTGCCAACGCCCGACCCCACAGTGCGGGCAGCATCGCGGGTCCTCACCGCTCACGCGGGCGAGGAAGTCTGCGGCCGCTTCGATCACCGCCGGCTGCGGTGCCGGCGTCTGGAGCGCGGCACGCGCGGCAGCAAGCCGGGCACGCTTGTGGCCGCAGGCGAGCAACCCGTAGTGACGCAGGCGCTTGAAGCCGGCCGGCAGCACGTGACGCAGGAAGCGTCCGATGAAGGTGTCGGTCGGCAGGCTGACCGTATGTTTGCCGCCGGTCTGGTTGTCGCGCACCCGAAGGCGCACCTGGGCGGGTCCGCCGGGCGGCGGCTTGGTCGGTGTTGAGCGTGTTGTTAGACGGCATGACCGCTGTCCCTTCGTTTTGCTCTTGCATCGAGTGTCCACTCGAATCTCTCCGCCAATCGCTGAGCTGCTTCAAGGGCAGTTGAACGATGCAAATTTTCGGCCTTCGTTATCTCGACATCTTCTCGTTCAAGTGCATGTAATGCCCAGTGTTGGCGTACGTCTCCGATGGGCAGAGTGTCAGTTTCAGAATCAATGGCGATGAAGGTCTTGAGGTCCGGATCATCGTTCAGCCCGGCCCAATACGTTAGTTTCGAGAGGGCCCGAGCTGATTCGATAACGCTCAAGCGTCCCTCAACAAGATCAAGTGCACGTGCCCGAATCATTCTGCAGTGCTCTTCCCACTGTGGAGTGTTTCGAATGTGAGGGGGCGGCTTCATGTGCATGTTCTGCCGTCTAACGAATAGGGTTTATCCCTCGCGCCGCAAGCGCCGTTCAGTGCGCGGGCGCCTGCCGCGAGGGATAAGCCTTGTTGAACTGAACCGCCGCTCAGGCGGTGACACTGGGGATTCTACGCGCGGCTCATCCACATTAGATAGTGCGCGACAGGACCCTGGCATCAGCGAGGATTTAGACGGGGGCG
>JAKQCW010000020.1 GCA_029558955.1 Chloroflexota bacterium
CGGCGAATGCACATCCGTCACAGCAGCCATTCGTGTATTCGTGGCCCCATTCGTGGATACCTCTGCGAATCGCGCCGTCATCGCTGCTGCCAATCCACCCAATGGCACAGCGCATCGGCGACTTCGCCCTGGCGATGATCGATCTGAATCACCGGGCTGATGATCGCGCCGCCGACATCGATCACCTGCACGTAGTGGGTGTTGGCCGTATCGCCGATGGCGAAGCTATACTGGCCCCGCTCCACGTCATCAGCGCGGCTCTCGACGACCTGCTCATTGCCAAACTGATCGTAGCGCCACAGCCGCACCCCGGCCAGCAGGGCGCCGGCCGCATCGCGCACGCTGCCGCGGATCGAGGCCTCGGCACAGTTCTCGTTGCCGCTGCGCACCTCCCCGGCCAGCACAAAGGGATAGCCCGCGTCAGGTACGGCAGTCGGCGGCGCGGGATCGGTCGCAGCGGCCGGCGGCGCGGTTGGAGCGGCGGTGCTGCCGGCCGCGGCCGTCGGCTCGATCCCCTGAACCACGGCCGGATCTGACGCGCCGGCCGTCAGGAGGGGAGTCGGGCTGGGCGCCGGCGTGATGGCCGGCAGCAGCCGCGTGAACAGTCCAAACATGTCCAGGTCAGCCGCCAGTTGCCGCACATCCTGAGGCAGCGCCACCTGCGGCAGCTCCACTGCCCGCGTCCGCTCCCGCAGCAGGAAAAAGCCGGCCACCGCGGCCAGCAGAACCAACAGATATCCCAAACCATACCGTTTTTTGCGCTGCATAGAACTTGCCTGATCGAGCCTTCGGTGCTATAATTCCGGTCGTTGTCAGGGCGAGTAGCTCAGCCGGTTAGAGCGCTGCGTTCACATCGCAGAAGTCAGGGGTTCGAGTCCCTTCTCGCCCACCAGTTCTTTGGAACCGGCTTCCTCGGAAGCCGGTTTTTGCTTGCCTGCGCCAGCCGGTCTGCCGCGGCCTGCCCATGAACCAGCCCCGATTATACCCCGACCAGCCCGCGCCGCCAATTCGCCCAAGCCGTCATGCCCCCCCTTTTGCCCGCCAACCTCGCTGATCTCTCGCCGCTGCTGCCCTGGGTGCTGGCCTCGCTCCTCTGCTACGTCCTGGCCGCCAACGGGCTATGGCTGGCCGTGCGCCGCAGCGGGCCGCAGGGTCGGCTGAGCCGCGGGCTGCGCAGCCAGCCAGGAGAGCTGCTGCTCTGGCTGACGCGGGTGCTCTGGCTGATCCTGCCCGGCTATGCCGCGCTGTTGCTGGGACTGCTCTCGCCGCGTCTGATGGGGCTGAGCCAGATCGAGCTGGGCTGGACCCTGGGCCGCGGGCTGATCTTTGCCGCAGGAGCGCTGGCCCTGCTGCTGGTCGCCGGCCTCAGCGTTCGCCGCGCCCACCCAACCTCGCCCCCCTATCTGACCTTCAGCCACGGCGTTGCCCTCACCACACTGCTGGTGATGGAGGCTGGCGCGCTGCAATGGCAATGGGCCTTCTACCGCAGCGCGGCCATCGAGGCGCTGGCGGCCGCGGCCGCGCCTGCGCCGGTCTACTGGGGCACATGGCTGGCCGTTGGCCTGCTGACCATGCAGGGCGCGCTCAGCGCCTGGCTCTGGCATGACCTGCGCATCCCTGGCCGGGCCGAACGGCGCCTGCTGCGCGCCGCGCTGCTGGGCGCCACCAGCGTGCTCTACCTGCTCAGCCGCAACTTCTGGCTGGCCTGGGCGCTGCACGGCGCCGTCACGGCCATTCTGGAACCGCGCGTGGCCGCGGGCAGCGACCGGGCACAAAAAAAGGCTGTTGACAGCCCGTAAGCTGTCAACAGCCTTTCCGCCGATCTGCCCTGCGCCTAGCGCACGAAACCCAGCACCAGATTCAGCACAACCAGCACCGCAAACATGGCCGCCGCGGTGAGGCCCAGATTGCGCAGGTCTCTGCCCACATAGGGATACTCAGCGCGCAGGTCCACCTGCTTGCCTGCCCGAACCGCGGGAGCGGCCGGCGCGGCGGCGGACTTCTGAACTTGTCCCGCCGCGGGCACAACGTCGACCGAGGGGGCGGCCTGAGCCGGCTGCGGCCCAGCCTGGCCATAGGTGCGGGGACTGGCAGAACGGGGCTTGCGAACTTTCTTAGCCATAAAACCGGAAAACCTCTTCTCTGAAAATTGCACTGCGGCACTCACAAGAGCCGATTATACGCCGCAAGGCCCGCATTTCCAAATATCGGCAGTTCTCATCCCGCCCAGGAGTCGAGGCTTTAGCCGGTTCTGCACGCCTCGACCCAAACCAGGCGGAGCTACCGTCGCCGCAGCCGGCGGCCAAAACGCTGCACCACCATCCCCGCCTCCCGCACCCCCAGCCGGCTGACCACGACCAGGTAGAGAAGGCCGCCCACGCCGCCGGCCACGGCCACCAGCGTCAGATTGCCCACCAGGCCAGCCGGCAACAGCGGCTGCAACAGGGCCAGGATCAACAGCAAGGCCACGGCCATCGCCGCCGACGCGGCCAGGCTGCGCAGCGCGGTCACGCCCCCCTGCAAGTCGCTCAGATCGCCCAGCCGGCGACGCAGCAGCAGCCACATCAGCAGAAAATGCCCGGTGTGCTTCATCGAATCGGCAAAGACCAGGCCCAGATAGCCAAAGGGCTTGACCAGCAACAGTGCAAAGAGCAGGTAGATGCCCACCGAGATCACGCCCACGATGGCCGGCGTCAACGTGTCGTTGCGCGCGTAGAAAGTGTAGTTCAGCAGCCAGTCCAGCGAGGCTGGGATCAGGCCGATCAGGTAGAGGTTCAGCGCGGCCATCACCGCGACCGTGTCCTCCGGCTGGAACGCGCCCCGCTGGAAGATCAACTGCACGATGGGCGTGCCCAGCACCAACAGCCCCACCGTGGCCGGCGTGATCAAGAGCAGCACCGTGCGCAGGCCGCGCCCCAGAGTGGCGCGAAAATCCCGGTCGTTGCCCGCGGCGAAATACTGGGCCAGCGAGGGCAGCGCGGCCAGGCTGATGGCCACCGCCACCAGGCCGTGGGGCAACTGAAAAAGGGTGGTCGCGTCGCGCATCCAGGCCAGGCTCTGCTCCCCCGTGCCTGAGGCCAGCCGCCGGTCGATGATCACCTGCACCTGGCTGACCAGCAGACCGAAGAGAATCGGCAGGTAGAGCAGCCAGATGCGGCGCAGCGCGGGATGGCGCAGCCCGATGCGCAGCACCACCCGCGCCCGCAGCAGGTCCGGCGCCTGCAAAAGCAGTTGCATGACGCTGCCCAACAGCACGCCCACCGCCAGCGAAAAGATGCCCAAACGCTCGTGGAACAGCAGCGCGGCGACGATGATGCCCAGATTGTAGACCGCAGCCGCAAAGGCGGGGAAGGTGAAGCGCTTGAGCGCGAACAGCGCGCCCGTCACCACGCCAGAGATGGCCAGAAACCAAACGGCCGGCGCCATGATGCGCATCAGGCTGGCAGTCACAGCCACCAGCTCCTCTGACAGCCCGCCGGCCACCAGATGCGCCAGCGGCTCGGCCAACAGCATAATCCCCACCGTCAGCCCGGCCACCACCAGGCCGATGACCGACAACACCGTCCCCACCACCTGGCCGAACTCGCGGCGCCGCTCCCAGCGCGCGTAGTCGCTGAAAACCGGCACCAGGGCCGCGCTCAGCATCCCCCCCACCAGCAGGTCGAAGATCATGGTGGGGATGGTGCTGGCCGCCTGGAAGGCGCTGACCAGGCCGGACGCGCCGAAGAAATAGGCGATGGTGGTCTCTCGCCCCAGGCCCAACAGCCGGCTGGCGATGTTGCCAAAGGCGATGATGCTGGCCGAACGCGCCAACGAGGGCGCCTCTTCGGTCGGCGCCGGCGTCAGGGTAGGGTCGCTGAAGGGCTGCTCGGTCATGGTCTAGCTGCGGATCTGCGCCACGATCTCGCTGGTGCTGCGGCCGGGCAGATAGGGAATGTATTGAACGCGACCGCCATAGCCCAGCGCCACCGCCGCCTCAGGCGGCACGCGCCGTGTGCTGTCCCAGTCGCCCCCCTTGACGTAGAGCGCGGGCTGCACCGCTGCCACCAGCGCCTCGGCCGTCGGTTCATGGAAGATCACCACCACGTCCACGGCGCGCAGCGCGGCCAGCACCGCCGCCCGATCGGCCTCGGGCAGAATCGGCCGGCCGGCGCCCTTGAGCAGACGCACCGACCCGTCGCCGTTCAACCCCACTGCCAGGGCATCCCCCAAGGCACGCGCCCGCTGCAAATAGTCCACATGGCCGCGGTGCAGCAGGTCGAAACAGCCGTTGGTGAAGACCACCCGCTGCCCGCTGGCGCGCAGCGCGGCCGCCCACGCCGCAGCCGCAGCTTGATCCAACACCTGACCGCTCCAAAGGTTCTCCATGATCACACTCTGCATCTGACTTAGAAAAAGCCTCTCGGGCCGGTCTGTGCGCAGCCACCGAGCCCGCCATTCTCATCGACGGTTGTGCGCCCAGCGCGTGGATGTCTCAGCAGCCATGTTTCACGCGCCGAGGGCCGCGGCCAACTCGGCCGGCCGCACCACCGCGTTGCCCAGCTTGCGCACCACCAGACCTGCTGCCGTGTTGGCCAGATGGGCGGCCTGGCTCAGCGACATGCGCGCCGCCAGCGCCAGCGTCAGAACCGCCACCACCGTGTCGCCCGCGCCCACCACGTCATACACGTCGCCCACCTGCACCGCCGGGCTGTGCATCGCCGGCTGGCCGCGCCGAATGGCCGACATGCCCTCCGAGCCGCGCGTGACCACCAGAGTCTCCACGTTCAACTGCGGCAACAGGCGCGCCAGCGCCCGCTCGAAGTCGTCCTGGCTGTCCAGCGCCTGCCCCAGCTCAGCCTCGGCCTCAGCCCGGTTGCACTTGACCAGATCGAAGCCGGCGAAGCGGCCCAGGTCGGCCTGGGCGTCGGCCACGGTCAGCAGGCCATGCTGGCGGGCCAGGCGCCGCACCTGCTCGGTCACGGCCGGCGTGACCACGCCGCTGCAATAGTGCGAGACCAGAATCGCATCGCAGTCGGGCGCCAACGCCTCCAGCCGCGCCAGCAGCGCGTCCTGCACCGGCTCATCCAGCGGCCGGCGCTCGATGGCGTCGATGCGCGCCAGGTGCTGCGGCACGCGCAGCGCGCTTTCGGCCACCAGCCGCGTCTTGGTGGTGGTCGGCCGGCCGGCGTCGACGACCACCCCGGCCGGATCGACGCCGGCCGCGGCCAGAGCATCCACCAGCCGCCGGCCGGCCGCGTCCGGGCCGATCACGCCGGCCATGCGCGCGCTGCCTCCCAGCGTTGCCACATTGTGGGCCGGGTTGCAGGCGCCGCCCAGCAGCGCAAAGCTCTCGGTGCGCTCCAGCACCGGCACCGGCGCCTCGCGGCTAAGGCGCACCGCGCGCCCGATCAGGTATTCATCCAGAAACATGTCGCCCACCACCAGCACCCGGTGGCCGGCCAGCCGGGCGACCATCTGCTCGCTGTCGTCGTAGGTCACGCTGCTGCCTCCGCGGCGCGCCGCCCCTGGCGCAACACGGCCCAGACGAAGCGCGGCAGGGCCAGTTGCCTGCGCCAGCGCCAGGGCTGGGTCATCAAACGAAAGAGCCATTCCAGGTTGATGCGCTGCAGCCAGAGCGGCGCGCGCCGCTGCACGCCCACCAGATGATCGAACGCACCGCCCACGCCCATCAGCACCGGCACGCCCAGCTCAGCCTTGTGGCGGGCGATCCACAGGTCTTGGGCCGGCGCGCCGTAGGCCACGAACAACAGGTCGGGCTGCACTGCCTGGATCCGCGCCACAATGCCTGGCGCCTCGGCTGGGTCGGGCGACCCGGCGTAGACGCCGGCTATGCGCAACCCGGGGTTCTGTTGCTCCAGGCGGCGCGCGGTTTGCTCCGCCACCCCCGGGGCAGCGCCCAGCAAGAAGAGCCGCCAGCCCCGCTGCGCGGCCTGGCCGGCCACCATCGGCACCAGATCGGAGCCGGTCACCCGCTCCGGCAGCCGTCGCCCCAGCCAGCGCGCCGCCCACAGCAGCCCCACACCGTCGGCCACGCAGAGATCGGCCTGCTGCAACGTCTGAAAGAAGGCGGCGTCCTGCTGGGCGGCCATGACGAACTCCGGGTTGGTTGTGGCGATCTGGCGCGGCGTGCGCTGTTCGATCCACCGCGCGATTATGTCGAGTGTATCGCGGTAGGTCACGACATCGACGCGCACGCCCAGGATCGAAACTGATGGAATGGACAACGGCTCAGACATCTGATCTGTTCAACGTCAATCGCAGGGAGAAGTTGCGCTCTGGCCGGCCTCAAGGGACAGCACGCCCAGCGCCTCGACTGCCGCCAGCACCTGCGCCGGCTGCAAATCGGCCATGCAGGAGCGGTGCCAACAGCCGTTGCGCGCGCCGACGCTGTGCCCCACATAGCTGCACGGCGCACAGCGCAGCTCCAGACGCACCACGGCCGACCGGTTTTCGGGGGTCCACGGGCCCCAGGCCAGGTGGTTGGAGGGCCCGAACAGCGCCACCACCGGTAGATCGACCGATGCGGCCAAGTGCATCACGCCGGAGTCAGCGCCCAGAAAGAGGTCGCACTGCGCCAGCACGGCCGCCAACTGTGGCAGGGTGGTGCGGCCGGCCAGGTTGAGCGCCGGGCCGACCATGGCGGCCTGCACCGCGTCCGCGCCGTCGGCCGGCGTGCCCACCAGCACGATCTGAGCGCGGTAGCGTCCGATCAAGGCATCGGCCACGGCTGCCCACTTGGCCGGCTCCCAGCGCCGGGCCGGGGCATAGCCGCCTGAGCCGGGATGGATCGCCGCCAACGGCCCTGGCCCCAGACCGGCCAGCAGCGGCGCGACGGCCAGCAGGTCCTCGCGCGTGTAGCAGGCATGGAGCAGGCGGCTGGGGTCCCTGGCGCCCAGCAGCCCGGCCACCTGCAACCAGTACTCGACCTCGTGCGCCGCGCCAAAGCCCTGGTCGGGCGCGCTGTGGGTCAGCCAGCCGCCCTTGCCGTTGTCCAGCCCCAGCAGCAGCGGCGCGCCGGTGGCCGCGGCCAGCAGGCGATACTTGGCCACGCCCGCGCCCAGCGTCAGATGGTGCAGAAAGAGCGCCGCATCGTAGCGGCTGCGGCGCAGGTCGGCCAGCAGGCGCAGCAGCGCCGGCAGACCGCCCGGCCCGCGGGCCAGGCTGCGGGGCGCCGTCAGCACCCGATTCACCAGGCTGGCCGGAACCGCGGCCGCCGCGGCCGGCGTGGTCAACAGGTCGATCTGCGCGCTGGGGAAGCTTTGGCGCAGGGCGCGCAGCGCCGGCGTCGCGGTGACGACGTCGCCGATGTCAGCCAGCTTGACGACGAGAATGCGGTTGAGGGACATATGGCCAGCGCCTTGCCAACCGTTGCACAGGTCGGCCAACGTCACAGGTCGGCCGGCCGTTGCGACGGTCGGCCAACGTTTTCAAGCACCGCCAGCGTCTCCTGGGCGCAGCGTTGCCAGGAGAAGCGGCGCAGGTTGGCAAAGCCGGCCGCCCGCAGGTGGTCAACCAGCGCCCGATCGCCGGCCAGCCGCAGCAGGCCGGCCGTGATGGCGTCCACATCCAGTGGATCGACCAAGAGCGCGCCTTGGCCGGCCACCTCCGGCAGCGAGGAGGTGTTGGCCGCCAGCACCGGCGCGCCGCAGGCCTGCGCCTCCAGCACGGGAAAGCCAAAGCCCTCGTGCAGCGAAGGGAAGGCGAAGCAGAGCGCGCCGCTCAGCAGGGCCGGCAGGTCGGCGTCGGCCACATAGCCGGGGAAGCGCACGGCGTCGTGCAGGCCCAGCGCCTCGACGCGGGCAAAGATCGGGTCGGCCAGCCAGCCGCGCCGCCCGGCCAGCACCAGGATCAGCTCTGGATGCTGCTGGCGCGCCGCGGCAAAGGCATCGACCAGCCGCACCAGGTTTTTGCGCGGCTGCAAGGTGCCGACATAGAGGACGTAGGGCGCAGCCGGCCGGCCAGGCTGGCCGATGCCCAGCCGCTGTTGCACCTCCGCCAGCCGGCCAGGATCCTGCTCCGGCGCCAGCGTCTCATCGCGGCCCAGGTGTACCACCGTGACCTTGGCCGCGGCCACACCGGTGTAGTGCACCAGATCGTCCTTGGTGGCCTGGGAATCGGCCAGCACCGCGGCCGCGCTGTGCGCGTTGAAGCGGGTGCTCAGGTCGAGATAGGCGCGGTCCAGCGGCCGGTGGGCTTCGGGAAAGAGCCGATAGCCCAGATCATGCACCGTGACCACGCTGCGCCGCGGGTGGAGCAGCGGCAGCACGTGCGAGGGCACGAAAAGCACATCGGGCCGATGCTGCGCGACCTCCAGGCTCAGGCGCAGGTGGGTCCACAGCCGCGGCCAGGGGATCACGCGCGTCTCCACGGGGCTCACCCCTGCTGCAGCGAGGTTGGCGCGATCAGGCGGATCGAAGAGGCCGGCGGGCGGCGGCTGCGGGCAATAGAGGCGGAAACGGTGGCCGCTGCCCAGGGCCAACAGGTGGCGAATGAGCTGCCAGGAGTAGTTCTCAGTGCCGGTGCGCTCCCTGCGCAGCGCCCGACTGGCGTCGATACCGATCAACATAGGTGTAGGGGTTGCTGCTCAGCCAGCGGCGTCGGACGCTTGATGCTGCCTGAGCGGCAGCGCTTGCCTGCGCCCGGCCTGCCCGGCTGCTGCGCAGCAACGCCGGCGGAATTATAGCATGGCCGGGCGGGCGGGTCAACAGCGCAGGGGCGCAAAATCGGTCAACCTGGATGACTGTGGTACAATAGGCGCTAATGGATTTCGGAGGTCGCCCATTGCGACATGCGGCGGCCTCCGAAATCTGCTCAACACACACCGCAAGGGAGCGTAACCATGCGAGCTGTCGATATCATCGTCCGCAAGCGCGACGGCGCCGAACTGAGCGCCGAAGAGATCGAATTCTTCATCGAAGGCTACACCAAGGGCGCGATCCCTGACTATCAGGCCGCGGCCTGGGCCATGGCCATCTATTTCCAGGGCATGAGCGACGCCGAGGCGACCGCGTTGACGCTGGCCATCCTGCACTCCGGCCAGCAGATGAACCCGCGCGCCCTCTTTCCCCCCGGCGCGAAGGTGGTGGACAAGCACTCCACCGGCGGGGTGGGGGACAAGACCACGCTGGCGCTGGCGCCGCTGGTGGCCAGCCTGGGGCTGCCGGTGGGCAAGCTGAGCGGCCGCGGCCTGGGCTTCTCCGGCGGAACCATCGACAAGCTGGAGAGCGTCGCCGGCTTCCACGTGGACATCCCCACCGAACAGTTCGAGCGGCAACTGCGGGAGATCGGCCTGGTGATCGGCGGCCAGACGGCTGAGCTGGCGCCGGCCGACGGCAAGCTCTACGCGCTGCGCGATGTGACCGGCACGGTGCCGGTGCTGCCGCTGATCGCCTCGTCGGTCATGTCGAAGAAGCTGGCCTCCGGCGCCGATGCCATCGTGCTCGATGTCAAGGTTGGCCACGGCGCCTTCATGCACGATCTGGAGGAGGCGACGCACCTGGCCCGCCTGATGGTGGAGATCGGCCGCAGCGCCGGCCGCCAGATGGCCGCGGTGATCAGCGCGATGGACCAGCCGCTGGGCCGCACCGTGGGCAATGCGCTGGAGCTGAAGGAAGCCATCGACACACTGCACGACCGCGGCCCGGCCGACTTCAGCCAACTGGTGATCACCCTGGCGGCTGAGATGCTGCGCCTGGGCGGCCGGCCAGGAACGCGGGAAGAGCTGCAGGCGCTGGCCCGGATCCAGTTGGCCAATGGGCGGGCGTGGGAGAAGTTCCGCCAGTTCATCGCGGCCCAGGGGGGCGACGTGGCCATGATCGACGACCCCGAGCTGCTGCCGGCCGCGCCGCTGGTCGAGCCGGCCCTGGCCCCCGGCAGCGGCTACGTGGCCGAGCTGCGCGCTGATCAGGTGGGACTGATCAGCGTGGCGCTGGGCGGCGGTCGCCAGAAGAAGGGGGATCTGATCGATCATGCTGTGGGCGTGGTGTTGGAGGCCAAGGTGGGCGACGCAGTGGAAGCTGGCCAGCCGCTCTGCTGGATCCACGCCAACGACGGGGCGCGCCTGGCCGAGGCCCGCCGCCGCCTGCTGCTCTCAGCCTACCGCATCAGCGAGACCCCACCCCCCGCGCCGCCGCTGATCCACAAGATCATCGAGTAAACGCCGGGCGACGCCTCGGCATGGGCCCGCAGGCGTCGCATCAGACCGTTGTCTAGGCCCCCAGGTCGGCCAGCCCCTTGCCCTGGATGCGGCGCGCGACCCAGACCATCAGGCGGTCGGCCACCTCATCTTTGCTGAGCAAGGGCCAGGGCAGCACATCGCCCCATTTGTCCAGCAGCGTCACCTGGTTGGTCTCGGTGCCAAAGCCGCTGTGCGGCGCCGAGACGTCGTTGACCAGGATCAGGTCCAGCTTCTTGGACTCCAGCTTGGCCTTGGCGTTGGTCAGCAGATCCTCCGTTTCGGCCGCGAAGCCGACCATGACCTGCGGCCGGCCGCTCTGCTGGCGCTGTGCGCCCACCTCGCCCAGAATATCGGGGTTGCGCACCAGCTCGATATCCAAACTGCCGCTCTTCTTTTTGATCTTCTGATCGGCCACGGTGGCGGGGCGATAATCGGCCACGGCGGCCGCGCCGATCAAGACGTCGGTGCTGGGCAGCAGGTCGAAGGTGGCCGCGCGCATCTCAGCCGCGGTGCGCACCGGGACGCTGGTGACGCCGAAGGGCACCGCGACCTGCAAGGGGGAGTGGACGACGCTCACCTCAGCGCCGAAGTCGCGCGCCGAGGTGGCCAGCGCCATGCCCATCTTGCCGGTGGAGCGATTGCTGACAAAGCGCACCGGGTCCAGCGGCTCCTGCGTGCCGCCGGCGGTGATCACCACATGCACGCCGGCCAGCGGCCCGTTGCGGCCCAGCACCTTGCGCGCCATCTCGATGATCTGCGGCGGCTCTGCCATGCGGCCGATGCCCATCGCGCCTGAGGCCAGCCGCCCCGCCATCGGTCCCACCGTGAACGCGCCGCGTTGAATCAGCGCCTGCATATGCTGTTGGGTGATGGGGTTAAGCCACATGCCCGTTTCCATGGCCGGCGCCAGCAGCAGGGAGCCGCGGCTGGCCAGCGCGGTGGCGCTGAGCGGGTCATCGGCCAGCCCCAGCGCCAGCTTGGCGATGGTGTTGGCCGTGGCGGGGGCGACCAGAAAGAGATCGACCTCACGCGCCAGGGCCACGTGCATGATCTGGCCGTTGCCCAGCGACCAGAGGTCAGTAGCCACCGTCCGGCCGGTCAGCGCCGAAAAGGTCAAGGGGGCGACGAACTTCTGAGCGGCCTCGGTCATCAGCACATCGACCAGCGCGCCGGCCTGGGTCAGCCGGCTGGCCACGGTGACCGCCTTGTAGGCCGCAATGCCGCCGGTAACGCCCAGAATGATCTTCTTGCCGCGCAGCACACGCACATGAGGGTGACTTTCCACGACGAATTGCTCCTTTTGACTTGAAAATAGCCGCTCGGGCCGGTCTGTGCGCAGCCACCGAGCCCGCCATTTTCATTGACGGTTGTGCGCCCAGCGCATAGATGTCTGACCGGACGTCGTTCTCTGGCAGCCGTCTAGTGCCAACCGACACTTTCACTGCACACGGCCCCATTTTACCATCAGCCAGCCCTCACGCCAAGATCGCTGCGCGGGACATCAATTCCAAATAGGGCGCGGAGTCGAGGCTTTAGCCGGGTCTGGACGATGCCAGTTGGGGGCGCGGAGTCGAGGCTTTAGCCGGGTCTGGACGATGCCAGTTGGGGGCGCGGAGTCGAGGCTTTAGCCGGGTCTGGACGATGCCAGTTGGGCGCGCGGAGTCGAGGCTTTAGCCGGGTCTGGACGATGCCAGTTGGGCGCGCCGACCCGCCTGAAGGCTCGACTCCTGTTTGGCCGCCGCCATCTTTGGAATCGCTGTGCACGGGACGATGCCGTTGACGGCGCGTCGGCTTCATGCTATAATCAGGCGCACCGACGCGGGGAGACACCGCCCCGCCCGCCATCAGCTACACCGGCAGCCGGTCTGGAGGAGCTATCTCCGCCCTGACCGCCCCCCACGGAGGACCCATGCCAGCACCCATCCGTCTGACCGCCGTCGTCGAGGATGATCAGCGCACCGTGCGCTTCTTCGCGGCCTTTCCCGCGCCCGCAGCCGAGGCCGCGCCTGACTGCCGGCCGGCCGCGCTTTTCACCGGCGACCCCAAGACCGGCCAGGAGCGCGCCAAGATCGTCGAGCTGACCCTCTGCGCGCCCACGGCCATCACCTGGCACACCGACCATGCCAGCGAGCTGGCCGCCTACACCTTTGCCGCGCCGGGGCGGCAGACGGCCCACCTGCGCTGGGGCGAGACCATCGTCGCGGCCGAGGTCGATCTGGACAGCCCGGCGGCGGCCCAGGAGATCGCCCTGCCCACCCTGCCCCTGTTCGTGGTCCGGCCGGCCGGCGAGGAACAGCAGGAGGCCGCCATCCGGCTGGAACTGATCGACCTGGCCCCAACCCAGCAGGTGCGCGTCGACGCGGGCGCCGGCCAGGTCTTCCTGCTGAACGGCGCCGACGGCGCCGATCAACAGGCCGAGTGGCTGGCCAGCTACAGCAAACAGGGCGAGTACAGCGTGGCGGTGGACCTGCTGGATGCCGAAGGCTTCTGGCTGGCCACGCTGGCACAGAGCACCCTGGAGCTGAGCGCGCCGGCCGAGCCTGCGGCCCCTGAGCCGACGCCGGCCCCGCCCAAGGCCCCCTGGGCGCCCCTGCCGGAGGTGCTGGCGCCGACTGCCGCCAACCCGCCCTGGCTGCTTTGGCGCTATGTGCGGCCAGCCTGGAGCGGGGTAAAGACCTACAGCGCGCCCGGCGGCGGCAACGTGGTGCGCAGCCTGAGCCTGGGCGCCTACCTGGCCATCCAGAACGAGACCCTGGTGGGCGGCCAGGTGTGGCATCAATCGACCCGCGGCGACTGGGTGGCGTCCAGCGCCGTGGTGCAGGTGACGCCCAGCAGCCTGCGCGGGGTGGAGCTGGAAGCCGGCGCGCCCCCTCCTCCGCCGCCGCCCGGCGACGTGCGCTACGGCGTGGTGACGGCCGCGCTGCTCAACGTGCGCGCCCGGCCGGGGGTGGCCGCCAACAACCCGGTCATCGCCCAACTGCCCAACGGCGCCCAGGTTACGATCTACGAGGAACAGCGGGTGGAGGGCGCGCTCTGGTACCGCATCGGCGACAGCCGCTGGGTGCATGGCGGCTGGGTGCGTATCATCCAGGAGCCGCCGCCCCCGACCCAGCGCCGCGGCGTGGTCACCGCCGACGTGCTGAATGTGCGCTCACGGCCGGGGGTGGGCAACCCCATCGTCGACCAACTGCGCCAGGGGGCCGAGGTGACCATCTACGAGGAGCAGCCGGCGGCCGGCGTCCCCTGGTACCGCATCGGCGTGGATCGCTGGGTACACAGCGGTTGGGTGCGCATCCTGGCGGCGGAGCTGGTTGACCATGCATCCACGGTTGCCGCCGCCGGCGCGGCCTTGCCGCTGGGCTGGGTGGTCTCCAGCTCGCTCAACGTGCGCGCCCGGCCTGGCGTCTCCCCCGACAATCCCCCGATCGATGAGGTGCTGCACAACCAACGGCTGGACATCCTGGAGACGCGCACGGTGAACGGCGCGCGCTGGTACCGCATCGGCCCGGAGCGCTGGGTGCTGGGACAGTGGGTGGCCGCGGCCCTGCCCCAGTCCCGGCCGGGCGGCATCGGCGCCAGCCAGCGCTGGGTGGGGGTCAACCTGGCCCAGCAGACCGCGGTGGCCTACGAGGGTGACCGGCCGGTCTATGCCGCCATGGTCGCCACCGGGCTGCCTGCCACGCCCACGGTGCGGGGAGTTTTCCGCACCTGGCAACGGCTGACCAGCACCACCATGTCCGGCGGCAGCGGCAGCGGCTACTACTATCTGGAAGGGGTCACCTGGACCTGCTACTTCTATTCGGGCTATGCGCTGCACACGGCCTACTGGCACGATGCGTTTGGCCGGCCGCGCAGCCACGGCTGCGTCAATCTCAGCCCCTACGATGCCTGGTGGCTCTTCCAATGGAGCGCGCCGGGCGGGGCCAACAGCCCGGCGGTGTACGTGTACGGCGGTTGAGTCTGGCGGCCGGCGGAAACCGCGCCCAACAAAAAAAGGCTTCAGTCGGATCTCAGGTCGAGACCCGGCTGAAGCCTTTTGTTCTGGCCATCATTCTTTCTTGTCGCCCGGTGCGCGGTTGCCGCCCGGCTTCTGCGAGATGCGGTAGAGCGCGTAGAGCGCGCCGCCGATGATCAGAATCACCACCAGGCCGGTGGCGCTCACCACCCCCGTGCGGCCTGCATCTGCCTGCTCAGGGAGCGGCGTCGGCTCAGGCGCGGCGGTTGGCTGCGCGACCGTGGCCGTGGGCTCAGGCGCGGCCGCGGTGGGGGCCGCCGCGGCCGTGCTCGCGGCGGGCGGGTTGACGTCGGAGCCGGGCAGCGCCTGGCCGCCTGGCCCGGCCAACTGCACCCGGCTGAGGGTGGCGGCAAAGTCGGCCGGCTGGATCACGCGCCAGGTGATGGTCGCCAACACGCCGGAGCCCTCCGGCCCGGTCTGTTCCGGCGTCCCCAGCGTAAAGCCGCCGTAGACCACGCGGCCGTTGGCGGCGTCGCTCTGATCAGGCCCCAGCGGCTGGGCGCTGCGCCCGGTGCTGCTGAGGAAAGGCCCCAGCTCGATGGAATCCACGGCAAAGGCTGCGGGGTCGAAATTGACGTCGAACTGAAAGCCCAGCAGGTCCTTGGTGTTGGCGACCGTGACATCGGTGGTGAAGGTTTCCCCCTCGACGGGGACGAAGGCCACCGGCTGCAGGGTGACGGTGGTTTCCTGGGCCAGCGCCGCGGCGGCCGGCAGGGCCAGGGCAGTCAACAACGCCAGGAGGAGAAGGGAACGGCTCAAGCGCATGGCAGGCTCCGGAGGCACGGGAGGTGGACACAAACAGGGGCAGCCGGGATGGCTGCCCCTGGTGTTGGAGGGCAAGGCAGTGGGTTAGCTCTTGCGGCGCAGCAGGGCGTAGGCCCCGCCGGCGACGACAGCGGCTGCGCCGGCCACCAGCGGCCAGGCCGCGGCGGCGAAGGGAGCCGCGCTACCAGCAGCGGCGTCGAAGCCGGACATGGTGACGGCGGTGGGACCGCACAAATCACCGCCATCGCTCAACGAACTGGCGGGGAAAATATGTACATCGCCGATCAAGTCGAACATATCCGTTGAGTCGTCAAATGGACCGATGTCGAGGTTCAGGTCGAAAGCGCCCGTAGTCGAACATGACGTCGCGAAGGTAATTGTCACAACCGGAACATCGCTTCCGGTCACCACGGCGGTTTGCGGCACCAGACAAACACCACTCACAAGATACGCGTTATGACCGACAACCGTACTCTGTTGGCCGACCTTGTTTAGGAGAAACGTTCCGGGACAAACAGAGGTCCAGGCTGGGCCAGCCGCCAGAGTGAAGTCAGCCAGTCCAATGGAATCGGGCACAGTAATATAGAGGTCCCAACCGATTGCGCCGTTGTTGGCGACTCCGCCATTCGTGATCCCATCAGCGTAAACGGTCGCTGAATTTGCATTTCCACCGTTTTCGACACGAAGCGTAGGATCTCCGATTCCGCTCGGAGCATTGGCGCTAACCACAGGCACAAGAACCAATGCGCCGATGATCACTGCAAGAGCTAGTGTAGCACGAACTTTCATAGTGGCTGATCTCCTTCCAGGATTAGTGCTTTGGTGGGGCGGTCTGGACTGCTACAAGCCTGTCTGCATTGCACCAGGACAGTCGACATGCAGCAAACCGTAACTACATATGAATGCTCAATTGACACACGCAACGCTGGTGAGCTGGCCAATCTTTGCTACAACGGCGCTAACATCAGCCGCATTGATTGTGCTCTGAACCAGGTTGACGTTGTATCGATAGTTAGCATCACATGGCCCGCCGAGGACAGTGCCGATCTTGGCCACCACTGCACTTGCATCGGCGGCATTGATCGTTGACTGTACGCCGTTGACATCATACCGGCTGAACACGCTCACCGAGCTGCCAGTCTGGGCGGTCAGCCCGATCACGTTGCCGTTGATGTCCACCAACTGCGTCTCGGACATGGTCAGGGCCGCCGCGCCGCAGGTGGCCGTGGGCAGCAGCGCCACGGTGGCCAACTGGCCATTGGCCATGTTGCCAGGCGGGTTGCCGGCGCCCCAGGAGTAGTCGCCGAACTTGACGGTATCCCCTGCGACAGCCTTCAGCAACGGCGTGCCGGAAGCGGAGTTGGACCTGGTGCCCCCGTTGGTCAGATAGGCGCTCACCGTGATGCCGACGTTGGCGGCGGTGTTGTCAAAACGTCCAGCCGGCCAGGTAACTTTGGTCTCATACCCGCCCAAGCCGGTGCCCAGGCCAGCGATGTTGACAGGGACATTGGCCGGGCAGCTATGGCCATTCCAAACCTCGGCCGCGCCCGTCGAGATCGTGCCGGCCTCTGGCTGAGCCTGCAAAACAGGCGCGCCCGCGGCGATGACCAGAATGCCCACCAGGGCGGCTACGACGCTCAGGCGTCGCATGAGCTTGTTTCGATTCATCCTATGCCTCCAAACTTGGGGTTTCATCTCGTTCTTGTTCGCAACTGCCTGCCGATGGAACCACCGTCGCCGGGATCTCCACAGCAGGTTCGATTATAGCACGAACCTGCCAACTTGTAAAGTCCCAAAACGGTTTTTGTTTCGCAGCAAAAATACGAAAGGCCGTCTTGGCGGGCTGTAGGCGGTAGCGCAAAGGGCGTCGACGGCAATCGGGCTGACCGTCCGCGCCGAAGCCGCCGGATAGTAACATTCACCGATTGATTTGTCAAACTTCGGCCGGTGCGCTCATTTTGCCCGCGTCCGCGCCGTTCAACCGACCATGCGCCGCAGCGTGTCTTCATCTACCACCGGCGTTCCCAGCTTCACCGCGCTCTCCAGCTTGCTGCCCGCCTTGTCGCCAGCCAGCAGATAGCTGGTCTTGCTGCTGACCGAGCCGGCCACCTTGCCGCCGTGGGCTTTGATCAGCGCCGCGGCCGCCTCACGGCTCAGGGTGGGCAGCGTGCCGGTGATGACCCAGGTCTGACCGGCCAGCGGCTGCGGGCCAGCCCCCGCCTCAGCCTGTTCCTCGGCCAGCCGCACGCCGGCCGCGGCCAGCTTCTGCACCACGGCGCGGTTGGGCGCGTGGCTGAACCATTCGTGCAACGCGGCGGCCAGCTTGGGACCGATGCCGGGGATGGTCTCCATCTCAGCCCGATCGGCCGCCATCAAGCGCTCGACGCTGGCGAAATGGCCGGCCAGCGCCTCGGCCACCACCCCGCCCACGCCGCGAATGCCCAGCGCAGTCAGCACACGCGCCAGCGGCCGGCTCTTGGAGACCTCCAGGGCGGCCTGCAGGTTGGCGACCCGCTTCTCGCCGTAGCCTTCCAGCGCCATGATCTCATCCCAGGGCAGGTAGTAGATGTCGGCCAGATCCTTGATGAAGCCGGCAGCAACGAACAGCTCAGCCTGGCGAATGCCGAAGCCCTCGATCTCCATGGCGCCGCGGCTGACGAAATGCTCCACGCCGCGCACCAACTGGGCCGGGCAGGCCGAGTTGGTGCAGTAGTAGGCCACCTCCCCTTCCGCCTGCACCACCGGCTCGCCGCAGACCGGGCAACGCTCCGGCATCTGCCAAAGCTGCTCCGCGCCGCTGCGCAGATCGCTCACCGGCCCCAACACCTGCGGAATCACCTCGCCGGCCCGCTTGACCAGCACCATGTCGCCAACGCGAATGTCGTTGTCGCGGATGTAGTCGTAGTTATGTAACGTAGCGTGCTGGACGGTCACGCCGCCCACCTGCACCGGGACCAGCACCGCGTAGGGGCTGATGGCCCCGGTGCGGCCCACGTTGACCCGAATCTCCAGCAGGCGGGTGACGGCCTCCTGGCTGGGGTACTTGAACGCCACGGCCCAGCGCGGGTCCTTGCCCACGAAGCCCAGACGCTCCTGCGCGGCGAAGCTATCGACCTTGATGACCAAGCCATCGGTTTCATAGGGCAAGCTGCTGCGCTGCGGCCCCCAGGCCGCGACGAAGTCCACCAGCGCGGCGAACTCGGCATCCTCGAAGCGGCGGATCTGGCCGGCCACCGGGAAGCCCAGGGCGCGCAGCAGGGCCAGCGCCTCCCATTGACTGGCCGGCGTGAAGTCGCTCCCTTCGATCTCGACGATCTGATAGGCCCAGACGTGCAGCGGGCGGCCGGCGGTGACGCTGGAATCCAGGTTGCGCAGCGCGCCGGCCGCGGTGTTGCGCGGGTTGGCGTAGACCTTGCCCCCGGCCGCGGCCTGCTCAGCCTGAAAACGCTCGAAATCGGCCACCGCCATGTAGGCCTCGCCGCGCACCACCAGGCGGCGCGGCGGTCGCACGGCCGTGGCCGGCCGGTCGGGCAGGGCCAGCGCCGCGTCGGGAACCACCGGAATGCGCAGCGGCAGATCGCGCAGCGTGCGCAGATTGGCGGTGATCTCCTCGCCAAAGACGCCGTCGCCGCGCGTCGCTCCCAGGGTGAAGAGCCCCTCCTCGTAGTGCAAAACCACGGTCAGGCCGTCGATCTTGGGCTCCACCACGTAGGCCAGGCCCTGGGCCAGGCTGTCAGGCAGCAGCCGCGTCAGCCGCTCACGCCAGGCCAGCAGCTCGGCCGGCTCGAAGGCGTTGCCCAGGCTCAACATGGGCGCCGGGTGGCGCACCTTGGTGAAGCCCTCCAGCACCGCGCCGCCCACCCGCTGCGTCGGCGAATCGGCCGTGCGCAGCTCCGGGTGCGCCTGTTCGAGCTGTTGCAGTTGGCTGAAGAGCGCGTCGTACTCGGCGTCGCTGACCAGGGGGGCATCCAGCACGTAGTAGTGATAGCTGTAGCGCGTCAGCAGCTCCCGCAGCCTGCGCGCCTGTTCCTGCTGTTCGGTCATTCTGGCTCCATGGATCCCCTGGCGTCACCCGGCGGCTCAGGGCGGGGTCGGGGTCGGCGTGATCAGGGGGGCCGGCCGGAGGAACTGCTCGGCCGTCCAGCCGATCAGGCCATCGGCCGCGCGCAGCCGCCACCAGATGTAGCCGTCGTTCTCCACCGGATAGGCCGCGTCCGGCTCACTGCCAGGCATGATGACGAAGGGGTCGCCGTCGTAGTAGATGCCCTGGGTCAGGAAATCCAGCCCGGCGCCGGCGCGCAGGCGCACGCCCTGCGGCCCGGTGTTGGAGATGGCCACGCGTTCGCCCACCGCGAAGGTGGCCGGCGCAGTGGGCGCGGGGGCCGCGGTGGGGGAGGGAAACACCATGCGCGTGACAGTCGGCTCAGGCGTGGGCAGGGCGACGGTGGCGGTGGGGGATGGCGTGGGCAGGGGCTCCTCGGCCGCGGGCAAGGGAGGGCCCAGCAGCAAGAAGGCCACCGCCGCCAGCATCAAAAGGCCCACCAGCAGCACCAAGAGGGTGCCGCAGGGCAGGCCGCGGCGCGGCCGGCCGCCCTGGCGCGGCGCGGTCTCATCCAGCGTTTCATACAGCCATTCGACCTTGCCGGAGAAGGCGTCAGGGTCGGTGCCAGGCTGGTCGTGGGGTCGCTCAGACATGAACAGATTGGAAGATAGGGTAAAAAAGGGATGGATTGAATGCTGCTGTTGGGCGCTGCGCTGTCTGCATTCGGTCGCCGCGGCGCGGTCGGCGGCCCCCTGGGCGGCGGCTGAAGCGGGCGCGGTGCGGCTGACAGCAGGTAGATTATAGCGCGTTTCGCGGCGCACGCCAATTCAAGTTGGCCTGTTTGGCAGGGAGGGGAGGCCCAGCCCGCGCCAACGTTTTTGTCATTCACCTTGACGGCAAGTATAATGCATCTCTAGTCTGCGCTGCGCAGACAGGTCTGTGGCAGACCCAGCCAAGGCAGAGGTGCAACCCGTGTCCTATCGTCCCAGTCAAAACCCTTCCTATTGGACCACAGAGTTCAAGCTGAGCCCGGAAGACATCGAGAATCTGCAAGACTATCTGCAAAGCCGCGAGCGGCCGGCGCTGGAATCCGACCTGGTGCAGACGCTGGTGGAAGCGCGCTTTCGCCGCGAGGATCAGCGGATCCGCCGCGAGCTGGCCCGCGGCGCCGTCTATCAGCCCAAAAGCGCCTACCAGGTCGGCCAACAGATCGTCTTTCCACACCTGAATTTTGCCGTCGGCGCGGTCAGCGCGCTGCGGCCCGGCGCCAATCCGGAGCATGGCCCTTTCGACGTGCTCACCGTGCAGTTCGAGCAGGGCAAGCCGCGCATGTTCGCGGCCAGCCTGAAGACCCCGCACAAGCTCAATCTGGGCGACGGCGAGGATGGCATGGCCCAGGAGGAGATCATCGACGCCGATCAAATCCTGGAACGCTACGGACGCGAGCTGCGCCTGCGTCTGCGCGATCAACTGCTGGCGCAACAGGAGACGCCCTTTGTCAACCTGGGCCGCTATTGGTCGCTGGCGGCGCTGCTGGCTGACGTCCACGTGGGCCATCTCAACATCGCCGAGGCGCTCATCGACGTGCGCGGCGTCCCCCTGGCCACCAGCGACATTCTGGCGGAGCTGGGCCTGCCGCGCGAAACGCCGCGGGCGCTGGCCGCGTTCTCCGTCGATCTGGCCATGGCGGGAGATGAGCGCTTCGTCGACGTGGGCGCCGAGAGCCGCGAGTGGTTCTTGGAACGGCTGATGCCCGCGGAAGCCATGGCCGCGCCCCGCCGCCTGCAATACCAGGCCGAGCCCTACGACCGCTCCGTGCTGGACGTTCCACTGCTGCAGTTGGAGTGGGAGCTGGACGACGAGTGGTCAGACCTTGACGCGACCAACATCGACGGGAGCAAGTTGACGCGGGTCGAGATCGCCCTCACCTACCCCCACCGGCGTTCAGGCACCGTGCCGCTGACCCCGCGCACCATGAGCTTTTTCCCGGTGCGCGAGGGGAAGCGCAGCATGCTCACCTTCGTCGATGGGCGTTGGGGCAAGCGTTTCACCGGCTGGGTGGCGCCTGAAGCGCGGTATGTCTGCGGACTGAGCGCCTGGTTCGAGGAGCATGGCATTCCCGTGGGCGGCTATGTGGTGCTGGAACGCACCGACAACCCGGCCGAGGTGATCATCGACCTCAAGCCGCACCGCTCCAAGCGGGAATGGGTGCGCATGGCGCGCGTCGAGAACCATCAGCTCAAGTTCCAGTTGCTGAAGCACATGCTGGCCTGCGACTACGACGAGACGATGATCGTGGCCGAGACCGACACGGCCAGCACCGATGAGCTGCGCCGCCGGCTTTATCATCAGCCGTTGACCATCTTCCAGTTGGTGGATGACCTGGCGCCGCAACTGATGGGCCTGAGCACTCAGGGCACGGTGCATGCCAAGACCGTCTACAGCGCCGTCAACCTGCTGCGCCGCACCCCGCCCGGCCCTGTCTTCGCCGCGCTGCTGAGCAATCCCCGCTTTCAGACCACCAGCAGCGGCGAGTTCTCCATGGCTCGCCGGTAGCATCGATCAGACAAAGGAGCGCCATGGCAACCTGGACCAGGCCGACCATCGACACAAAATTCCACATCGACTATGAATGGTGGCAGACCAGCGGGCGCAGCGTCCGGCTCTATCTGTTGGAACAGCTCTGCGACGAGTGCAAGCAGCGCTTTGCCACCCACCGCGAGACTGAGACCGTCGACTGGGTGAACCCCGACACCGGCGAGGTGACCGAGGAGGATGCCCTGTTGCAGTGCCTGAAGCAGATGTGCGCGCAGAAGCCCGATTTTATCGACGAGCGGGTGCCGCTGACCGCGGCGGTTTTTCGGATCTTCCTGATCAACGACAACACCCCGCTCTCCTGCCAGGAGCTGCACAAGACCATCACCTGGAAGCTGCCTGAGATGATTCTCAGCACGCTGACCGGTCGCACCACCTATCTGGGCCTGCGCCCGGCCTGACGCATGGGCGCGCAGCCCGATCTTCCGCCCACCGACGCGTTGGTAGAAAAAAGCGCAGCACGGTCATGCCGATCGTGCTGCGCTGACAGGGGCGAAACCGGGAGCCGGCGCTAGGAGGCTGGCAAGGCCGGCTCAGACGCCAGGACGGCGTCGATCAACTCGACCACGGCGGGCGCCGTTTCCGCTACGGCGCGTTGCAGGAGGGCGAGAAATTCCACATTGCCTTTGGGGCCGGTGATGGGGGAGCGGATCAGGCCGGCGACGGTCCAGCCATGGGCCGCGGCCCAGCTCAGCACGCGGGTCAACACCTCGCGGTGGACGGCCGGATCGCGCACCACACCCCCCTTGCCGACGCGCGCCCTGCCCGCCTCGAACTGGGGCTTGATCAGGACCACGGCCCGGCCATCCTCTCGCAGCAGGCGGGCCACGGCCGGCAGCACCAGGTCCAGGCCGATGAAGGAGACGTCGATCACCGCCAGATCGACCTGCTGCGCGTCGGGCAGCGCCTGAAGCGTGCGCACGTTGGTGCGCTCCAGCGAGATCACCCGGCTATCCTGGCGCAGCTTCCAGGCTAACTGGCCGTAGCCGACGTCGATGGCGTAGACGCGGGCGGCGCCCCGCTGCAAGAGGCAATCGGTGAAGCCGCCGGTGGACGCGCCCACATCCGCGACGGTCAGCCCGGCCGGATCCAGGGCGAAGGCATCCAGGCCAGCCGCCAGCTTCAGGCCGCCGCGGCTGACGTAGGGCAGTTCGGCGCGCAGGCGCAACTGGCTGCCGGCCGGCGCGGTCTGGCCCGGCTTGGTCGCGGGGAGATCGTCCACCAGCACGCTGCCGGCCATGATCAGGGCGCGCGCCTTTTCACGGCTTTCTGCCAGGCCCAGGTCGACCAGCAGGGTATCCAGCCGTTGTTTCTGGGGAACCCGAATGAGGGCGTCGTTCATGGCGCCATGATAGCGCGGCCGCGGGCAGGCGGCAAATTGACGCGCGCCGCAGGATTGGGTATCATCGGACGCATGAGCAACAACGAACAACTCCAGGTGGGCCGACCGGGATCGAACGCGGCCGCCCCGGCGCAGCGGCGCAGCGCAGCGGTCACAGCACGGGCGCTCCTCAAGACCATGCGTCCCAAGCAGTGGACCAAGAACGCGGTGGTCTTTGCGCCGCTGATCTTCGACGAGAAGCTGTTTCAACCTGCGCTGCTGGCGCGCACTTTTCTGGCCTTTGCCCTCTTTTGCCTGATCTCCAGCACGGTCTACATCATCAACGACCTGGCTGACATCGAGAACGACCGGCTGCACCCCAAGAAACGGGAACGGCCGCTGGCCTCGGGCGCGCTGTCGCCGCGAGTGGCGATCGCGGCCGCGGCGCTTTTCATCCTGATCAGCATTCCGGCCGCGCTTTGGCTGGACGGCGGCTTCAGCCTGATTCTGTTCGGCTATCTGCTGCTCAACGTGGCCTACTCCTTCTATCTGAAGCATCTGGTGATCATCGACGTGCTGGTGATCGCGGCGGGCTTTTTGCTGCGCGTTGCCGGCGGCGTGGCTGTGGTGGGGGTCGAGCGTTTTTCGCCCTGGCTCTATCTGGTGGTGACCCTGGGCGCGCTCTTTCTGGGCTTTGGCAAGCGGCGGCACGAGCTGCTGTTGCTGGAGGATGGCGCCGACGCACACCGGGCAATCCTGGCCGAGTATACCCTGCCCTTTCTCGATCAACTGATCGCGCTGGTGACCTCGACCATGGTGATTGCCTACTCGCTCTACACCTTCTCCGCGCCCAATCTGCCCGACAACCACGCCATGATGCTGACGATCCCCTTCGTGCTGTACGGGCTCTTTCGCTATCTGTACCTGATCCACGTCAAAAAGGAGGGGGGCGCGCCCGATGAGCTGCTGTTGAGCGACAAGCCGCTGCTGGCCACCGGGATACTGTGGGTGCTGGCGGTGATCGTGGTGCTCTACGTTTGGTAGGCCGGCGCTGGGCGCTGAATGCAAAACACCCCTGGCGGGCCAGGGGTGTTTTCTTATTGTTGACACATCACCGGTCACGGCTCGGTCAGAGACCGGCCTGAGCGGCGGGGTGGCTCGGTCGGAGACCGGCCTGAGCGGCGGGGCGGCTTCGTTTGCTGCTACATCACCGGAGTCGAGGCTTCAGCCGGGTCGACCACAGGAGTCGAGGCTTCAGCCGGATCGACCACCGGAGTCGAGGCTTCAGCCGGGTCGACCACAGGGGTCGAGGTTTTAGCCGGTCTGATCAACGGCGACTACTCACTCGCCGTTGCCGTTGTCGCTGGCGTCGTCGCCGTTGTCGCTGCCATTGCCGTTGTCGCTGGCGTGGCCGTTGCCGTTGTCGGACGCCTCGCCGCCGTCGTCCTGATCCTGGCCGACCAGAAATTGCCGCCAGGGATCGTCGCACCCTTCTTCGGTGACGCCGTAGTAGATGGCGACGCTGCCATCGGGCAGCCGCTGGGCGAAGTCGTAGCGCTGCTTGCCCGCCCGCTTCTCAGCCTTGACCAGCCCCACATCCCCCACCCACTGGATGGCGTCTGCCTTGGGCGCGGCCTGCTCATGCTGGCTGATGGCGTAGCGCCACAGCCGGCGCGCCGACTTGAGCGTCACATTCTGCACGCTGGCGCCGTTGCGCAGGTCGCGAATGGTGTAGTAGCGGATGCCGCCCCGCTCCCGCACGTCGACGATCTGCACGCCGACCTTGGGCGCATTCTGGCTGGGCTCCGGATCCGAAGCCACCGGCGCCGGCTCGCCTCCAGCCGGTTCCTCGGGGGCGGGCGGCGCAGCCGGGGCGGGCGCAGGCTCGGCGCTGGCCGGCTTGCTCTCCCCGCCGCGCCGGCCGCGGCCGCGGCCCTTGGCAGCCTCGGCCGGCGGAGCGCTGGCCGGCTTGGCCGGCTCGACCAGCTCCCCGCGTTCCACCAGCGCCCGGCGCACCAGGCGCACGATCTCATCGCGCACGGCCTGAACGGTGTCGCTCTCCAGTCGCAGGTAGATGCGGCTGTCGTCCAGGCAATAGGGCTTGTCGCGCCCCTCTGGCACGCGGATGCGCACCACCTGGCGATCCTGGGTCTCCAGGGCGTCGATCTCCACCTCCAGCGGCGGGACGACCTTGCTTTCGATCTCGCGGCGCAGCTCGATGATGGCCCCGTCCACATCCTCCACCCCCAAGGGGGGGCCAGGGTTGACGCCGGCGCCCAGGTAAACGGTGCCGCCGTGGGTGTTGGCAAAGGCGACCACATCGCTCAGGATGGTGTAAAGCCGGCCTCCTTGGCGCGTCATGCGCTCATGGAAAGCCTGGACGATGTTGGGGCCCTGCTGGCGCACGGCCGCCACATGGTCGAACGGCTCATCCTTGCGGCGGTAGGGCCGCGTCAGGGCGAAATCGTTGGCCTCGAAGACCGCCTTGATAGCCCGGAAAGATGGGGTGCTGGGCAGCTTGATCTCCGTCACCCGGTCGCCAATGCCCATGCGATTCTTGTCGCTGGGATCGCGGTTGAGCCGGTGGGCGTCGGAGCCCTGCACGCAGCGCATGCGACGCGGGTATTCGGGCTTGGAGCCATCGAAGAAGCGGGCTGTGGCGCGCGTGCTGCGGCTCTCCAGGTCGGTGACCTCCAGCGCATGCAGGTTGGGATCCTGCGTGTAGGCGATCTTGGTCTGGCCGCCAAAGGGAAAATCGCGCATGGCGACGCCGTGGGTCGAATTGGCGTGCGCGGCGATGACCAGGCCGCCGGCCTGGCGAATGATCTTGTAGGCGGTCAGCACATCGGTGGTCGCCCCCACCTCCGTGGATCCTTGGTCCAGGCGATCGGCTGGCACGTGCAAGTCCAGCAGGATGTGCTCCAGTTGGCGCACGGAGGTCTCTGGCGGGAAGATGCCCAGCAGGTGAAAGCCAAAGGTCGCGGTGAACTCGAAGCCGGGCAGGACCAGGATCTTGTCCCCCAGACGACGGTATTCATCCAATTCCCGACGCTCGTTGGGCCGCAGCCGATTCTCTGCCTCCAGCCACTGCAAGCGCTCGATCTCCTTGCGCAGTTGGGCGACGCCTGCGACGGTGTTGTGGTCGGTGATGGCCACCACGTCCAGCCCTCGCTGTTCGCACTTGTACAGCCAATCGAGCCAGGTCGCGCCTGGCTCCTTCCAGTCGGCCGAGGCCATGGAATGCAGATGCAAGTCCATGCGCCACCATTGCCGGCGGGCCTTCTGATTTGATTTAGAGTTAGTCACGTTCTCCTTTCGTAACCCCTTTCGACAGGTATGCCAAAGCAGCGCTGCCGGCAGCAAGGACCACAAGTCCGCTGTACGGTGCACAGCTCTGGCTTCGAGGTGGGTTGACGACGCCGCGGAGGGCAAGAATACCGTCGCTTCAGAAGAACATCAGGAGGGATACTTCGAGGAAGGTCTGAGGGCAATAACAAATTGGCTTTCGATCAGTGCCCCGCAGCAATTGCACTTCCCAGCAGGCTACTCAAGCAACCACTCGCCGGCTCCAGGCCGGGTGACAACCAAATACCCGCGTGCTCCAAACGGTCTCCCTGTTCGCTGCCCGTCGCCCGCTGGCGAATAGGTCAACACACAACAGGTTTTGTGAACAATACAAAAACCGTAGCTATTCTATCACACTGCTTTTCTTATGTCCAATCACGCAGCAGCCGGAATCAATTGACATCCTGGCTGTTTCACGGCATAATGCACCGGCTGGCTGGCCCCGCCGGCCGCCAATCCCCTTGCAACCCGGCATGGAGCGCAGACTTGACCCAATATCGCAAACACGTTTTCATCTGCACCAACGGGCCCTACTGCCCATTCGACGGCGACACGGAGGCCCTGCTCAAGCGTCTGAAGAAGCGGGTCGCCGAAGCGGGGCTGAGCTCCGAGGTGCGCATCAATCGCTCCGGCTGCCTCAATCAGTGCGGCCATGGTCCCAACGTGGTGGTGTATCCCGAAGCCGTCTGGTATTGCGGCGTTCAGGCCGAGGATGCAGATGCGCTCTTCGAGCAGCACATCGTGCGGGACCAGCCGCTAGAAGAGCTGCGCAGCGGCTTGCCGCCCGGCGACAACAAACACACCGATCACTATCCCCCTGAGGTCAAACAGTTCAAGAAGACCGACAAGCGGCTGGACGCGGAGCGGCTGGCCGAGATTGCGCGCGTCAAGGCGCAGTCTGACGAGGGCCGCGCGGCCGGCGTTGATCAGGCGTCTTCCTCCTGAAACAGCGACAGCCGCCCTTCTGGATCAGCACCTCTACTACAAAATCAGGCATGAAACGAAATCACACCCTTGTTCTGGCCGCCGGCGACCTGCTGGCGCTGCTCGCCTTCGTGCTGCTGGGCCAGGCCGACCATCAGACGCTGAACGCCGCCAACCCGCTGCTGGGCGCGCTGCCCAACGTGGCGCCGCTGGCCGTCGCGTGGCTGCTGGTGGCCTGGCTGCTGCGGGCCTATCCCCGCGGCAGCGTTGCCCCACGGCTGGCCCCCTTTCTCGGTCGCACGGCGCTGGCCTGGGGCATCGCCGCGCCCATCGGCCTGACGCTGCGGATGCTCTGGCTGGGGCGGGGCAGCGTGCCCACCGCCTTTCTGCTGGTGACGCTGGGCTTCGGCTGGCTTTTCCTGCTGGCCTGGCGCTTGGTGTTTTGGCTGGTCGCTATACGCAAGCGGGCGGTTTAGCAGCGGTTGCCTGAACCGTGGAAATCGAAAGCCTCAGCCGGACGGCGCATCGAAGCCGGGGCTGAGGCTTTGTGTTTTCAAGCTGGGGCCGGATCTATGCCGACGCGCGCTCGTCCACCGGCAACGGCGGCGAAACTTGGGAGGGCAGCGCCGCGCGCGTTGGCATGGCTGCCAACCGGTGATTGAGGTAGAGGGCGGCCATGAAGGTCAGCATGGCCGTGATCTGATGGGCGAGGGCGATGACCAGCGGAACGCCCAGCAACACGACGCAGATGCCCAGCGCAATCTGGAACGACACCAGCCCCACCAGCAGCAGGCTGGCGCGGCGCACCGTCGCATCCCACGCGTGGCGGCGCGCTGACCACCAGAGGCCCAGGCTGATGGCCAGCACCGCAAAGGCCAGCCAGCGGTGGATGAACTGCACAGTCGCCGGGGCGGTCAGGACGCTCTTCGTCCAGGCGCCCGCGGCGGTAAACAGGCCGGGCGGGGCCAGGTAGCCGAACATGAGCGGCCAGGTGTTGGAGATGTGGCCCGCCTTCAGGCCGGCCACCAGCCCGCCGTAGGCGATCTGCACCACCACAACGGCGATCACCGCGACCGACAGCCAGTAGGCGCTTCCCCGTCCGCCCGGCGACCGCTGGGGCTGCCCGTAGAGGCGGTCCAGCGCCAGCCGGAAGGCGATGGCCAGCACCGTCAGCGCCAGCAGCAGGTGCGCGGTCAGCCGGAAGTGGCTGATGGTGGGGCGATCCACCAGCCCGCTGCTGACCATGTACCAGCCCAGCGCGCCCTGCACGGCAAAGAGCAGGCCCACCAGGATGTAGCGCCAGCGCTGGCCACGCGGGAGCATCCCCTTCCACAGGAACCAGAGCAGGGGAATCGCCACCACCAGCCCGGCGAAGCGTGCGATCAGCCGGTGCAGATACTCGATGACGAAGATTTCCTGGTATTCAGCCAGGGTCATGCCGACGTTGACCTTCTGGTACTCCGGGGTCAACTGGTACTTGGCGAATTCCTCCACCCAGGCGTCATGGCCGATGGGGGGCACGACGCCGCTGATGGGATTCCACTCGACGATGGAGAGGCCGGAGCGGGTCAGACGCACAAAGCCCCCGAAAGCGACCAGAAACATGATCAGGCCGCAGACCACCAACAGCCAGATGGTCACGGCGCGGTCGGAACGGTTTGCTGTTGACAAGACGGATGCTCCTGACTGGTTGACCGGGGTGTGCCGATTGTGCAACGCCGGTCGAGTAGACTGGTTCCTCCAGCCGTATCGAGACCACAGCACAACGCAACGCCGGTCGAGTAGGCTGGTTCCTCCAGCCGTATCGAGACCGAAGCGGGTCATGCACGGACGGGCAGGGCCGCGCGCTTACTAAACAGGCCGCGTCGCCTTCAGCTTGGCCTCGATGAAACGCTGGTGGGTGAGCACCAGGGCGTTGGCGATGTTGCGGATCTTCTCGACTTCGTCGTTGTTGACGGCGTGGTCGGCGGCCGCGATGGCGAACAACGCATCCACCAGTTGGGCGCGCTCGTCGTAGTCGCTGACCGCGGCGAAGGCGTCGGCCAGGCGAAAGCTGTCCAGGTCATCCGGCTGCTGCGCCAGGGCGACATCGACCAGAAAGCCAGCCTGCTCGGCGTTCAAATGCCAGTTCTGCTGCAAGGTGGCCAGCATGGCGGCCTGTTCGTCGCCGGTTACATCGGGATTGGTGCGCGCGACGACGGCCATCAGCCCGCCCGCCAGGCTGAGCTTGCGAATCTCGGCGTCCGAGAGCTTGGGGGCGATCCCGCCCTGCTCCAGGCGGCGGCGAATGACGTAGTAGACCCGGTTCCTGACGAATTCGTCCAGGTATTGCTCGCGGTTGGGGGCCGAGGCTGCGGCCGGCGACGGCGTGCTGCGGCCTTTGAAGAGGCGCGAGACCCTGCCCATGCCGGAGCTGTTGCCCCCTTCGATGGCCGCCCGCACCTCGTCCACCGCGGCGCGCTCGGCGTCGGAGACCTGGCCGTCGGCCGCGACCAGCTCGTTTAGCGCGTCGAAGACCAGTTGCTTGCCCAGCGGCGTGGTGATGCGGGCGCGCAGCTCCTGCACCAGGCGGCCGCGCTCAGCCTCATCGACCGGCGATTCCATGTAGATGGCTACGGAGGCCCACTGCTGCGCGCTGAGGTCGGGAATCTTGGTCAACAGCTCCCGCTTCATGCTGTTGATCTCGTCGGCGTTGAGGTCGCCGTCGGCCCAGGCCGCGGCCACCAACACCTTGGCCAATGTGAGTACGACTGCTTGATCTTGCTGATTTATCATAGCAGAAGTATGCCCAAGAAACGCCATTCCCCCAAATTCCGCCCCCCGCCAGTTGGGATGAAGTCATACAGTGGCGGTCACTGCCCAATAGGCTTGATGCGCGGCCAGGCATTCAGGGCAAAGGCGGCCACCGCGGCCAGCTCGGCCACCCGGCCGGCCACCACGTTCCAGCCGCCCAGATCGACCACCAGGCTCAGGGCGACCAGCCCGATGCCGAGGTTGATCAGCACCAGGGCCAGCCAGGCGGGGCGCACATCGCCGCGCGAGGCCTGAAAACGGGGCAGGATCCAGAAGGCCACGCCCATGGCCAACTGCACCATCCAGCCCACCAGCAGCACTTCGATGTGGGCCGGACGGAGCCGCCAGAGCATGGGCGCAAA
>JAKQCW010000023.1 GCA_029558955.1 Chloroflexota bacterium
TGGACGCGTTGAGCGAGTTTATGGAGAGGGCGTAGATGGCTTGTTGTTGACGACGTGAATGTCGTCGCCGTCGCAGATGCGGCAGTTGAGGAGGTAGCCGATGAAACGGGCGCGGCCGGCCGGGTCGTAGACCCACGGCCGTTCGGTCATCGGCGGGTTGTGACGGACGTGCTGTCCATGCCCGCAGGCCAGCACTGCCACCCAATCCCCCACGTCGTCCTGTCGAAAGCTTACGATTGCCTGTTGCATGTCGCTGTGGTCTATCTCCGTTGATGAGAGTCTGGGGAAATCATCCGGCAGTAGCCGTTTTCGGCGACTCGCTCCTCATGCGAACCCGCCCGACGACACCTGCGCTTGCGCCGCAGGTGCAGGTGTTCCCCGACGGGATCGCATAGAGACGCGCTTGGCGCCATTGCCGGAGCATTATCTCAAAGTTCATCAACGGGCGCTGTAATGTAGATGGGAAACTTCACACTTGCACCTGACGCAAGTGCAGGTGTTCCCCGGCGGGATTGCGTGAGGACGGGCTCGGCTCTATGGCCGGAACATTATCATGAGGTTCCTCAACCGGCGCGACTCGCGTCCATCGACCCGCCTAAAGGCTCGACTCCCGGACGGTGTGGGCACCGTTGATATTGCAGCTTGAGCCTGCATCCGTTTGACAAGACCTTCCTCTCTCATTATACTAACTTCAGTTAGTATAACACCCGCTGGCGGCTTTTTCCCATGACCATCAAACACGCGCTGTTGGCGCTGTTGGCTCAGGGCCCCGGCCACGGCTACGAGCTGAAGAAGCGCTACGACGAGGCCATCGGCCTGCTCTGGCCTTTGCAATTGGCCCAGGTCTACAACAACCTGCGCCAGTTGGAACAGGAGGGCCTGGTGCAGTTGGATGAGCGCGTGGTGCAGTTGAGCCTGCCCGACCAGAAACGCTACCGGCTGACCGGCATGGGCGAGCAGACGCTGGCAGCCTGGACCGCACAGCCGGCGCCGATCCACCGCAAGCTGAAGGATGATTTCTACCTCAAGCTGACGGTGCTGGCCGCGGTGGTCAGAGATCCCCAGCAGTTGGCCGATCTGCTCTGGCGCCAGCGGGAGCTCAGCTTGCAGCACCTGCGCGAGCTGGAACGAACGCTGCGCGCGGCCGAGCAGGCGGCAGATCCGGTGGCGGCCAGCCTGCTGGAGGGCGCCATCCTGCACGCCGAAGCCGATCTGGCCTGGCTGGACCGCTGCGAGGAACGCCTGCTGGCCGACGGCGCGCTGGACGGAGGCCGGCCATGACGCGCTGGCGTCGCCTGGGCCGGCTGGCGCCGCAGTTTCTGGCCGCCAGCATCCGGCGCGATTGGCCGCTGGCCGCGCTGGCCCTGGTCAGCCTGGCCCCCGGCGTGGCGGCCCTGATGGGCTGGATGCAGATCGCCTGGCGGGTGCGCGGCGAAACGCTGACCCCGGCCCAGTTGGGCTGGATCCTGCCTGCCGCGCTGCTGGAGATGGTGACGCCGGCCGGGGTGCTGCTGGGCGCCGGTCTGGTCACGCTGCTGGTGGGCTGCCTGGGACTGAGCAACGCCTACCTGGCCAGCGTAGAGCGCCGCCTGGCCAGCCTGGCCCTGCTGCTGGCGCTGGGCCTCAGCCGCTGGGAGCTGATGGCGCTGCTACTGCTGGAGGCCATGGGCCTGGCCATTCTGGGCGTGGCGGTCGGGCTGGCGCTGGGCTTTCTGCTCAGCCTTGCGGTCTGGCTGCCGGCGCGGGACTATCTGGGTCTGGAGCCTGGCTTCACCCTCTACTGGCAGCCTTTCGTCGCCGCGGCCATCGCCGGCCTGCTGGCCACACTGCTCTTCGTGGGCGTCACCGGCATCAGCACGGCCCTGCGTTCGCCGTTGAGCGCGCTGCGCAGCCGGGCGCCGCGCCATTGGATCCGCGACTGGGGACATTGGCGCTTCTCGACGCTGGGCGTGCTCTTCACCGCGGTGCTGGTGGGCCTGCTGGGCGTGCTGGCGCTGGGCCTGCGCAGCGGGCTGATCCTGACCGCGCTGGCGCTGGTGCTGGCCGCGGCGCTCAACGCCGGCAGCCTGCTGCTCACCCGCTTCTACTGGCGGCTGCCCACGCCCGATGGCCGGCCGCTGTGGGCGCTGGCCGTGCAGGGCCTGGCGCGCCATCGCCGCCAGACCGCGGGCATGACGCTGGCCATGATCGCCGGATCGCTGGGCTTCGGCTTGGCCGCGCTGAGCTGGATCAGCCGCCGGGCCGAGGCGACCTTTCCCTTCTGGGTGGCCGGCATGTTGCTGCTGGCCTGCGCCACGCTGGTGCTGACCTCGGCCGCGCTGGCCGCGCTGGAGCGGCGCCAGGAGCTGGGGCTGCTGGCCGCGCTGGGCGTGCGCCGCGGCCGGGTGCGCCGGCTGATCCTCTTGGAAAACGGCATCGTAGCGCTGGCCGGCGGCGCGCTGGGCGCGCTGCTGGCCCTGCTGGCCTGGGCGCTGGTCGCCGGCCCGGTCAGCCCAACCCCCTGGCTGCTGGCCGTGGCCGTCGCCCTGATCGACGTGCTGGCAGCATTGGCCACGGCCACCGTCGGCGCGGCGCCGGTGTTGTGGCTGATCTCCCGCCAGCCGTCCGGCCTGTCGTTGCGCGACCGTCCCTGGCTGACCCCATAGCCGCCGGCGCGTGAAGCAAATTGAGACGAATCAAGCCCTGCCTCAACAAAAACAAGGATGACACAACATGATTATGATGCGCAAGCCGAGCGGCGAACAGATCAAGACGTTCATCGAACAGCAAAGCCTGCAACCCTTCAGCTATCCTGACCTGGAGGCGACGCGCGGCCCGGCGCCGGCCGGCTACACCGTGGATCACCATCGGGTGCAGTTGGGACGCGGCGAGATCGTCTATCAGCGGGCGCGCAAGGCGCTGTTGCGCTGGCGCATGTTCGAGCTCTCCTGG
>JAKQCW010000046.1 GCA_029558955.1 Chloroflexota bacterium
AGGCCGGTCGCGGTTGATGATGATCTCCCCCTGGTGACGCCAGGCCAGCCCCAAAATGCCGGCCAGGGGAGAGGCCTCCGCCTCGGCCAGAACCGTCTCATCCACGCGCTCCAGCGTCGCGGGCGCGAAGGGGGACAACAATTGGTTAATGGCAGTCGGTGCAGGGTGAAGGATCAATGCCGGAGCATCCTCCGCCGCCCCGGACGCCGACGCCTGGCTGCCCGCCATCCGTTCCCCGTCAACCATTAACCGTTCACCGTTAACCGTTAACCGTTCACCGTCAACCGTTCCCCGTTCACCGTTAACCGTTAACCGTTCACCGCTCCCCGTCCCCCGTTCCCCTCTCCGCCCCGGCTGCCCCAGCTTCGTCTCTGCCACCAGCCTGGCAACGCGCGGGTCAGAGGGGCTTTTGCCCTCCAGGTGGTCCAGCAGCTCGCGCAGGGTCGCCTCCGGCTCGCCGCGCAGCACGAAATCCAGCGCCGGGAAGGGGCGCATGGTCTCCAGCGTCATGGGGGTGACGTGGGTGCCGAAGGCCAGGGTCTGCGCGCCCAGCGCCTTGGCCAGGAAAACGCCGAACATGTCGTTGCGCAGCGTCGGCGCGGTGACCTGGGTCAGGTAGTAGCGCGGCCGCTTCTCCTCCAGAATGCGCTCGAACTCCGCCCACGTCATGCGGGTGGCGATGGCGTCCACGATCTCCACGCTGTATTCGGGGACCAGCAGGCTGGCCAGTTGCGCCAGACTGACCTGCGGCCAGATCATGTTCTCGCGGCTGCGCCGGCCGACCCGGTGCTGGCTGCGGATCCAGATGCCGCCGTCGGGCGAGGGGGGGTTGACCAGCAGCACATCGACGCTGCCGGCCGGCCGCGTCGACGAGGTCAGCGTCTGCACCGCCGCGCCCGCGTCAGGAAAGCTGGACGCGCGCAGCGCCGGCACCCGCCGCGTCCCCAGGTTACGCTTCAGTTGTTCGTCTCTTCCGGTCTGTTCAAGGCCATGGGTGTCGTTCATTAAGTTGCGCTCCACAGGAGAATAGGTGTCTGACTTTGCGATCTTGGCGTCTTTGCGTGAGACAACCTTACCAAACTTCTGCCTTTGCGATCTTTGCGTCTTTGCGTGAGACAACCTCGCAGGAAATACTACTCCGTCGTCCCCAGATCCGCCGCGGCCAACGCGTCCCGCTGGCTGAGCTCCTCCAGCACGCGCATCAGGATCCAGGAGATCAGGAACTGCAGGCCGATCAGAAAGGCGGTCGCGCTCAACAGGTAGTAAAGCCACATCTTGCTGGTCGGCCAGCCATTCAGCGCCAGCAGCAGGCTGAGCAGCCCCAGCCCCAGCCCAAGGGCCAGCCCCGCCAGCCCCATCCACCAGAAGTGGCGGTCCAGCGGCGGGTTGAAGATCGGCTTGCCGAACAGCCCCTGCTTCACCGGCCGGCGATGAAACAGCGCCACCAGGTAGTTGAAGGTCGCGCCCAAATTGAAGAGGCTGACCCCGGTCACCGCCAGCACAAGCATCGAGAAGAGGGCAAACGCGCCCAACGGCCCCAGCGTCGTAACGCCCAGCAGCCGCGCCGCCAGCGTGGCCAGCGCGATCGCCCCGGCCATGCCCAGCGTCAGCAGCGCCAGCCCGCCCAGAATGCGCACCGGGTTGTAGTTCAGCGCGGTCCAGGTGATGGTCTGCACGTAGCGCGTGCCGTCGCGCACCACGCTCAGCTTGCTGCGCCCCACCCGCTCGCTGTAGGGAATGGCCACCTCGGCCATCCTGATCTCCTCGTGCAGCGCGCGCGTGCTCATGATGGGGGTGAAGTTCAGCCCATCAGGCAGCGGATAGAGCTTCTGCAGCGCCTCGCGGCGAAAGACCCGCATGCCGCTGGCGCTGTCGGTGATTCGCTGCCGGCTCAGCAGGCTGATCATGCCGGCGAAAACCGTGTTGCCGATGCGCCGGGTCAGCGGCATTTCGCTCTGCGCGCCGGCCATGCGCGAGCCGACCACGATGTCATAGCCGTTGTCCAGCAGCGTCTGGCAGAGCTGGGGGAAATACTCCGGCGGATAGGTGCCGTCCGCGTCCAAAAAGGCCAACAGGTCCCCGCGCGCGGCGCGGAAGCCGGTCTTCAACGCCGCGCCGTAGCCCTTGTTGACCGGATGCTGCACCAGCGTTGCGCCCGGCGTGCTGCGCACGATCTCGGCGGTGCGGTCGCTGGACCCATCGTCTACCACGATCAGCTCCAGCTCCTGCACGCCGGCGGCCGGCAGTTGCGGCCCCACCGCCAGCACCCGCTGCATGATGGCCGCGATGCCATCCTCTTCGTTCAAGGCAGGTATTACCACCGAAAGTGTCGTCATGGCTTCCTCTCTTTACCCGATTTCTTTCAAGACCCGCGCCGGCACGCCGCCCACCACCGTGTGCGGCGGCACATCACCGGTGACCACCGCACCGGCCGCCACCACCGCGCCGCGGCCGACGCGCACGCCGTCGGTGATGATCGCGCCCGCGCCGATCCAAACGTCGTCCTCCACCACGATCCCCTGGGCGGTGATGCCCTGGTCGGCCATGGGCCGGGTCGGATCGTCGTAGACATGGTTGACCGCCAAAAGCTGCACCAGCGGCGCGGTGTAGACGCGGTCGCCGATGGCGATGCCCCCCTGGCCGCGCAGCACGTTGTACTCGCCGATCAGGCTGTCGCGGCCGATGCGAATGAAGGCGTGGGGCAGATCGCGGAAATTGTAGACGTGCAGCACCGCCCCGTGCATGATGAAAGTGCCGGCCCCGATCGCGATGCCGCCCGGTGTGGCGTGCAGATAGGCGCCCTGGTCGATGTACACGCCCGCGCCCAGGCGGATGTTGCTGGCAAAACGCAGCCGCACCCCGTTCTCGATGGCCGCCACCCCATCCATCGTCAGAATCGAGCGGTAGAGCAGCGAGCGCAGCGCCACGCCGACCACCGTGGGCGCCCAACCCGCTGCCGCCAACACCGCCTGTTCCCAGGCATAGCGCAGCGGCGTCGCGGCCTGACGGTCGACGTAGAGGCGCAGGTTGCCCCGCAGGCCGCCCGGACCGCGCATCTGGCCGGCCGGCTGGAGCGGTGCATCGATCTTGTTCGGTTGGCTGCGTCGAACGGTGCTTTCAGACATAGGCCCTGCCAAGGCCCCTCC
>JAKQCW010000074.1 GCA_029558955.1 Chloroflexota bacterium
CCGTCCCGCTGAGCCTGGAGTCGCTGCAACCATCGACTGCGCGCTGCCGTGGCCGGCGAACGCGTCGCCGTCGCTGCGTCAGCGCTTAAGCATTGCCGCCTGGCCCACCCTGGTGTTTGGTAGATTCACCTTGAACAAAGCCAACTGACTGACCGCTCACCATGGTCTGCTGCATGGCGTCGTAACTATCGAAGACCACCCAAGGATTCACTGCCATCGTCGCTCGACTGGCGACCAAACTGCGCTCGCCTCGCCGCGCAGCACAGGCTCCAAAAATGCGCGCGCTGTCTGGCCAGCGGCGGAAAGGGTCGCGTCGCTTAGGCCTACTTCTTCTGCCAGCTTTTTGAACGTCACCGTCCAGGTTGCGGGCGGTTGAGGCAGGCTCGCGGCTGCTCTGCGCCAGCAAGCGGTCTTCCAACGCCTGGCGAAAAGCCGCGCCAGTTTTGTAGATCATGATCGGCTCCTCTTGCTGACTGCGCGTTCGGTCAGCTCCCGGACGCGAACACCTCGCCGTTCGGCTGCGCGGCGCACCGCTTCTGGTTGCACCAGCCCTCGGTCGATCGCCTCCAGCACGGCCTGCTCGACCAGTTCATCGGACAGCCCAGCCACGGCGACGTCAACCAGCGTGCGCGCCACGCTGGTCACCGACAAACCCTCGAAGTTGACGATCTCAGCCGGGCTGATCTGGTTCGTATGCAGACGAAGTCCAGGACGGCGCCGCGAGGCTGTGCGCGGCACTGTTAGGTGAATGGCGGCCGGCAGCGCGTCCGAAAGCTCGTAGAGCATCAGCGCGCTATCGTGGGAGATGACTGCATCAGGGCCAGCCTCCAGCCAGGCGATGAACAGGTCTTCCAAGCGCGAGCGGGGGAAGTGTGTGAGGCGATAGACGCCCCGCCGGACGCGTTGTGCCCAGCCTGTCTGCGCATAGCGCGCCAGCCGAACGCGATGGATGCCCGCTGCTTCGGCCTGACGCGTGGTAAAGTAGCCGGCTTGCGCCTCGGCGATGGGATAGAGCGTGTCGAGCGTGTGTTTTGGAATGGCCATCTTGCATCTATGTGTGCAGTACGTTACGGTTTCTAAGACAAACTGCACACATGATAGATCACTTGCCGGTTTTGAGCAAATGACCCACGCCGGCGCCCCAACCTGAGATTGGACCGGGCGCCGCAGAAACGCAACGGCCAGCGCAATTGGCTCCACCTGGACCTTTGCGCGCGCGACGTGGAGGCCGAGGTGGAACGCCTGCCCGCGCAGGCCACTCGCCCCTCATTGCACCGCCTGCTTCGACGGTTTGGTTGGTCACGCCGATGGGAACCGGGTCGATCATTCCATCCGGCGCGGCAGCAATGTGCTGCCGGCGCGGGCCACGGACCGTCAGCGCCCGGTTCACGAAATCATCGGGGCATTGCTCGGCCAGGATCTGGCACAGCGTTGTCAGGGTGTAACTTGGTCGTTTATCAAAGTAGTTGTATAATCAGCCATGATGAAGCCGCTGCGATTTGTGGGCTCTAGCCTGGACGACCTGCGCGACTTTCCTGCAGAGGCGCGCAGGCAAGTCGGTTTTGAGCTCTATGCTGTTCAGCGTGGACTGGAACCTGCGGATTGGCGGCCCATGCATGCGGTCGGACCGGGTGCCCAGGAGATCCGTGTTCACGTGTTGGGTGAATGGCGAGTGTTGTATGTCGCCAGGTTTAGGAACGCCATCTACGTGTTGCATGCATTCCGCAAGAAGACACAGAAGACGCGGCGTGAGGATATCGAGTTGGCGCGCCAACGTTATCGACAGGTAGAGGAGTAAGTCATGAGTGACATGATCTTGGAGTCAAGCGGCAATGTCTTCACCGATCTGGGGTTTGAGCCTGGTGAGGCAGCGATCTTGCAGATGCGCGCCAAACTGATGAACGACCTGCGGGAACGTATCGCAGCCAGCGGCATGACGCAAACAGAAGCCGCGCAGCGGCTGGGCGTTGGCCAGTCGCGCGTGTCAGATTTGATGCGCGGCAAGTGGGAGAAGTTCAGCCTGGAGATGCTGATCACCCTGGAGGCTCGCATGGGGCGCCAGGTGACCCTGGAATTTGCAGGGGCAGCGGTGTAAAACGGCCGCGCCGGTCTTTCTTTTGATCTTGGCCATCACGCGCGACACCTCCGACGGGGTCAGGAACTGCCCCTTGGCCTTGCCCGACTGCGAGGCGAAGTGGCGCATCAGGTACTCGTAGGCGTCGCCCAGCAGGTCGTCCCCCTCGGCGCGGTTCTTGCGGAAGTCCAGCGCGGGGTTCTCGAAGATGGCCACCAGGTTGGAGAGGCGGTCCACCATCTCCTTGCCGCGGCCCAGCTTGTCGGGGTTGTTGAAGTCGGCGACGTCGATCGCGCCCTTCAGGTCGTTGGCCTCGGCCAGGCGGGCGATGATCTTGTTGATCTTGTCGCCGATCTCCTTGTCCCCCTTGAGGCTGACCATGTCGGCGAAGCTGCCGCCGGCCGGCACCTCGATCAGCGCGTCGGGCTGGCCGGCGTAGCGGTCCGAGACATACTTGACGAAGAGCAGCACCAGGACGTAGTCCTTGTACTGCGAGGCGTCCATGCTGCCGCGCAGTTCGTCGCAGCTTTGCCAGAGGGAGGAGTAGAGTTCGGATTTCTTGATGGGCATGGGATTGCTGCGTGAGGAGTTTGCCTGCCTACGGGCGAGCCGGTCGCTGGACGGCGCGCGTTGGCGGCATCGGCGAGGATCCCGCTCCTGCGAAGACAACAAGAAGCCGGGCTGGTTGGGCAACCGGCCCGGCTGTCAATGGAAGCTGCACAGCTTGCGCCGACGTCAACCGTTCGGGGGAAGAGGTCCAGGCGATCAGGGTTGGGCGTTCCAAAGCCAACGGGGCGCCATGATGGGCGCCCCGCTGGTCGTCACTGGTGGCGACGGGTGGGCTCGAACCACCGACCTAGGGATTATGAAGCCCTCGCTCTGGCCGCCTGAGCTACGTCGCCTGATATTGAGATGGCTGACAGGAAACCTGTCAGCCATCTTGTGGAGTAGCGGGGGCAGGACTCGAACCTGCGGCCTTCGGGTTATGAGCCCGACGAGCTGCCACTGCTCCACCCCGCATCACTAAGGGCGAGTATACACCCTTTATAACCTTCTGTCAAACCTAGCGACTTGGCGGCTCTCCGCCCAGGAAGCGCTGCTGCCATTGCTCCCAATAGGGCAGCGACTCGCCGTTGGCGGCGAAGGCCGGATCGACCTGGGCAGTCTCCTCGCCCAGCACCCAGACGGCCACCTCGTTGGGCAGGGCCCAGCCCAACTGGCTGTGCGCCTGGTCGATGACGTACTGGTTCGACTGGACGTAAGCCAGCCGATCCTGGCTTTCCTTCAAACGCTGCTCAGCCAGCGCCACCTCTTCCTGCCACAGCGCCTCTTCTGCCCGCAGCTCGCTGCTGGCGATCAGGCGACTGGTGTAGCCGAAGAGAAAGAGCGCGACCGCCGCAATGCCGGCGATCAGCGCCACCTGCCTCAGGCTGATCGGGAGATGGGCTGGCTTTTTGCTCACGACCTGCTCCAGCGAGGGGATCGGCGGCTCTGACAACAAGTCCCAGATGTTGCCATCCGGGACTTGTCATCACCTGGTGCCGAAGGAGGGACTTGAACCCACACGGGCTAATGCCCACTACGCCCTGAACGTAGCGCGTCTGCCAATTCCGCCACTTCGGCTCGTTACGAAGGCAAGTTTACCATTGTCCGCAGCGATTGTCAAGATCAGAAGGAGGGCGGAATGGCCGCCTCACTCCTCCACGGTCACCCGCTGTGTGGCGATGTACCACTGCGCGGCGTTGCGGAAGCGCTCCCACGGCCGGTTCAGCCGGTTGATCTCCACATCCTTGACCTCTTCGTGCATGCCATAGGCGTAGACATCGTAGTACAGCGGCAGGGCCGGCAGCTCCTCACGAAAGATGCGCTGAAACTCGCTGTAGAGCTGGATGCGCCGGCCAGGGTCGTTGACCGAGCGCCCCTGCTCCATCAGCAGATCGGCCCCTTCGTTGCTCCAGCCGGTGTAGTTCTGGCCATTGTCGATCTGCGTCGAGTGCCACAGCGGGTAGGGGTCTGGGTCGCCGCTGAGCTGCCAATGGGCCACGGCCGCCTGGAAAGTCCGCGGGCTGAGGTAATCGCCGGCCAGGCTGGCCAGGTTGACCACCCGCGGCTCGGCCCGCACGCCGATCTGACGCCATTGTTCGGCCAGCTCCTGGAGCAGCGCCTCGTTGTCGCCCAGCAGCTCGAACGCCAGGTCGATGCCCTCGCGGTCGCGCACGCCGTCGCGGTTGGTGTCGGTCCAGCCGGCCTCAGTCAACAGCTCGGCGGCGCGGGCAGGATCCGTCGCGCCGCGTTCCGCTGGCGCATAGGCCCAACCGCCCGGCACGAAGGGGCCGTCAGCCGGAATGCCCTGGCCATTGAGCACGCCGTCGATCAGTTTGGTCGGGTCCAGCGCCAGATTCAGCGCCTGGCGCACGTTGACATCGGCCAGAAAAGGGGTTTCAGGATTGGTCAGGTTGAAATAGACGAAGGTTGCGCCGGCCAGCGGTGCGGTCAGCACCTCCATCTCGTTGCTGGCCTGGGCCGCGGGCATCTCCTGCGGCGTCAGGCGGCTGACCCCGCTCACCTCGCCGGCCTGAAACGCGGCAAAGGCGCTGGCATAGTCAGGGAAAAAGCGGAATTCCAGCGCCTCCAGGTAGGGGGCCGGCCCGGTCGTGTAGGGGTTTGGCTCCAGGCGCGCCCCCTGCGCGCTGAGGCTGGTCAGCCGCCAGGGGCCGGCGCCGACCGGCTGCAGGTTGAGCGGCGACTGCGCCAGCTCGCTCACCGGCACGCGGTTCCACAGGTGCGAGGGGAGGATGCCGATGGTGTTCTCGGCCAGGAAGGAGGCCAGCGGCTGACGCAGGCGAAAGCGCACGGTGTAGGGGTCGATCTGTTCCACCGACACGTTGCGCCAGAGCTGCGCCAGGTAGGTGGATGCCGGCTGGCCGGACTCGGCGAAGGCGTCCGACTGCAACACCCCCACCGTGAAGATCACATCGGCCGCGCTGAAGGGTGCGCCGTCGTGCCAGCGCACATCGCGGCGCAGTTTGAAGGTGATGTCCTTCTCGTCTGGGCTGATCTCCCAGCTTTCCGCCAGCGCTGGAACCGGCTCGCCCCGTTCGTTGAGCGCCACCAGCCCCTGGAAGATCAGGCCGGTCAGGTCGCTGTCCAGCTCGCTGCCGAAGCTCAGGAGCGGGTTGATCGCACGCGGCGCGCCCACCACCGCTTCAGCGTAGACTCCACCCTTGGCAGGCACAGTCAGCTCGGTGAACTCACGCGCCGTAGAGGCCAGAATGGCGGCCAGCAAGATGATGCCCAGCAGCGCCAGCAATGTCTGCCAACGGATAGTTCGTCCCACAGGCCAGGTCCTGAAACAAAGTTCGCCGCGCTGCACGGCGTGCACACGCGGCGATCACCTACAAAAGAACCGATCAAGGGGCCAGCGGCCCGCCGCCCGAAGCTGCTCGGGCCGGTCTCCGACCGAGGCCCGCCGCCCGAAGCCGCTCGGGCCGGTCTCCGACCGAGGCCCGCCGCCGGGCGCCTAGAAGAGCATGGCCGAAGCCACGGCCACTAGGAAGAAAAGAACGCTGACGGCCACGGTCAGGTTGAACATGGTGCGTTCGAAGCCACGGCGGCTGGTCTGGAAGCTGTCAGACCCGCCAAACATGGCGCTGGTGCCCAGGTTCTTGGACTGCATGGAAACCAGAGCGATCAGCAGGATGCTCAGGATGATCTGAACGATGAAAAAGACTGTCGACACGTAGGGATGCCTCCGATTTTGGACTGGCGCAAATTATACCACGGCCCCGCGAAAGGTGGCAAGTTGCAGAGCTTCGTGCATGGGATCACGTCGCCAGGTCGTAACTGTTCAGCCGGCGGGTGCGAACACGTTGATTGAGTAGGCCGCCGTATCGAAATCAACGTGTTCGCACCCGCCGGCGGGCCAAACGTTGATTGAGTAGGCCGCCGTATCGAAATCAACGTGTTCGCACAGTTACGCCAGGCCTACGCTGTGGGCGATGCCGTCAGCCAGACGAATTGGTAGGGCTCCAGGTGCAGGTCGCGATCCAGGGTGATGGCGCGGGCGCTGACCAGGTCCTGGAACTGATAGCCCAGACCATGGATGCGCAGCAGGCTGGCCGCCACCGGCTGGGGATGCTCGGAGAAGCTGGCCAGCGCCAGCACCCGCTGGCCGTCGTGTTGGCGGATATAGCCAAAGACGTGGGGATTGCCCGTGTCGATGACCGTCGTGTCGTGGCCGGCAAAGGCGGCCTGTCCCTGGCGCAGCGCGATCAGCCGCCGCAGCCCCTGGAAGACGCGGCCCTCGACGGTGTGCGGATCGTGACGCCGCTCGAAACGTTGCCAGTCGGCGAAGGGGCGGTGTACCCAGCGGCTGTCGCCCGCCTTGGCGCGGTCGCCGGCATAGCTGTAGTCGTTCAGCATGGCCGTCTCATCTCCCAGATAGAGCAGGGGGATGCCGCCCATGGAGAGGATGATGCTGTGGATCAGCAGGATGCGCTGCACGGCATGGTCGATCTCCAGCGGATTCTGCTGGCGCAACGCCCGTTCCAGGCCGGCCAGCGAGGCCGCCGTGCCAGAAATGCGCGCATCGCCGGTCTTGGGGTTCTCCTGGAAGGGGAGGCCGGCCGCAAAGCTGCCCGCGAAGCGGCCGGTGTAGAAGGCGTTGAGAAAGCGGCGGTGATGAAAGCCGTCGATGCCCACCCGCGCCGCGTCGGCGTCGTCGAAAGTCCAGCCGATGTCGTCGTGGCAGCGCACGTAGTTCACCCAGCCGCAGTCGGGAGCGATGCGAAAGCGGTCGCGCAGGGAGGTGTGCAGCAACTTGACCTCGCGCGTGGCCAGGCTTTCCCAGAGCAACGCCATCAGCAGCGGGTTGTAGGAGAGCTGGCACTCCTGCGGCGAGATGTATCGAGCCACCTCGTCGGGGTGGACGATGGCCTCCGACTTGAAGAGCAGCGTGGGCGCGGCAATGCGGGCCAGCGCGTTGTAGGCCTGGATGATCATGTGCGCTTCGGGCAGATTCTCGCAAACCGTGCCCAGTTGCTTCCAGATGAAGGCCACCGCGTCCAGCCGCAGCACCTCCACCCCCTGATTGGCCAGGAAGAGCATCTCCTCCCCCATGCGCCGGAAGACCACCGGGTTGCTGTAGTTCAGGTCCCACTGGAAGGAGTAGAAGGTGGTCCACACCCAGCGGTTGATCTCCGGGCGATAGGTGAAGCTGCCCGGCCGCACGTCGGGGAAGATCTCCCGCACCGTGGCCTCGTAGGCGTCAGGCATGGTGCGATCGGGGAACATCAGGTAGCTTTCCTGGTATTCAGCATCGCCGGCCAGGGCGCGTTTGGCCCACGTGTGCTCGTTGGAGGTGTGGTTGAAGACGAAGTCCACCACCAGGCTGATGCCGGCCGCGGCCAGCTCCTCCGCCAGCCCGGCCAGTTGCTCCATGGTTCCCAGCGCCGGGTTGACCTCGCGGTAGCTGCTGACCGCGTAGCCGCCGTCGTTGTCCCCTGCGGGAGAGGCGAAGAGCGGCATCAGGTGCAGGTAGGTCAGCCCCAGTTCCTGGAAATAGGGGATCTTGGCCCGCACGCCCTCCAAGTTGCCGGCGAACAGATCGACATAACAGACGCCGCCCAGCATCTGTTGCGACTGAAACCAGCCGGGGTCGGCCTCCCGTTGCGCGTCCAGCGCCTTGAGGCGGGCCGGCCGCGCCAGCCAGGCCTCGGCCGCGCTGGCCAGAATCTCCTCCAGATGGTAGAAGAAGTCGTAGTGGCTGCCGTAGAGGTGCAACAGCAGCCGGAAAAGGGCGGGGAAGTGGCGCTCCAGCCGCGTCCGAAACGCCGTCCAGTCGGCCGGGTCTGTTTGGGCCGCAAAGCGCGCGTCCAGGCGGGGGAGAAGACGATCCAACGAACGGGTGGCTTGTTGATTCAACCAGATAGTGTCGGGCATGGTGATACTCATTCCCAGGACTGCGCGCGTCCCAGGACTGTCAGTCCTTCCGAAGGATTGTCAGTCCTAGCGCGCGTCCCAGGACTGACAGTCCTTCCGAAGGACTGTCAGTCCTAACGCGCCGTTCCCAGGACTGACAGTCCTTCGAAGGACTGTCAGTCCTAGCGCGCCGGTCCCAGGACTGTCAGTCCTTCAGGACTGACAGTCCTAGCGCGCCGGTCAGTCCGTAAATCGTCTAGCCCTTGACCGAGCCGGCCATCAGCCCGCGCACGAAGAAGCGCTGCAGGCTGAAGAAGACGATCAGCGGCAGGACCATCGAAACGAACGCGCCGGCCGTCAGCAGGTGCCAGTCGTTGCCGCGCGAGCCGACCATCTCGGCGATGCGCTGCGTCAGCACCTGGACGTCGGGCTTGGAGCCGATGAAGATCAGGGCGATCAGGTAGTCGTTCCAGACCCAGAGGAACTGGAAGATGGCGAAGGAGGCCAGCGCCGGCACCGACAGCGGCAAGATCAGCCGGGTGAAGATGGTGAAGTGCGAAGCGCCGTCGATGAAGGCCGACTCCAGAATGTCGCGCGGGATGGTGCTGATGTAGTTGAAAAGCAGATAGGTGGCCAGCGGCAGGCCAAAGCCGGTGTGCGCCAGCCAAACGCCCAGGAAGGTGCCGTTCAGGTTGAGGGTGACGTAGTCCTTGAGGATCGGCACCAGCGCGATCTGCAAGGGCACCACCAGCATGGCGACCACCATGATGAACAGCACCTTGCGGCCGGGGAATTTCATCCAGGCAAAGCCGTAGGCCGCAAAGGCCGCGATCAGGATGGGAATCACTGTGGCCGGCACGGTGACGATCAGGCTGTTCAGGAAGGCGCCGACGAAATTGGTCCCTTGCACGGTCACCGTCGATCCATCGGGCTGCTGCAAGGTGTAGGTGCGGCCGCCCAGCACCTCCTGATAGTTTTGGGTGGTGAAATCATGGTTGCCGCGCGTCCACTGCTGCTCCTGAACCACCACCCGGCCGATGCGCTTGTTGCCGATCCAGATGATGCGTTTGTCGCCATCTGGGCTGGTCATGCCGGCGCGAAAGGCTTCGAAGGTGCCCGAAGCGCCCTCGAAGGTCATGATTCCATCGCGGTCCACCTCGGCGCCAGGTTGAAATTCCAACACGGTGGTCCATTCCCGATGGGGGAAGACAGTCCACCAGCCGGAGGTTTGAATGTCGAAGCGGGTGCGGAAAGAAGAGACCAGGAGGCCGATGGTGGGAATGGTCCAGGCCAGCACCAGGAGGATCAACGCCACGTTGACGAAGATCTGGCCCCAGCCGATGCGACGCTTTTTGCGGGTTGCAGTTTGGGCTGTCATCAAAAGGCCTCCCGTTCGTTGAACTGCTTCAGGTTGTAGATCATCACCGGCACCACCGAGATCAACAGAACGATGGCGATGGCCGAGCCAAAGCCTGAGTTCTGGTTGGTGAAGTATTCCCGATAGAACTGGGTGGCGATCACCTGGGTGCTGAACTGGCCGCCGGTCATCACCTGCACCACGTCGAAGATCTTCAGGGTGAAGATGATGACGGTGGTGGTGACGGTGATGATGGTGCCGCTGATGGAGGGCAGCATGATCTTGAAAAAGACCTGAAGCTCTGTCGCGCCGTCGACCCGCGCCGCCTCCAGCAGATCGCCTGGGATGCCCTTGATGGCGGCGGAAAAGAGGGTCATGGCGAAGCCGGTCTGCAGCCAGATCATCACCAGGATCAGAAAGAGATTGTTCCAGGGCGCCAGCTCGGCCGACGCCTTCCAGGCTATGGGCGCGTTGCCGGTCAGACCGGTGTAGACGGCGTTGAGCAGGCCGATATTAGGGTTGACCGCGTAGATCATGTTCCAGATCACGCCGGCGCCGACCATGGAGATGGCCATGGGCATGAAGATAAAGGCCTTGGCCACGCGGTCGAACTTGCTGCGGTCGGCCAGCACCGCCACGATCAGGCCGAAGACCACGGTGAACAGGGCGCCAAAGGGGATCCACAACAGGATGTTGTTGCGGAAGGCGGTGAACATGTTGCGGTTGGTGAAGACCGCGACGTAGTTGTCCAGCCCCACGAAGGTCGTGCCGGTGCGGTCGAACAGGCTGAGGTAGAAGGTGCGCAACGAGGGGAAGGCCAGGTACCAGAAGAGAATGGCCACAGCCGGCCCGACGAAGACGAAAGGCTGGATGCGCGCCCGCCAGGTGTCGCCCAGCTTCTCCACCAGCCAGTTGGACACGAAGTAAAGCAGAGCCACGCCGCCCACGCCCCAGGCGATGGCTACGATGGCGACGATTCCTTTTGATGCGTGGCTGTTGCGCAGGAACAAAAAGCCCGCGTACAGCACGGCAAGGGTGACAAGTGGGACGAACAGTGAAATGGCGATCCGAAAGAGGTTGGTCGCCAGCCAATCGAGGGGGCCTTTGGTCTTGGCCTCGGCGGCGGCGACAGGGGCGCGTCGCTGGATATTGTTGGTGTCTTCTTCCATCGGGGCCTCTCCTTCAGGGGGAAAGGACTGACAGTCCTGCGAAGACTGTCAGTCCTTGTTCGTTGCCGCAGGGCCGTTATCTTGGCCAGGAGGCGTCGATTTCGCTCAGTACCTTGTCCAGCGACTGCGCGCCGGAGAAGTAGTCGGTCATGCCCTTCCAGAAGGAGCCTGCGCCGACCTCGCCAGGCATCAGGTCGGAGGCGTCGAAACGCACCGAGGTGGCGTCAGCCACCAGCACCGCGATGTCGCGCTCCAGGTCGCTGCCGTACCAGCTCAGATCCACGTCCTTCTGCATGCCCAGCGCGCCGCCGGCCGCCAGCCAGCCGCGGATGCCTTCGCCGGTGCTGAAGAACTGCATGACGGCGCGGATCTCAGGCCGATCGCGGAAGGCGGCCATGATGTCGCCGGCCACCAGGAAGGGTTTGCCATAGGCCGTGTCGACGGCAGGCATGTAGAAGACGCCATAGTCGACGCCGTATTCCTTGCCCTCAGGGAAGAAGGAGGTGATGAAGTTGCCCTGCTTGTGCAGCCAGCAGCCGGGCGGATCTTGGAACATGGGGGCAGGGGCGTCGCCGAAGAAGGTGGTGACGATGGCCGGCCGGCCGCCGAACACCATCGCGTCGTCGTTCCAGATCGTGGCGAAGGTCTCGATGGCGTTCTGGACCTCAGGCGAGGCGAAGGGCAGCGTTCCGGCCACCCAGCCGTCGTAGTTCTCCAACGAGGTGGTGCGCAGCATGAAGTCCTCGGTCCAGTCGGTGGCTGGCCAGCCGGTGGCCGCGCCCGACTCGATGCCGACGCACCAGGGGGTGTCGCCGTCAGCTACGATCTGATCCTGCAGGGCCTGCAGCTCTTCCCAGCTTGTCGGCACGGCGTAGCCCGCCGCCTCGAAGGCCGCCTTGGGGTACCACACCAACGACTTGGCGTTGAAGCGGTGCCAGACGCCATACTGTTCTGACGTGCCGCCCGGGCCAGCCATGGTCGCCATGTCGAGCCAGGATTCCAGATAGTTTTGGGCCAACCAGCTCTCCGGCACCAGGTCGGTGACAGGGATGACCTTGCCCTGGCTGGCGAAGGTGCCCAACAGGCCAGGCTGGGGGAAGTCCACGATGTCGGGCGCATCGTTGCCCTGCACGCGGACGGTGATGCTGGCCTCGAACTCCTTGGATCCCTCGTACTGGATGTCGATGCCGGTGGCCTTCTCGAACTCGGCGATGGAGTTGTTGAAGATCACCGCGTCGGCCTCGGTGAAGGGGCCGGTCATGGTGACGACCGTGCCCTTGTAGTCGCCGTTGTAGGCGTTGGCCAGCTCGGTCAGGCCTTTGGCGGCCGCGGCCGCGGCCTGCTCGTTGGTCGCGGCCGCCGGCTCTGCGGGCGCGGCCGGCTCGGCAGGAGCTGCCGGCGCTTCGGTGGCTACCGGCTCGGCCGGTGCGGTGGTAGGCTGAACAGCGCCGCCGCAGGCGGCCACAATCATGCTGAACAGCAGAACGACGGTGAGAAGCACGAACAGTTGTCGCTTCATCATGTTAGGATTCTCCTCCTGAAAGTTGAGAT
>JAKQCW010000077.1 GCA_029558955.1 Chloroflexota bacterium
GCGCTACTCGAGCAGGCGAACGCCGTGGCCGGCGACGGCTGGGCCTACAAGATTGGCGACGAATCCGTCGACAAGCGCGGCCAGGGTGCGGCCGTCCAGGCGCAGGCGAGTGCGGTACTGACCAACTATCAGAACGCCATCCGCCCCCTGCAGGGCCATGGCCGACAGTACCGGCAGAACCCCTACGCCGTGGGGGTGGAGGTATAGGTGCTGACCAGTCAAGACCGCGCCCGCATGACAGCCGACCTGCAAGCTATCCGTGACGACCGCCCGGTCAGTATCGCTATCCGGCGCAACAACTCGACGCTGGCGGTGCAGACCGTGCGTATTGCCCGCGGCGGCAACATGCAAGCCGCCGTCACCGACACTGACGGGCTACAGGCGTCGGTAGGCGCGGTAATCGTGGTGGGCGATGCAACCCTCGACATCCAGCCGAACGACAAGTTCACCGTCGGCGGGGCGCTGTACGAGGTAATTGCCCTCCATCCCAACCGGGACCATGGCACACAGGCGCAAGCCAGGCAGGTGCACTGATGCCACAAGCACAGGCGGGCATCCGCTGGACCACGCCACCCAGCGAGTTGGCAACGGCCATCGAACGCTACGGCGACCGTGTACTGACGGCTGTAGCGGCAGTGGCGCAGTACGTCGCCACCCAGATGCAGAACCAGGCCAAGGTCGATGCGCCCTGGACGGACCGCACCGGCAACGCGCGCACGGGGCTGTTTGGGACAAGCGAGGCGGACTTCGGGGCGAAGGTCGTGACTATCTACCTGAGCCACGGGGCGACCATCGACTATGGGATTTGGCTGGAGCTAGCGCACTCGTCCAGGTATGGGGTAATCATGCGCACCATGGAGAGCCACTATGAACCGCTGATGCAGATGCTGCGGGAGGCGTTCGCATGACCGCCTACGCCACCATTCTCGCTGCCCTCCAGGGCGACACTACACTGGCCGGCATTCTCACCGGCGGGCTGTACGACGGCACGGAGATTAATGACATCTCCCGCCAGGCGACGCCGGCAGCGTACGACCAGTACAGCGAGCTGTTGCCCTGTGCCATTGTGAAGCCTGAGACGCAGGCGCCGGCCGGCCCGCACCCCGACGGCTCACGGCTGTTTGTGACGGTATGGTTCTACCAGCAGTCCGGCAGCGCCGCGATCGACGCCGGCCGGGAGCGGGCCTACCAGCTACTGCACCGTGCTACCTTGGCCGGCAGTGACGGTCTGTGGGACGTGCGGCACGCCAACGACCTGCTGGGTATCGAGATGCAGGCGCTGGACGTGCCGGCGATTATGTCACGTTACGTAGCGACGGTGAACAGGGGCTGACATGGCAGGGTACGGTGACTTCCCCTTCGGCCTGCGCCAAATCGCCCTCTACGACACGGCGGGCGCAAACAAGGTGCTCTTGCCGGCAACGCTGATGCTGCACGTCACCCCGCTGCTGGAGACGGCCCGCTTCGAAGCTGACGGGCACCTGGTAGGCGCAGCGGGGTTCGTGGCCGGGGCCGAGTGGGAGATGGAGGCGGGCGGCATCAGCTTGGAGGCGATCGCCAAGTTGACCGGCGGTACGGCCAGCCAGGTGGGCAGTACGCCCAACCGCACGCTCACGCTGAGCCAGGACGCCGGGGCACAGATGCCCTATCTGCGCATCGCCGGCCGGGCGGTGAGTGCTAGCGGCGGCGACGTGCTCTGCAGGCTCTACCGCTGCAAAGTGGAAGCACTGGAGGGCACGTTCCGTGACGGTGAATTCTGGGTAACCTACGCGAAGGGGGTCGCCGTGTCCAACGGTACCGTCGTGTATGAGTTCGTGCAACAGGAAAGTGTGGCGGCGCTCTAGCCGCGTAAGTAAGAGGAGAGACACAACATGCCATTAACAAGCAACACAAAGCCTTTCGGCCTGCGCCAGGTAACGCTCGTACCGCTGCCCTCGGGCACGGCCGTGGCGCTCAGCGCAGCGCAGACACTGAGCTTCAAGGAGGCGCTGACATCGGGCGAGCTTCGGGGTAACGACGCGACTCAGGCCATTGCCGCCATCGTGGACAAAGTGGAGTGGAGCCTGGAGGCGGGCGGTATCAGCTTCGATGCCATCAAGGTGCTGACTGGCCGCACTATCTCGGCGTCCGGCACCACGCCCAACCAGAAGAACACCATCCTTGCCAGGGCCGGCGACACCTATCCGTACTTCAAGATCTACGGCAAGGTCGTCAACGACGACGGATCGGATATCCACGTGCTCATCTACAAGGCGAAGCTAACCGACGGCCTGGAAGGCGAGTGGAAGGACGGCGAGTTCTTCATCAGCCGCATCACCACGGACACGCAGGAATTCTCGCAGGTGGTGGTGCTGATCGCCGATATCTTCAGCCAGATGCTCTCATTGGTAATCCTGGCGGTGATCCTCTTCAGGATCTCTTGGCAGTTGACCCTGGCCGTGCTCCTCTTCTCGGTGCTTATCGTCCTGGTGGCCTACAGCATGCGCACCCTCGCACGCCGCGTCACCCGCCGCGGCTTCCAGGCCATCGCCGAGGTCAACTCAGCCATCCAGGAGGCGGTGACAGGCATCAGCGTGGCCAAGAATTTCCGCCAGGAGGCCGCGATCTACGGCGAGTTCCAGGATGTCAACCAGCAGTCCTACAGCGTCAACCTACGCCGCGGCTTTGTGCTCTCCAACGTCTTCCCGGTGCTGAACATGGTGGGCGGCATCGGCACGGCCGCGCTGGTCTATTTCGGCGGCATGGCGGTGACCTCAGGCGCCATTGCCCTGGGCGCCTGGTACCTGTTCATCATCAGCGTGGAGCGCTTCCTCTTCCCCATGTCCCAGCTCTCGGCCTTTTGGAGCCAGGTACAGGCCGGTCTTTCGGCCTCCGAGCGGCTCTTTGCCCTGATCGACGCTGAGCCGACGGTGCGACAGAGCGCAGCCATCGATCCCGGCCGGCTGGCCGGAGCGATCAGCTTCGACGCGGTGGACTTCCACTACAGCAGCCAGGAGCAGGTGCTGACCGGCTTCGACCTGCACATCCAGCCGGGCGAGAACATCGCCCTGGTGGGCCACACCGGCGCGGGCAAGAGCAGCCTGGGCAAGCTGATCGCCCGTTTCTATGAGTTTCAGGGCGGTCGCATCACGATCGACGGCCACGACATTCGCGCGCTGGACCTGCACGCCTACCGGCGCCAGTTGGGCATCGTCTCGCAGGCTCCCTTCCTCTTCGCCGGCACGGTGGCCGACAACATCCGCTATGCTCATCCCGAGGCCACGGACGAGCAGATCCTGGCCATCAGCCGGCAGATCGGCGGCGGCGAGTGGCTGGACACTCTCTCTGACGGCCTGCACACCGAGGTGGGGGAGCGCGGCACGCGGCTGAGCATGGGCCAGCGCCAGTTGGTGGCGCTGATGCGCGTGCTGGTGCAGGAGCCGGCCATCTTCATCCTGGATGAGGCCACCGCCAGTATCGACCCCTTCACCGAACAACAGATCCAACAGGCCATCAACCTGATCCTGGCCCGCAGCACCTCCATCGTCATCGCCCACCGCCTCTCCACCGTGCGCGCGGTGGATCGCATCATCGTGCTGGACCAGGGGCGCATCATCGAGCAGGGCAGCCACAGCGCCCTGATGTCCCAGGGCGGCCACTATGCCGAGCTGTATAACACCTATTTCCGCCACCAATCGCTGGCCTACATCGAGCAGGTCGGGGTGCGGCGCCAGCGCGCCCCGCAGCTTGCGCCCGCCGGCTGACCAGCACTGACAGGAGAACGACCATGACTGTTGACACCCTGCTGATCCACAACGCCATTCTCTGCACCTTCGGCGCTGCCAACCAGGTGATCGAGGGGGGCGCGGCGCTGGTCGAGAAGGGCCAGATCGTCGCACTGGGCCGCAGCGACGAGCTGCTGCGCGCCTATCCTGAGGCGCGACGCGAGGACGCCGGCGGCAAGCTGCTGATGCCCGGCAACATCTGCTCCCATACCCATTTCTACGGGGCGTTCGCGCGCGGGCTCTACATCCCCGGCCCCGCGCCGCGCGATTTTCCTGAGATCCTGCGCCGCCTGTGGTGGACGTTGGACATGGCGCTGGACGATGACGGCGTGCTCTACAGCGCGCTGGTCTGCCTGGTGGACGCGATTCGCAACGGCACGACCACCCTGTTCGACCACCACGCCAGCCCAATGGAGATCGACGGCAGCCTGGATATCATCGCCGGCGCGGTGGAGGCGGCCGGGCTGCGCGCGGTGCTCTGCTATGAGGTGACCGATCGCAACGGGCCGGAGGGCGCGGCGGCGGGCATTGCTGAGAATGTACGCTTCATCAAGGCGCAGCGGGCTCGGTCAGGAGACCGGCCCGAGCAGGGTGGAGAGCAGGGTGGGGTGGATGGGGATCGGGCCGAGCAGGTCTTGTTGAGCGGGCTGTTTGGCCTGCACGCCTCGCTGAGCCTGAGCGATGAGACGTTGGCGCGCTGCGTGGCCGAGGCCGAGACGCTGGGCGAGGTGGGCTTCCACATCCACGCGGCCGAGGGGCCGGCCGATCAGGAGGACAGCCTGGCCAAGTATGGCCTGCGCACCATCGACCGCCTGCGCCAGCGCGGCGTGCTCAACCCGCGCAGCATCGTGGCCCACGTGACGGCCATCGACGGCTGGGAGATGGCCGGGCTGCGCAAAAGCGGCGCCTGGGTGACGCATCAGCCCAGGAGCAACATGAACAACGCGGTGGGCGTGGCCGACGTGCCAGCCATGCTGCGCGGCGAGATGCCGGTGCTGCTGGGCAACGACGGTTTCTCCAACGACATGTTCGCCGAGATGAAGACCGCCTATCTCCTGCACAAGGTCTGGCGCAACGATCCGCGCGCCATGAACGGCAACCAGGTGATCGACATGGCCTATCGCCACAACGCGCGCCTGGCCGGCCAGCACTTTCCCCTGCCGTTGGGCGAGATCAGCGTGGGCGCGGCGGCCGATCTGATCCTGCTGGACTACTGCCCCACGACCCCCATGACCGCCGACAACCTGCCCTGGCACATCCTCTTCGGCATCAGCGGCAGCCACGTGACGCATACCATGGTCGCCGGCCGCTGGCTGATGAAGGAGCGCGCGCTGTTGACCCTGGACGAAGCCGCGATCGCAGCCCACAGCCGGGAAGTGGCCGCGGCGACGTGGAAGCGCTTCTGGGAGCTGAGCGGGTGAGCGCGTCGACACCGGCTCGCCGGCGGAGCAGTTGCGCAATCAGAACAATACAAGATGAGACGCTACTACCCAGGCGTCGGGCGCTTGATACGTACTCACCAAATGAAAGCGCCCGGCGCCGCTGGCTGAGTAGCGACAGAGAAAGACAGCAATGTCAACACAAACTGGTTTCGAGCGCGTGCCGCTGGGCGCGACCGACATTCAGATCAGTCCCCTGGGCATCGGCACATGGGCCTGGGGCGACGCGGTCTTCTGGCAATATGGCCAGGACTACACCGACGCCGACATCGCCTCGGCCTACCAGGCCAGCCTGGCCTATGGCGTCAACTTCTTCGACACGGCCGAGGTCTATGGGTTGGGTCGGGCAGAGCGGCTGTTGGGTCGCAACATCCGTCAGGCCGGCTGGCCGGCGGTGGTCGCGGCCAAGTTCTTCCCCTTTCCCTGGCGTCTGAGCCGCTGCCAGCAGCGGCGCGCCGTGCATAAAAGCCTGGAACGCCTGGGGATGGAGCGCATCGACCTCTATCAGATGCACTGGCCCTTCCCGCCGCGCAGTATCGAGGCCTGGATGGACGGATTGGCCGACGCGGTCGAGGCAGGGTTGATCCGGGCCGTGGGCGTCTCCAACTACAACGCGGCGCAGACGCGACGCGCCCACGCGGCCCTCGCACGCCGCGGCATTCCCCTGGCCTCCAACCAGGTGGACTACAGCCTCTGGCAGCGCAAGCCGGAGACCAGCGGCCTGCTGGAGCTTTGCCGCCAGTTGGGCGTGACGCTCATCGCCTACAGCCCGCTGGCGCAGGGGCTGCTGACTGGCAAATACACGCCGGAAAACCCACCCCCCGGCCTGCGCGGGCGGCGCTATGCCCGCGCGCTGGGCAGGGTGCAGCCGCTGGTGGCCCTGCTGCGTGAGCTGGGCGCGGCTCACGGCGACAAGACCCCGGCCCAGGTCGCGCTCAACTGGGCCATCTGCAAGGGAACGGTGCCCATCCCCGGCGCCAAGAACGCCCGCCAGGCCAGAGACAACGCCGGCGCGCTGGGCTGGCGGCTCAGCCCGGACGAAGTGAGGGCGCTGGACCGCGCCAGCGCGCAGGCGACGAAATCAGCGTGACTGCTCAGGTGAACCGCATGAAAAACTATCTCATCGACATGGACGGCGTGCTGGTCAGCGGCCGCACCATCATCCCCGGCGCTGACCAGTTCATCCAACGCCTGCAGGCCAGCGGCGCTGAGTTTCTGGTGCTCACCAACAACCCGCTTTACACCCCCGGCGACCTGGCCCATCGCTTCAAGCTGATCGGCTTGGACATCCCGTCCGAACGCATCTTCACCTCGGCCATGGCCACGGCGCGCTTTTTGCATTCGCAGCGGCCCCAGGCCACGGCCTTCGTCATCGGCGAGAGCGGGCTGACCTCCCCCATCCACGAGCTGGGCTACGTCATCACCGACATCGAGCCGGACTACGTGGTGTTGGGCGAAACGCACAGCTACAACCTGGAGCAGATCACCACGGCCATCCGCCTGGTGGCCGGCGGCGCCCATTTCCTCGCCACCAACCCCGACCCCTCCGGCCCCGGCGAGGGGGGCATCGTGCCGGCCTGCGGCGCGATGGCCGCGCTGATCGAGCGCGCCACCGGCGTCGCCCCCTTCTTCGTCGGCAAGCCCAACCCGCTGATGATGCGCATGGCGCTGAACTACCTGGACGTGCACTCCGAGGACACGGTGATGGTGGGCGACCGCATGGACACCGACATCATCGGGGGCGTGCAGGCCGGGCTGGAGACGATCCTGGTGCTGACCGGCGTCACGGCCGAGGCGGACGTGCGCCGCTTCCCCTATCAGCCGACGCGCATCGTGCCGTCGGTGGCGGAGATTGAGTTGGCAACAAAATGACAAAGGGTCAGCGCCCGCCATTGAGGAACGGTCGTTACCTCAGGGTATGCTTTGGCTCTCCCCAAGCAGCTGTTTTAGACGCTCGATATTAACGCCAGGTGTATGGGTCGCTGCAAAAGCGATAGCAGCCGTCAATGATTCTTCCGCTAACGTCTGCACAACGGCTGTCGGCTGGGTCATGAAATCGACTTCTCTATGGAAAGGGAACCAACACCACATCACCGCGCTGAAACGCCATAAAGCACTCTCCAGTTGTCATATATGGCGTCGTCGGTGTTGTCCCAGTCTTTCTCGAACGCCGCCAGACTCATTGCATGCCAGTCCATATCATCCTCTGTATCTTCAGACACAACGCTATCCAAGAGCAGTTTGGCCAGAACCAGGCGCTCCTTGGCGGAAAAGCGCTTTGCCAATCCCAGCATTGTAGCGATTTCAGGTTGCACAGATCTCAGTGTCTCAACTACTGTCACTGTCATTGCTCATCACCATCCTCATGAACTGTTGCGAATTCAAGTCTGCGCAACGACTAGTCAGCCGCATCGATGGTTAGCATACCACAGGTTGCGCACTCTGGCAATCGACTGGGCCAGCCCACAGCAATTCCAAATATGACCGCTGCCAACCCGGAGTCGAGCCTTTAGGCGGGTCAACGTGCCCGATTCGCACCGACCAAACCCGGCTAAAGCCTCGACTCCGCGCCATATTTGGAATTGCTGGTCAACCCGGTCAGATATCAGTGCGTTCCAGCGGCGCCGTTGCTGCCGTTCTGTGCGCCATCTTCGCTACCGTTGCCGGCCTCCAACTCGATGATCTTCTGCGCCACCTGTTCGATGGCCACCCGTTGTTTGCGGTAGAGGTCCGACTCGCTCATGGCCAGCCGGTCGGCGATCTCCCGCACCCGCTTGCCCTGGATGAACTTGAGGTCGAGGATGTTGTAGAGCAGCCATTCGGAGGCGGTCATCTGGCGCTGGCCTTCGGGCCGCAAGCCCTCGATGGCCTGGGCCAACACCGAACGCAGGCCCTTGGTGGGGCTGCCCTCCTCCTCCGCGGCCTTGCCCACCACTTTGAGGCGCAGCAGCGGGCTGTCGGTCAGCTTGGGCCCGCCCCAGTAGTGGCTGAGCGCATCCTTGACCCACTTGGTGAATTCCAGTTCGTAGATGATGCTGTCATCTTCGTCCGGCTGCTGAAGGGGCGGCGTGCCGGGGTAGGGCACCACACTGCGCCAGCGCTGCACCCGCTCGATCTGGGGCATGATCTCCATCACAGCCATGAAGACCCCCTGTTGCAACAGGCGATCCTCCAGCGCGGTCTCGGCGCGCTGCACCAGCTCGGCCACCACCTCCTGTTCAGCCGCGGCCGGGCCGGATTGATCTGGCCGCGCGACCACCCCCAACAGCCCCAGGGCGTTTTCGCGGCCGCTGGTGCGCAGCGACCAGACCCAATAGCCGTTGTGCTGGACATTGTCGCCCGCGCCGTGGCCGCGGTCGCGGTCAGTGGCCTGATCCAGCACCACCTGCCAGTCGGGGTAGCGGCGGAACTCATGGATCAGCTCGACCGGCCCGCAGGCTGCCTCCACCAGCAGCTCGTCCCCGGCCTGCACCGCCACGAAGCCGCCCGGCACCCGCAGATATTCGCAGAGGGCCACCAGCACGTTTTCCAGAAACTGGCGCAGGTCGCTGGAGGTCAGCAGCCGGCGGTCCAGCTCGCGGATCGCCATCAGCTCCTCCTGATCATGGCTGTAGATCAGGCGGTCCACCGTGGGCTTGATCAGCTCGATCAACAGTTGCAGCAGCACGATCAGCGCCACCACCGTCAGCAGCACCACCGATTCGCGCGGCAATCCCAGGATGCTCTCCACCTTGGGCACGGTCAGGATCGCGGCGACCACCAGAATGCCCAGCAGCGGCCCGCGGATCAGGAAGACGATCAGCCCCCGTTTGACTACGCGATCAGGGCTGAGCACGCCGTAGTAGGCCACGCTGTAGGTCATGACGATCAGCATGACCGCCACCCCGATGTTGCCGATCAGGGTCAGGATTCCGACGAAGGCCCGCTGGGGGTCCACCGTGAAGCCGGCCAGCACCAGATAGGGGAAGACGCCCATGCCTGGCGCCAGGAAGGAGACCACCAGGTAGGTCATGCGCCGCCGCGAGGCCGGGGTCAAACAGCGCTGCCGGACGCGGTAGGTGTTGTACAGGCCATAGCCGGAGACGAAGAGGAAGTAGACGACGAAGACCGGAAAGAGCGGCCCGGGATCCAGGTAGTAGAGGTTGTTGGCGCTGCTGGCCGGCTGCACGATCCAGTCCGTGAACAGGGCCAGCAGAACGATCGCGCCGCTGATCACATAGCTCCCCATCACCAGGCGGGTGCGTCGCCGGGAGATGGCGTTGGTGGTGCGCAGCAGCGCGTCGGAGAGATCGAAGTAGGCGGCCGGCACCAGGGGAATGCCCAGCCATTGCAGGCGCAGCCACAGCTCGGTCTGCTCCGGCGCCACCAGGTAGAGCAACACGTCGCCGGTGTAGACGATCATCACGCAGGCCAAGAGGATGGCAAAGGCGCGCCCCACCCGGTTGCGCACGTTGTAGGCCACCACATAGGCCAGCAGCGAAAAGGCCAGAATCGCCACCGTGGCCGAAAGCAGCAGGTTGGCCAGATCGAGGATATCGGCCCAGGAGGGAAGTGTGAAGCCGAACATGGTGGCGGGGGGGGGACTGGATGAGTGATCGAGCGCTTGGTCACTGCCGCGGCTGGCCGGCCTGCGGAGCTGTCGCCCTGGCATCTCCTGATCCCGGCATCCCGCAGCCTGTCTCTTTGAGAACTAGCGCAGCTCGCGTCCGAAGAAAAGCGCCACGCTGCCGTTGCTGAAATAGCGGTCGTTGAAGCCGCAGAAGGCGAAGCCGTGACGCTGGAGAAAGCGGATGCCAGGGTCGTTTTGAGTTTGCAGTGGGGCCATCAGGCGACGCAATTGGTGATCGCCGCTCCATTGCAGCGCGGCGCGCAACAACATGCCGCCCACTCCCTGACGCCGATGGTCGCGCTGCACCACCAGATGCCACAGCCAGCCGGTTTGCAGGTCAGGCTCCGGCCCCACGTCCACGTAGCCGACGACGCCCGCGCCCAGCCAGTCCTCGGCTACCAGGATGCAATAGCCCCGCTGCCAGTGCATCAGCAGGGCGCTGTGAGGCGAGGGATAGTCCAGGCGCAGCTCGCGCGGCAGGGGGGTGGTGCGCAGTTGGGCCGAGACCTGCTGACGGCTCTCGCGCAGATCCAACTGCCAGACGCGGCGGGTATCGAAGGCGGCATCCAGTTGCAGACAGGTTTCAAGGTCGTTGGGCGTAGCGAAGCGCACGTGCATGGCCCGATTGTAGCACCGCGCCAATGAAAAAGCAAAGGGTCGGCGGCCCGGCGGCGCATTGCTGCGCTGCACGAAGGAATGTTCACAAAATGACAGCTTGACATTTGTTGTCTGAGTGCCTATAATCTGGCGGTGTGACATTCCTGGTGATGTC
>JAKQCW010000079.1 GCA_029558955.1 Chloroflexota bacterium
GCGTATCGAAACCAGCGGCGGGTGTGCGCGCGTGGATTTCGATACGGCGGCCTACTCAATCCACCGACGCGCCGCCGCTGGTTGAGTAGCCTTCTGAGGCGTATCGAAACCAGCGGCGGGTGTGCGCGCGTGGATTATAGCACGGCTGTCTGATCGGCCTGGAATCCACCGCCGCCCTCCCAACGCGCCACCTCCGCCCCGGGTCGGGCCAGCCGCGCAAGTTTCCAACCTGCTGAATGGGGTCTGAAGGAGAAAAAGATGCGAGGACAGACCACCGATCGATGGCCTGTCCTCGCCGCCACGCGTTGCTTCCCACATCGCGCGACAGGTTGGTTCCCCCGAAGCAAAGAGGTAGCGTGTCGCCTCGCTACGTCTTCAACCAACCTTTGTACATATTATAACACATCTTTCCAGAAATGGAACCAGCACAGCATTGGGTTTTCCTTACAGTTTTGTAACAAGTATCTGCTGTCTGGCGCCAACCGCTCCTGAACACAAGCACGATTCTTGCTGGGAACTTGACGAATGGCATAGCGTCAGGTATACTGCCACCGTAGTAAAATCGGCAGCAATCAAGTCAGGTTAACATCTCATCGCCAAGCGTTTGTTGCCGCATCCGTGGGTTGGGCCGTCTCGATGCAAGAATAGTCTCGCCATGTCAGCCAGACGCAATGAAAGCGTCAAATTTCTGCACATTAGGAGGTGCGTACCATGCGATTCTTCCGGGTTGTGATTCTAATGGCGCTTGCGGCGCTGCTGCTCAGCGCCTGTGGTGCAGCCACCGTTCCCACCACAGATGAGACGACGGAGAGCGGCCAACGCTTCCTGGTCTCCCTTCCCCGCCTGGTGGTCGATGTCGACAGCGACGGCGAGGCATCGGTCAACGGGCTCAGCATCGATGCGGTCAACGCTATCATCCCCGGGGCCCCACTGCCTGATCTCACCGTCAATCCCTACTACGTCGACTGGATGACCAACACCAACATTCAGCATCTGGAGTTCGTCAGCACCGACAACGGCGTGTTCGTCTTCGCCAACGGGGAACCGCTGCCCTTCCTGGCCTGGGACGGCGATTCGCTGACCAACCTGGGAACCCTGGCCGGTATCGCCAACCTGCCCTACGGCAACCTGATCACCCGCTTGGTGCCCATCGTGCAGCGCACCGGCTTGGACATCGTCATGCGCTTCCCGACCCAGGCTGGCGCCGAGGCGATCGCGGTGCGCGACCCCAGCGTGGCTCCCGAGTCCATGCAGCCGGTGACCGAGGAGACGACCCCCTCCTTCATTACCCGCATCGATGTCAACTATGACGCCAACGGCGTGCCCACCATCGCCGGCATCAGCAGCCGTGACCTGGCCGAGGCCGGGATCTTTCTGCCGATCGAGTTGACGCCGCAGACGCTGGCGCAGCTCAAGAGCAACAACGTGAAAGAGCTGCGCTTCGTCACCGGACCGAACGGCGTCTTCGTCACCGTCAACGGCGAGGCCCTGCCGCAGGTCAGTTGGAACAGCGCGCTGCTGACCAACAGCGCCGATCTGTACGCGCAGATGAACCCCGACAGCCCCTACATCGCGCTGGCCAAGCTGCTGCTGCCGGAGCTTTCCAATCTCGACGTTGACCTGCGCGTGACCCTGGAATAGCCAGGGATCATCCCACGCCGGGAAGGAGCATAACACACGTGAAAAGCCGTTATCAAGGGCTCCGCAGTTTCGGTACACTGGCCCTGGTCATCGCCTGGATCCTGCTGATCCTGGGCATTCTGGCCGCCATCGGAACATGGCTGGGGATCAGTTCGTTGGCTACTCAGCTCACCGGCCAGCGCGCAGGCTGGGTGATCTTCTCTGCATTGCCGGGCCTGTTCTTCGCCATCCTGGCCTTCATCCAGTTCTACATCATCGGTAAGGTGCTGCACCTGCTGGTTGACCTGGACGACACTGCGCTGGACGTGCAACAGAAGGTGCAAACACCGGCCGCAGCTGCCGGGGCCAGCGAGGCATCAGCCGACATCTCCGGCGAGCTGAAGCGCCAGGCCAAGCTGATCGCCTCCAACCTGGAGGCCACCCAGGCGCTGCAACAGCAACTCAGTTCGATTCAGAGCAGGATCGGCGCCGTGGCAGCCCCTGCCGCGGCGGCCGCGGCGGACGCCCCCGCCCGCTCGTCTATGACCACTGAGGAGATCGCAACCGTCGTTGCTGCCGTCGTCGTCGAATAGCTGTCTCTGGGTTATCCCGGTGCGGCGCGGCCTGCGCCGCACCTTATGACAGGAAAAGGATGAGACCCTGGCTTCTGTGAAGGTAGGGTCTCGCTTTTCCGTCGTGACCCAACTTGCGCAATCAGACACGATCTGGTAGAATCCAGGCATCGTCGAGCATCCTCAGCGCCGGTTCGACCGCCAGCCGGCCCTTCATTCGTTAGCTTCGAGGAATCTATGCTGAAACTGAACGCTAAACAGTGGGTATTGATCGCGGTGTGTTTTGCCGTCGCCGCAGTGGTCAACTACCTGATCTGGCTCATCGCCATGGGCAATCCTAGCGAGATCAGCGCTTTCTATCACGTTCTGAACACGCTCTGTCTTGGATCTGCCTTCCTGGTCGTGGCTGACCGCTTCATGAAGACGCAGATCTACCGGTAGAGCGAACGGCAACCCGACACAGTTAGAGATCGGACCATCAAGACGTGACCCAGGTTTTGTCTGGCGCGAGTTGGCGAATCTCCGTTTTTTTCCCGGGCATCGGTTGAGCCTCGCACTGTCACCGCCCCCTGAAGCTCATGCCAGCCCTGAGTCCGCTTGCCCTGCTGGCCTACCTGCTCATCTTCGTGGGCCTGGTTGGCAGTCTGTTGCCCGTGGTTCCTGGCCCGGTCTTCATCTGGCTGGGCGCGCTGTTGTGGGCCGCCAACGATGGCTTTCAAGCCATCGGGTGGCCCACTTTGCTTTTTCTGGGACTCTTGACTATCCTGGCGTGGACCAGCGATCTGCTGTTGACCACCCTGTTCAGCCGGAAAGTCGGCGCCAGTTGGAAGGCGATTCTTGGCGCCATCCTGGGCGGTTTCGTGGGCGGCATCTTCTTCGGCGGATGGATTCCCATCGTCGGGACGTTGGTGGCTACCGTGGTCGGCGCGGTGCTGGGCATGGTCGCGATGGAGGTGCTCGACAAGCGCGACCTGCGCCTGGCGCTGCGCTCCACCCAGGGCTATATGCTGGCCGTGCTGGCTTCCAGCATCCTCGAGGCGTTGTTGGCCTTGGCGATGATCCTGATCTTCGTGTGGCAGGCCTTCCTTTCCCCGGCGGCATGAATCAAAAGACGGCTGCTCCAGCGCCATTGCTGAAGCAGCCGTTTCTTGACTGTACCCCCAGCTGGACTCGAACCAGCGCACCCGGCTCCGGAGGCCGGTGCTCTATCCTCTGAGCTATGGGGGCTCACTGCGGGGCAGTGTACCACAGAGTGCGCCGCTTGGCAAGCTGGCGAGTTTTGTTGACAGCCTGAAAACGGGTATAATCGCACCTGCCATGAAATCATCATCGAACACCACCACTGCCCTGCTTTGGGCCCTGACCATCGTGCTGATTCTGGGAGGCGCCAGTCTCGCTCTGTTCGGGATGCAGGAGAGGCCAGCCGGCCAGTCTGGCATGGCGTTTCTGCCCGGCGTCTCCTCCGGCGCGTCTGGCTCCACCGACAGCCTGAGCCCGCTGGCGCCCAGTGAGCAGCCATTGTCATCCACGCTCCAAACCACCCAGACGGGGAACAGCGCAGCGCTGGCGTTGGATACCGCGTCGGAGCTGGCCATCGTCCTGCCGCAGCCGCTGCCCCCCGATCTGGCCGATCCCATCCTGCGTTGGATTGCCCAACAGCCTGGCGCACGGGTGATCACCGACACCCAGCAGGCTGACCTGTGGATCAGCACCGAGCCCGGCGGCGAGCTGCTGGCGGAGCGCATCTACGTGCCGGTGAGTCGCTTTGCCACGCTGCTGGACGAAGCATCGACCGCCGATCTGCTGGCTCTCTGGCTGGGAACGCCGGAGCCGGGCCAGGCGCCGCTGGCGGTTGACGCCAACGCGCTGGCCGGTTTGACGCTGCTCTGGGGTCCCCCCACCCAGGTTGAGGTGCTGCCCGACGCGGCCGCCGTCGCCGCGGCGCTGGAGCCCTATCCGGCGCGCCTGGGGGTGCTGCCCTTTGACCAACTGATTCCGGAAGTCGCCGCCCTGGCCAGCGGTGGCCAGGACCCCACCGACAACCGCTTCGACGCCGCGGAGTACCCGCTGGCCGTTCGTTTTTATGTAAACAGCACGTCAAAGGGAGCACAGGCCGCCGCCGAGCTGATCGCGTCCATCGCCGCCGCCGGCGCGCAGACCAACCGAGATCCTGACAAATTGACCGTGCTGGTGATGACCGGCGTCACAGCCATGGCACGCATGACTGCGCTGCGCATGGAGCAAAACGGCTATGACTATCCGGCGCAGGTGATTGGCCCGGAGCTTTCCCAGGCGGATATCACGCATATCAGCAACGAGATCCCCTTCATAGAAGCTTGCCAGGTCAACGCCAGCGAAAACAACCTGACGCTCTGCTCCCGGCCGGAGTATCTGGAGGCGCTGCGCGGCGTTGGAGTGGACATCGTGGGGCTGACCGGCAACCATCTCAACGACTTCGGCGGCGACGCCAACCTGGAGTCGTTGCAGTTCTATCGCGACGAGAACCTGCCCACCTACGGCGGCGGCGCTGATCTGGAGGAAGCGCTCAAGCCGCTCTTGGTGGAACACAACGGCAACCGGCTGGTCTTTCTGGGCGCCAACCAGTATGGACCGGAATTTGCCTGGGCCGACGTCGACTGGCCAGGCTCTGCGCCCTATGACTTCGACCGCATGACCCAGGCGATCGCCGACGCCCGCACCAAGCTGGACGCCGATCTTGTGCTGGCCGAGCTGCAGTGGGAGGAGAGCTACGACACCCTGCCCATCCAGTCGCAGGTGCAGGGGCTGCGGGCCATCAGCAGCGCCGGCGCAGACCTGGTCACCGGCGTGCAGTCGCACGTGCCGCAGGCGGTGGAGTTCACCGACACGGGGATGATCCTCTACGGTCTGGGCAACTTATTCTTCGATCAGATGTGGAGCCAGGCCACGCGTGAGGGGCTGATTCCCCGTCATACCATCTACGACGGCCGCCATCTGAGCACCAAACTGCTGACCACCATGCTGGAGGATTTCGCTCAGCCGCGCTGGAGCACCGAGGCCGAGCGCGAGACGCTGCTGCGTCGCGTCTTCACCGCCAGCGGCTGGTAAATCAACCAGACAGCGGGCCCCCATCCCCCCGCTCTGGCCGGTCTCCGACCGAGCCGCGCCCCAACGCTCTGGCCGGTCTCCAACCGAGCCACGTCCCAACGCTCTGGCCGGTCTCCGACCGAGCCGCGCCCCAACGCTCTGGCCGGTCTCCGACCGAGCCAGCCGCGACCCCGCGAAACCTTATCCCCCCACACTCGTAACCGATGCAAGCGGCCCCTTTGTGCTGCGGGCTTCCTATGGCATAATTCAACCCGCGCCATGCCGGCGCGCCGCAGATCGCGGCCTGCTAACAGGACGCCATTGGACGCGCATGGGCAGCGTTGTTCCAGCCGCGGCGCCTTGCGCGCAATCATTTCACCGATCAGGAGAGCGTCGTTTGCTCAAACGTCTGTTGAACCAAAGCGAAGAAGTCCTGCTGCAGGCCGCGCGCAACGTCGTGCAGCAGCTCAATCTGAACCTGGTGCGGCTGGAGGCATCAACGGAGGATCAGGGCCGGCTGGAGCAGGCGCGTCTGCAACTGGACGAGCTCTTTTTGCTGGTGGTGGTGGGCGAGTTCAACGCCGGCAAGTCCGCCTTCATCAACGCGCTCCTGGGGCAAGATCTGGTGGAGGAGGGCGCACTGCCCACAACCACCCGCGTCCATCGCATCCACTACGGCGGAGAGATCACCCGCACGCTGAGCGGGGCCGATCTGGAGATCATCACCGCGCCGGTGGACTGGCTGCGCGAGCTCAATATCGTCGACACCCCCGGCGCCAACGCGGTGATCCAGCGTCATCAAGAGATCACCGAGGAGTTCGTGCCCCGATCCGACCTGGTGCTCTTCGTCACCAGCGCCGACCGCCCCTTCTCCGAGAGCGAGCGACGCTTCATGGAACGGATTCGCGAGTGGGGCAAGAAGGTGGTGATCGTCGTCAACAAGGTGGATATTCTGCACGAGGGCGATATCGCCAAGGTGCGCAGCTTCGTGACCGAGAATGCCCTCAAACTGCTGGGCGTCGAGCCGCAGATCTTCCTCGTTTCTGCCAAGCTGGCCCAGCGCGCCAAGTTCGCCAACCAGCAGGCTCCGCTCGCGATCATCCCCCCGCCCAATCTCCCTCACCCGCAGCCCACCGTTCTGGAGCTCTGGTCAGCCAGCCGTTTCGAGCCGCTGGAACGCTATATTCTGGATACCCTGGACCAGCAGGAGCGGCTGCGGCTGAAGCTGCTCAACCCGCTGGGCGTGGCCGGCCGGCTGCGCGACAAATACGCCGATGTCACCGCCACCCGGCTGGAGATCCTGGCCGACGACTTCACCACCATCGACACGGTGGAGGTTGACCTGGACGCCTTCGAGGAAGACATGCGTCGGGATTTCCAGTACCGCGTGGGACAGATCGACGCCATCCTCTACGCCATGGCCGACCGCGGCATCGCCTTCATCGACCAGTGGCTGCGCATCGCCCGCGTCTTCGACCTGGCCAACAGCGCCAAGGTACGCGAGGCCTTCGAGCGCGAGGTGGTTGCCGACACCAACGTTCTGTTGGAGCGTCAGATCAACGACCTGATCGATTGGATAGTGGAGCGCGAGCATAAGCAGTGGCAGGGGGTGATGAGCTACCTCAACCGCCGGGCCGACCTGCACAAAGACCGGGTGATCGGCGAAGTGGGCGGCAGCTTCGAGGGCAACCGCCGGGCGCTGTTGGAGGTGGTGCGCCGCGACACCCAGCGCGCCATCGGCGACTTCGATCATCAGACCGAGGCCGCCAAGCTGGCCGAGTCGGTGCAGACCGCGCTGGCGCAGACCGCACTGGTGGAGGTGGGTGCGCTGGGCCTGGGCGCGCTGTTGGTGGCAGCGCTGCACACCCTGGTGCTGGATCTGACCGGGCTGCTCTTTGCCGGCGCGCTGGCGGCCGTGGGGCTGTATGTGCTGCCCAATCGGCGGCGCAAAGCGCGCGATGAGCTGCGCGCCAAGGTGGCTGACCTGCAAGAGCGGCTGCACGAGGCCCTCAGCAGCCAGTTCGAGCAGGAACTGAGCCGCTCACGCCAGGCTATGCAGGAGGCGATCCAGCCCTATACCCGCTTCATCCGCAGCGAGCGGGAGAAGCTGACCGCCATCGCCGGCAACCTGGACGGGATCGAGCAGGAGATGCGCACATTGCGGGCGAAGATCGAGGCTTTGTAGCCTGTTGACTTCAGCCGGACAGCGTGATACAATCTGGGAGGGACTACCACATGGCACAAAAACCGGCCGACATCGGCAGCAAACGTCTCATCAGCCTGGCGCCTGATGCCTGGGTGCAATGGCTGCTGGATGATTCGGAGGTGCGTACCACCGATGTGCTCTCGGCCGACTTTCAATGGGTCGGGCGCGAGACAGATGCCCTGCTGAAGGTACGCAGCTCAACATCCGGCGAATTCCTGGTGCTGAACGAGGTGCAACTGCACTACCGGCCCGACATGCCTCTGCGTATGCGGGCCTACGCCGGGTTGGCCGCAGAACGTTACAAACTACCGGTCGTGCCGGTGCTGATCAACATCCTGGAACCCGCCAAGTCTCTGGACATCCCTGGTCAATACTTTTCGGAGTTCCTGGGACTCGTTGCACGCCAAGATTATCGAGTAGTGAATCTGTGGGACATCGATGCGTGGTCCGTGCTCGACAAGCCCGTGTTGCCCCTGGTGCCGTTCACACCCGCCATGCACGGCGGCGCAGACGAAACCGTATTGCAACAGGCCGTTACACTGTTGCGATCCGATGAAACGCTCTCAGATCTGGAACCGCTGCTGGCGTTCTTTGCCAGCTTTGTGATGGACACTGATGTGATCCGATCGATCATGAGGTGGGATATGGCTGTATTACGCGAATCGCCCTGGTATTACGAGATCCACCGAGAAGGCTATGAAGAAGGCGTCGAGCAGGGCATCGAGAAGGGCATCGAGCAGGGCATCGAACAGGGCAGTCATGACGCTGCCCTGCGCAGCCTGACTAACCTGCTCCACTATCGCTTCGGACCGCTGCCTGCATCGCTCACCAGCCTGCTGACTTCCTTGCCGGCCGCGCACTTGCAGACGCTGTTCGATGTTGCCTTGACCGTGGAGACTCTGGCCGAATTCCAAGACAATCTGCCCAGCAACGTTGCGGTCGCATCCAACGGGCAGAGCGCATGAGTCTCCTCGATTCGCCGGCGCCTCCGCTGACCCTGCGGCCGCTCAGCCTCACCGATGGGCCTGCGCTGCAAGCGGTGTACCAGGCCAGCGCGGATTTCTTTCGTGACCGCGCCGGCGCGCCCCCAGACCCGGGCCAGGCCGAGGCCGATTTGGCTGCGACCGCGGCAGAAGAGGGCCGTTTCCTGCTGGGGATAGCCTTGCATGAGGCCATGATCGGCCTGATCGATCTCCGGCTGGCGTATCCGGAGCCATTCGATGTGTCCATCGGCCTGATCCTGCTGGCTGAGAGCCAGCGGCGCCAGCGGCTGGGCAGTTGGGCGCTGCGCATGCTGGAAACGTGGCTGCGCCGCGACACGCCCACCGAGGCCGTCGTCGTCGCCGTGCCGGCGCAGGATCACGCGGCCCAGGTCTTTTTCACCGCCAACGGCTATGGCTTCACCGGTCAGGCGACGCGCGTGCTGGCGGGGAGCACCCGCCTTCGCCTACTGGAGATGCGCAAAAGCCTCATCTGATTTGGCTTTGCCCTACCTCAATCCCTTGCGCCGCGCCACGTCCATGGCCTGGGCGCGGTCGGCTACCTGCAGCTTGTTCAAATCGTGGGGAGATGGTTGCACACAGCCGTGAAGCTGACCACCCGATCGTCGGCGATCTCTTTTGAGAGGCTGGAAGGTCATCGCCGATATCTGACAAGGCAACGCTCAGTGTGCTATACTCGCGGGTCGCCATCGTCCGCTCAATCCTGGCATGGTTTGTTTGTTCGCTCAAGGGCAGTCTTGCCTTTCTAGCACGAATGTGCTAAAATGGCACGGCTGTTTCCCATTCCGTTTCGCAAGAACCCAAAGAAGACCGTCCCATGGCACAAGACAAACTGGTGATTCGCGGCGCACGCGAGCACAACCTCAAAAACATTGACCTGGAGATCCCACGCGACAAGCTGGTGGTGATCACTGGCCTCTCCGGTTCCGGCAAATCGAGCCTGGCCTTCGATACCATCTACGCCGAAGGCCAGCGGCGTTATGTCGAATCGCTCTCAGCCTACGCCCGCCAATTCCTGGGCCTGATGGAAAAGCCGGACGTCGACCAGATCGAGGGCCTCAGCCCGGCCATCTCCATCGACCAGCGGGGCGCCAGCCGCAATCCTCGCTCCACCGTGGGCACGGTCACGGAGATCTACGACTACCTGCGCCTGCTCTATGCCCGCGTCGGTCTGCCCCACTGCCCCAACTGCGGCTCCCCCATCAGCCAACAGACCGTGGAGCAGATGGTGGACGCCATTCTCAACATGCCCGAGGACAGCCGCCTGCTGCTGTTGGCGCCGCTGGTCAACGCGCGCAAGGGAGAACACAAGGGGGTCTTCGACGACGTGCGCAAGGCCGGCTTCGTGCGCGTGCGGGTCAACGGCGAGGTGCACGAGGTGGACGAGGAGATCCAGCTCGACCGCTACAAGATGCACACCATCGAGGCCGTGGTCGACCGGCTGATCCTGCGCAGCAGCCGGGAGGGCGGGCTGGACATCGCCCGCCTGGCCGATTCGGTGGAAACCGCGCTGCGGCTGGGCGATGGCGTGCTGATCGTCAGCGATGTGAGCGACGCCGACGCGCCCAAGGATCGCTACTTCAGCGAGAAATTCGCCTGCGTCAAGTGCGGCATCAGCCTGCCGGAGATCGAGCCGCGCACCTTCAGCTTCAACAGCCCGCATGGCGCCTGTCCCACCTGCACTGGCCTGGGCACGCAGTTGGAGTTCGACCCGGAGCTGGTGATCGACGTGGAGAAGGGGTTGGCTGAGGGCGCGATCCTGGCGCCTGGCTGGGGCTCGGTCGGCCAGAAGCAACAGGATGGCGGCTATGGCCAGCAGCTCTTGCAGGCGGTCGGCGTGCGCTATGGCATCCCGCTCAACGGCGCGCCCTACCGCGAGCTGGGCCCGCGCCAGAAGGAGATCATCCTCTACGGCGCGCCCAAAGGGGACAAGCTGCTGCTGGAATACAGCAATCAGGCTGGCCAGCGGCGCAGCTTCGAGACCACCTTCGAGGGGGTGATCCCTGGCATGCAGCGCCGCTACCGCGAGACCACCAGCGATTACATGCGCCAGGAGTACGAGCGCTTCATGTCGGCCCGGCCCTGCCCAACCTGCGAGGGCAAACGGCTGCGCAAGGAGGCGCTGGGCGTGACCATCACCGACGAGAACATCGTTCAGGTGACCACCAAGTCGGTCTCGGACGCGCTGCGCTGGGTGGCCACCTTGCAGAGCGAAGAAGAGCGCCACAAGGCCACCGACTCGCTCAACGGCGGCGCGGCCGATCTGCCCCCCACCCCCCTCAGCCCGCGCGAGCAGACCATTTCCCACCAGATTCTGAAGGAGCTGCGCGCCCGGCTCGGTTTTCTGCACGATGTGGGGCTGGACTACCTGACCCTGGACCGGCAGGCCGCCACGCTGAGCGGCGGCGAAGCGCAGCGCATCCGCCTGGCCACCCAGATCGGCTCTCAGCTCATGGGCGTCATGTACATCCTGGACGAGCCCAGCATCGGCCTGCACCAGCGGGACAACGACCGCCTGCTGAACACCCTGCTGACGCTGCGCAATCTGGGCAATACCGTGCTGGTGGTGGAGCACGATGAAGAGACCATGCGCGCGGCCGACTGGATCGTGGATCTGGGGCCGGGCGCGGGCCAGCACGGCGGCGAGGTGATCTGCTCCGGGACGCTGGAGGAGATGCTGGGCTGCACCGACTCGCTGACCGGCCAGTATCTTAGCGGCGCGCTGCGCATCGAAACGCCGCGTCAACGCCGGCCAGGCAACGGCGAGTATCTGATCGTCCAGCGCGCGGCTGAGAACAACCTGAAACGCATCGACGTGCGCTTCCCCCTGGGCAAGCTGATCTGCATCACCGGCGTCAGCGGCTCCGGCAAGTCCAGCCTGGTCAACGAGATTCTCTACAAGGCCATCGCCCAGAAGCTCTATCGGGCCAAGGATCGGCCCGGCCGGCATCAGGCCATCATCGGGCTGGAGCAGATCGACAAGATCGTGGACATCGATCAGACGCCCATCGGCCGCACGCCGCGCTCCAACCCGGCCACCTACACCAACGTCTTCACCCAGGTGCGCGACCTATTCGCCGCCATGCCCGAGGCCAAGGTGCGCGGCTACAAGCCGGGGCGCTTCAGCTTCAACGTCAAGGGGGGCCGCTGCGAGGCCTGCATGGGCGACGGCATCATCAAGATCGAGATGCAGTTTCTGCCCGATGTCTACGTGCCCTGCGAGGTCTGTCACGGCAAGCGCTACAACCGCGAGGCGCTGGAGGTGACCTACAACGGCAAGAACATCGCCGAGGTGCTGGACATGACCGTCGAGGAGGCGATGCACTTCTTCGACAGCTTCCCGGCCATCCGCAACAAGCTGCGCACCCTGTGGCAGGTGGGCCTGGGCTACATCAAGCTGGGCCAGCCGGCGACCACCCTCAGCGGCGGCGAGGCGCAGCGCGTCAAGCTGAGCAAGGAGCTGAGCCGCGTGGCCACCGGCCGCACCCTCTACATTCTGGATGAGCCGACCACCGGTCTGCACTTCGCCGACATCGAGAAGCTGCTCAAGGTGCTGCACAGCCTGGTGGACAAGGGCAACACCGTGGTGGTGATCGAGCACAACCTGGATGTGATCAAATCGGCCGACTGGCTGATCGACCTGGGGCCGGAGGGCGGCGACCGGGGCGGCTACGTCATCGCCGAGGGCACGCCGGAGCAGGTGGTGCAGGTCGAGCGCAGCTACACCGGCCAGTTCCTGCGCCCGGTGCTGGCCGGCCACGAGGCCAAGCAGCCGGCTGAGGTGATCGCCGAGCTGGAGGAGATGGCGCAATAGCCATTTCCGCCGAAAAAATAGCCGCTCGGGCCGGTTTCCTGACCGAGCCCGGCCACTTTCATCAACGGTTGTGCGCTCAACGCATGGATGTTTGACTTGAAAACCATCGCCTTTCTGCGCGCCATCAACGTCGGCGGACATACGGTCAAGATGGACCACCTGTGCGGCCTGTTCGAGCAAATGGGCTTCAGCGGGGTGGAAACTTTCATTGCCAGCGGCAACGTGATCTTCGATGCGCCCGTCGAGGCTGGGCGCGGCCTGGAGGAGCAGATCGAGGCACACCTGCGGCAGGCGCTGGGCATGCCGACGACGCTGCGCAACGTGACGACGGTGCGCAAGCTGGCGGCCAAGATTGCGATGCGTTGATGAGTCTACCAAAGCCCGTCCTAAGCAACTACGTCGGCAGCCTGTCAGCAGCTAAGCTCCAAGCTCTCGACCGGACGCAGCTTGTAGCTTTGAGACCTGACAACGAGCTTTGGTGACGGTTTGCCGCCATGCCCACCCTCATCCCCACCATCACCAACGCCGCCGGCGAGCGGCTGGGCGCGCGGCTGGATCTGCCGCTGGAAGGCCGGCCGCTGGCCTACGCCATCTTCGCCCACTGCTTCACCTGCACCAAGAACATCAAGGCCGCCTCGCATATCAGCCGGGCGCTGAACCGCCAGCGCATCGCCGTGCTGCGCTTCGACTTCACCGGGCTGGGCGACAGCGAGGGGGACTTCACCGAGACCAACTTCACCTCCAACGTCTCGGACCTGGTCGCGGTAGCCCGCTTTCTGACTGAGGAGTTTGAGCCGCCCAAGCTGCTGATTGGTCATTCGCTGGGCGGCTCGGCCGCTTTGCAGGCGACGCAACACATCCCGTCGCTGGTAGGGGTGGTGACCATCGCTGCGCCGGCCGATACCAGCCACCTGGCTCAGCTTCTGGCCCGCACCAAGGCCACGGCGGAAGTGGAGGGCGAGGCGCGCGTCACCATCGGCGGCGCCACTTTCCGACTGAAGCGCCAGTTCTTCGACGACCTGGAGCAGGCCAACATGCAGCGCGCCATCGCAAACCTGGATCGGGCGCTGCTGGTGCTGCACTCGCCGGCCGATCATACGGTGGACATCGTCAACGCGATGCAGATCTTTGCGGCAGCGCGCCACCCCAAGAGCTTTGTCTCCCTGGACACGGCCGACCATCTGCTCTCCAGCCAGCGCGATTCGTGGTACGCCGGCGAGGTGATTGCGGCCTGGGCCAGCCGATGGCTGCGGCCGGCGGAGGAGTGAAAGAGAGCAAGGGACGGTCCGCCCTCTGCGGTCATCCAGGACCAAACAACTGCGTGACGATCTGTTGGATGGCCTCCCTGTTGGGCAGCAGCACCCACGCGCCGCCGGAGGTGATCCAGGGCGTCGTGGCATCCTCCAACGTGGCGGCCTGGACCTCCCCATTGGCCAGCGCCGAGGCCAGCGGCAGCAAAGCCAGCGCATCGCCCGACGTCAGATCGGTGACCACTCCCGCGCGCAGCACCCGCAACAGCTCAGGCAGACGGGGCCACGTTGCGGGCTGTAGCGCTTTGGCGGCCAGCGCCTGGATGACCTGCAACTGGCGCGCGGAGCGGCTGAAATCGCCGTCGCTGTGCCGGGTGCGCACATAGACCAGCGCCCGCTCGCCATCCATGGTCTGCACGCCGGGATCGAAGCGCACGGTGGTGATGCCATAGTCGGGCGTCGGGTACTCCGTATCGACGATGGGGGCGGGCACATCGACCTCAACGCCGCCCAGGGCATCGACCGCGCGCACGAAGGTGGCGAAATCCAGCAACAGATAGCGATCCACCGGCCGGCCCAGCTCCTGCTGCACGGTGCGCATGGCCAGCCGCGGGCCGGCGCCGGCGTCGGCCGGGTCATGGCCGAAGAAGAGGGCGGTGTTGATGCGCTGCTCGCCGACGCCAGGAATGTCCACCCACAGGTCACGGGGGATCGACAAGAGGGCTGCGCTGGCGCCGTCGCTCCGGCTGCCCAGCAGAATCATCGAATCGCTGCGGGTCGGCCCGCTTTCATCCGCCCGCCGGTCGATGCCCAGCAGGAGCACCGACAGCGGCCGGCCGGCTGCGCTCCCCAGGTCGGTCCCGGCCAGCGTGCGGGAGGCGCCCCACAGGCCAGCCAGCAGAACAAAGCCCAGGCACATGCCCAACAGTCCCAGGCCCAGCAGCAGGGGCAGCCAGCTCGATCCGCTGCGCCGCGCCCGCCGCTGGCGGGCACGTTCGATGATGGTACGCCGTCGTTGATCCATGACGGCCTAGCCCGCCCAGCGGCTGAGTTCAGTTACGAAACAGCGTGAGGAGAAGAGCATGATGAAAAAGAAGACCAGGGCGATCCACAGGTAGAGCGGCAGACCGGCAAAGCGGCGGGTTTCACGCTTCTTTTTCACCGGCGGCTTGGGCAGCTCGGTCTGGCAACGCCAACAGACTTGCTTGTCGTCTGGGTTCCAGGTTCCGCAGTTGGTGCAGTTGGGCATAGATGACCTCACGAACTTGGTCGGTTTGGCAAATGATCGCTCGGGCCGATCGCTGCGTCGCACTCCGCTGCCAGGCCTGACGGGGTACAACAGCCAGAGGATCATACCACAGGTTGCGCCGGTCGAAAAAGGCAGCACAGCACAACGAAATCCCCCGGATACTGGCCAAGCGCACTGCCAACCTTCGGCGATGCATCCCTGCGCCCTATGGAAACTGCGGGCACAGCATCTGTAGTTTGACTCAACCCGCCCTCTTTCTTATAATGTGCTAGTCCAATGGGAACCACCTGAGGATCCCCGTATTACCCCATTTTCTTGTCCATCAGCAGCAGGCGGCTAAGGGAAGCGAGCGCGTCGGGCTGATGGGCGCCATCGACTCTCGGCCTTGGTGAAATTCTGTAAGGAGACAACGATGAGGCATCTTCCAACCCTCCAACGGGCGCTTCGACCGGCGCTCAATCTCTCGCTGGCTATGGCTGTTCTGGTGTTGCTGGCCCTGGTCTTCGTCCCGGCCGCTTTGGCCGACGAGCCAATCACTGTGACGATTCTGCACACCAACGATACCCACGCCAATATCGAACCCTGCATGGCCACCTGCAATAATGCCAATCTGGGCGGCGTTGCCCGGCGCGCCACGGCCATTCAGCAGGTCCAGGCCGAAGGCGGCAACGTCCTTCTCTTGGACGGCGGCGACTACTTCCAGGGCACCCTCTTCTTCAACTACTGGCAGGGTCAGGAAGCAGCCCATTTCATGACTGCCCTCGGCTACCAAGCCTCTGGCATCGGCAACCACGAGTTCGACTCTGGCCCGCCCGCGCTGGCCAATTTCATCAACGCGGTGCCTTTCCCGGTGACCTCAGCCAACATCGACGCATCGGCCCAGGTCTCGCTGACCGGCCTGATCGAGCCCTACACGGTGCTTGAGGTGGGCGGCCAGTCGGTGGGTGTCTTTGGTCTGACCACCGAAGAGACCCCCATCATCTCCAGCCCCGGCCCCGACGTGCTCTTCACTGACCACGTGGCCGCCGCGCAGGCCACCGTGGCCACGCTGCAAGGCATGGGCATCAACAAGATCGTCGTCCTCTCCCATCTGGGCTACGATGTGGAGATGGCGCTGGCCGCGGCCGTTCCCGGCATCGACGTGATCGTCGGCGGCCACAGCCACACCCCGCTGGGCCCCATGCCCGGCGCGATCGGCCCCTATCCCACGGTCATCAATTCCCCCACGTCCGAGCCGGTGCTGGTAGTTAGCGCCTGGGACTGGGGCAGATACCTCGGCCGGCTGGATGTTACCTTCAACGCCGCGGGCGTGGTGGACACCTACAACGGCGACCCGATCCTGATCGATTCGAGCATCCCCGATGATCCGGCGATCGCGGCTGACGTGGCCCTCTTCGCGGCGCCCATCCAGGCGCTGCAGAACACCGTCATCGGCTCCTCCGACGTCCTCTTGGACGGCAACCGGCCGGTGGTGCGCACCGCGGAGACCAACCTGGGTAACCTGATCTGCGACGCCCTGCTCTGGAAGACTCAAGGCGTGGGCAGCCAGATCTGCATCACCAACGGCGGCGGCATTCGCGCCAGCATTCAGTCCGGCGATGTGACCATGGGCCAGGTGCTGACGGTGCTGCCCTTTGGCAACACGGTGGCGACCCTGGGCCTGACGGGCGACCACTTGATCGAGGCGCTGGAGAACGGCGTCAGCCAGTGGAGCACCACGTCCCCGGGCGGCCGCTTTGCCCAGGTGGGCGGGTTGCGCTACAGCTTTGACCCCAACCGCGCGGTGGGCGATCGCATTCTCTCGGCCGAAATCAAGAACCCTGACGGCAGCTTCAGCCCCATCGACTCCGACACCGTCTACCAGATTGTGACCAACGACTTCATGCGCCGCGGCGGCGATGGCTACTCGGTCTTCTTCGACTATGCCATCAACCCCTACGACTCATGGGCCGTGATGGCTGACTCCGTGGTGGAGTACATCCAGCAGCCGCTGAATGGCGCCGTCACAGCCGCGGACTACCCCGAAGGGGGCGAAGGGCGCATCACCAAGCGCACGGCTGATGTGGTTCGTTCCCGCCGCTTCGGCGTGAGCGAGGATACCTTCCTCAACGGCGCGCAGCCCTCGGTGGTCTACGGCGCGGCCCAGACCATGTGGGTCGGCTTCAACGACCAGATGCGCCCGGTGGTGAAGACCCCCTTCCCGGTGTGCGACAACGTCCACACTTGCATCCCCGACAATGCCTGGGTCGATGCGGCCTATCTGTTCCTCTACGTCTTCGAGGGGCGCGGCTTCAGCAACTGGGATCAGTCGACCCTGGGCGTTGCGGTGCAGCCTGTCACTGGCGACTGGGCCTCGGGCACGGCCAACTGGACCACGCCCTGGACCAACCCTGGCGGCGACATGGGCCCGGTTGACAGCGTGACCCGCCTGGGCAGCTCGCGCATCAACACCTGGCTGCGCCTGGATGTCACCAACGCGGTGGCGGACATGGTGGCCGGCGAGGCAGTCAACAACGGCTTCCTGGTGACCTCGGATCCGAACAACATCCCGGCCGAGGCGATGGGGCCCGAGGGCCTGCTGAGCACCCGTTACGCCTTCGCCACGACTGAATTCTTCGACGCCAGCAAGGCGGGCTACCTGCGCATCCACTATCGGACCTACGACTGATGATGCGCCGACGGCAAGCTGAGCTCTGGCTTGCTTCCTGAATCGAACACGGGCTGCCCGCTGACGGGCAGCCCGTGTCTTTTTCCCAAGGTACCCCCGGCAAGATTCGAACTTGCGACACTCGGTTCCGAAGACCGATGCTCTGGTCCGCTGAGCTACGGGGGCTTGGGTTTGATTGTATCTCCCAGGGGAAGAGCTGTCAAATGCGGCATTTCCAATTGTGATATGGGGGCCAAAGGCCAACGGCGCAAACCGCACCACGGCTGAGATGTTGATCCAGATGAGTTCAACGCCGCGGGTCCTCTCCGGGCGCATGGGGATTCCCTGCTGTTGCGTGTTTCCTGCTGCTGCGCTATAATCCCAACTCAGGACTTGGCAGACCGCAGCGCGCACGTCCGAGCATTGATGTCTCAAACATCCTCCGAAAGGGAACGCAGCCCCGCCTATGCCTAACGAGGAATTCCTTGATTCTCCAACGACGTTGGAAGAGCTGATCGCCCGGCTTCCCCGCACGTACAGCGACGAGGATATCCTGCTGATCCGCAACGCCTACGCCCTGGCCAGCGAAGCCCATGCCGATGTGCCGCGTGCCTCCGGCGAGCCCTATATCATCCATCCGCTGGCTGTGGCCGGCATCCTGGCCGAACTGCGGCTGGACGCCAAGGCCATCGCCGCCGGCCTGCTGCACGACGTGGCTGAAGATACCAGCATCAGCATCGCCGAGATCGGCAAACGCTTCGATGCCGACGTGGCAAGCATGGTGGATGGGGTGACCAAACTGGAAAAAATCAGTCAGATCGGCGTCAAACCGAGCAAGGAGGAGCAGGAGGAGGAGGCTGAGCAAGCGGGCGTCAGCGCGCCAGCCCGGCCACGGCGCGAGGAACGGGAAGCGCCGCCGCCGCGCCTGCGCAGCCAGCGCGATGAAACCTTGCGCAAGCTCTTTTTGGCCATGAGCAAGGACATTCGCGTGGTGTTGATCAAGCTGGCCGACCGGCTGCACAACGTGCGCACGCTGAACCATCTCAAGGAACACAAGCGCCGGCGCATCGCGCGCGAGACGCTGGAAATCTACGCGCCGCTGGCCAACCGCCTGGGCATCTGGCAGATCAAATGGCAGTTGGAAGATGGCGCGTTTCGCTGGCTGGAACCGGCGATCTACAAGAAGATCGCCACTGATCTGCAAGCGCGGCGCGCCGAGCGCGAACAGTCCATCGCCTACGTGACCCGCATCATCCAGAACGACCTGCAGAAGCTGGGCATCGTCGCCGTGGTGGAAGGACGGCCCAAGCACATCTATAGCATCTATCGCAAGATGCAGCGCAAAGGGATCGAGCTGGAACGGGTCTACGACACCCAGGCGGTGCGTGTCATGGTGGACGAGATCAGCGATTGCTACGTGGTGCTGGGCGCGATCCATGGCCTGTGGCGGCCGATCCCGGGCGAGTTCGACGATTACATCGCCAATCCCAAGGACAACATGTACCGCTCGCTGCACACCGCGGTGGTAGGCCCGGATGGGCACAGCCTGGAGGTGCAGATCCGCACCTATGAGATGCACCGCTCGGCTGAGCTGGGCATCGCGGCCCATTGGCGCTACAAGGAGCAGGTCAAGCGCGATGTGGAGTTCGAGAACAAGCTGGCCTGGCTGCGCGGCCTGATGATCGACTGGCAAGGAGAGGTGGCCGATGCCAGCGAGTTCGTCGACTCGATGCAGACCGACTTCTTCGCCGACCGGGTCTACGTCTTCACCCCCCAGGGCGATCTCAAGGACCTGTCGGCCGGCTCTACTCCTATCGACTTCGCCTACATGGTGCATACCGAGGTGGGGCATCGCTGCCGGGGGGCGCGGGTCAATGGCCGGCTGGTGCCGCTGGATTTCCGGCTGCGCAACGGCGACATCGTGGATATCATCACCTCCAAGCGCGGCGGCCCCAGCCGCGATTGGATGAATCCCTCGCTGCCCTACACCAAGACCAGCCGGGCGCGCTCCAAGATTCGTCAGTGGTTCCGCAAGCAAAGCCGCGAGGAAAACATTCAGCAGGGGCTGGAGACGCTGAACCGCGAGCTCAAGCGCCTGAATATCGAGCGCAGCCATGATTCCATCGCCAAGTTGTTCGGCTATGACAAAGTCGACGACTTCTACGCCGCGCTCGGCTTCGGCGACATCAACACCCAACAGGTAGCCAGCAAAGTGCTGGACATGGACCGCAAGGAGAAGGATGAAGTCCCCAGCGTCGAGGAAAGCAGCTTCATCGCGGCCCCGTACACCTCTACCGAAGGGGTGACGGTGTTGGGGGTAGCGGACCTGTTCAACCGCACTGCGATGTGTTGCAACCCCATCCCCGGCCAGGAGATCATCGGCTACGTCACGCGCGGCCGCGGGGTCACCATTCACCGGGCCACCTGCCCCAACCTGGCCCACATGATCAAGAAAGACCCGGCCCGCATCGTGGAGGTCAGTTGGGGTCAGGCCGCCGAGAAGACCCACCCGGTACACATCCGCGTCGAGGCCTACGACCGCTCTGGCCTGCTGCGCGATATCGCCAATCTGGTGGCCGGCGAACGGATCAACATGCTCGACGCCAAGGCCACCACCGGCATCAAGGGCAATCTGGCCCAGGTCGAGGCTACCTTGCAGATCAAGGACGCCGAGCAGCTCAGCCGCATCCTGGCGCGCATCGAACGTCTGCCCAACGTCACTGAGGTGCGGCGCTGGCACGCCTGATGCCCAGGCCGACTGCAAGAAAAAAGCGCCCTGAAGGCTCAGGGCGCTTTTTGTTTTGCAGGTCTCGGCTCCCAGCAAGCTAAAGCAGGCAGTTGGAGCGCGTCTATCGATCACTTGCCGCTCTGGCCGGTCTCCTGACCGAGCCAACGCAGAAACTCATCTGCCGGCGCGTCCTTAAGCTGCCGCCGCCGGCTACTGGTCAACCAGCAGGGCGGTGGGCACCGTAGGCAGGTTGGGCAGACGGGCGCTGGTCAGCGCCCGCTGAATCTGGGCGGCCGCCTTCTGTTCTTGCAGCCAGGCGGTGAAGCTGGGATCGCCAGGCCGCTGCTCGGTCACCTCGATGATGTGGTAGCCGAACTGCGACTTCACCGGGTCGCTGATCTCGCCGATGGGCAGGCTGAAGGCCACGTCCTCGAACTCAGCAACCATCTGACCACGCGGGAAGAAGCCCAGATCGCCGCCCTGCTGGGCGCTGGCGGTGTCGTCCGAGTACTCCGTCGCCAATGTGGCGAAGTCCTCGCCAGCCCGCAGCCGCTGGGTGATGCTGATCGCCTCAGCCAAGGCCAGCGCGCTGTCCGCCTCCGACGCATCGGCCGCCACGCTGATCAGGATGTGCCGGGCCCGCACCTGCTCGCCGCTGGTGGGCATCTGATCGCCCAACTGCTCGGTCACCTTGGTGCGCAGAAGCTCGGCGCTGATCAGGCTGGTGTAGAGGGCGCGTGCATCTGCCTTGGAGATGTTGGCGCCCTGGCTCACGTTGGTCAGCAACTGCTCCAGGCCGGCGTCGAACTCCGTCGCGGTCTGCACATGGGCCGTGGGGGTTGGCTCAGGCGCAACCGTGGGCACGGTCAGTGTGCTGGCCACGGTGCTGGTGGGGGTCGGCGATGGCGTGGGGGATGGCGTGGCCGTGGCCGCAGCCAGCGCCTCGGCCGTGGCCGTAGCGTCGGGCGCGGTCACGAAGCCCTGCTGCGAGGCGATCAGGGACTCCAGCCGGGCCTGAACCTCGGCATCGCTGACGGTGATGTTGTTGCTGGCAGCCAGTTGACGCAACAGCTTTTCCTCGATCATCTGCTCCAGGACCCGGTTGGTGGCGGCCTCGGAGTTGATCAGGTTGTTGCGCATCTCCTGAATCTGGGATGTGAAGAAGCCCTGTGCGCCGCCAGGGTCGATCTGATCCTGGTATTGCAGCAGGCTTTGGAGCTGGCTGACGCGCTGGAACTGGTCGAAACGGGTCAGCTTCCACAGGTCGCCCGTGGAGATCCGCTCGCCATTGACCTTGGCCACCGTGGTGTTGGGGATGATCACCGATTGATAGAGCAATCCGGCCACCAACACCAACAGGGCCAGGCCCACAACCACGCCGACGACGATGGTCAGCTTGCGAGCGCGCTCGCGCTCGGCCTTGGTCATCGCGGCTTCCTTGCGCGACGGCTCTGTGCGCTCTACTCTGCGTCGCTTTGCCATAGTTCGCTACTCGCTCAGTTGCCGCCGTAGAGCCGGAGATGCTCGCCGGTGTAGGGCAGCAACGCCATGAAACGGGCGCGCTTGACGGCCGTGGAAAGACGGCGCTGATGCTTGGTGCACAGGCCGGTCTTGCGCCGAGGTCGAATCTGCCCGCGTTCGGTGAGGAAGCGCTTCAGGGTATCGGTTTGTTTGTAGTCGATCTGCTTGGAGTTTTCAGCGCAGAAGATGCACACCCGGCGGGTGCGCACCTGCTGGGGGCGGCGCTTGCGCGCGCCCGCCGGACCACCTGGGCCCGACCGTCCACCAGACGACCGCTCGTAAGGTTCAGACATGGTGCTATCCTTTATCAAAAGTCAATGTCGTTGTAATCATCGTCGGCCACATAGGAGCGACCATCCAGGATGATCATCTCGTTGGCCACCAGCTCAGTGCGGAAGTGCTTGACTCCGCCGGCGTCATCCCAACTGCGGGTCTGCAACCGGCCCTCGATGTAGACCTGTGAGCCTTTGCGCAGGTGCTGATTGCAGATCTCAGCCAGGTTGCCCCAGGAGACGACGTTGAACCATTCGGTCGCCTCTTTGCGCTCACCTTCTGAGGTGCGCCAGCCGCGAGTCACGGCGACACTGAACGAGGTCACCGGCTTGCCGCTGGGAGTGTAGCGCATCTCCGGCTCACTGCCCAGGGCGCCGATGATCAACACCTTGTTCAGTCCTCTAGTCATCTTCGCTCGTCCTTTTTCTCACCGCGGGCGGGTTACTCGCCCTGGCGCACAAAGATATAGCGCAGGATTCGCTCGTGCAGTCGGATGTTGCGCTCCACCTCGGCCAATGCCGGACCGGCGAGACGCAGAGTCATGACCACATAGCTGCCTTCGCTGTGCTTGTCGATGGCGAAAGCCAGCTTGCGACGGCCCCACACGTTGGTCTGAAGCACTTCGCCCCCCTGAGCGCCGATCCAGGCAGTCACCTGCTCGCTGACGCTGGTGACAGCATCGGAGTCGGCCTCGGGATGAACGATGAACATGAGCTCATACTCGTTCACGTGCAGTTACCTCCTTTCCTTGGGATTTACCCACGGTCAACCGGCGATCTGAACGAGGAATCGCTTGGGCCGTGAGCGAAAAGTAACGAGGGTCGGAATGGGCTTCCGATGCCCTCGCTGCACAAGCGGCAATTTTAGCATAGTGTGGGCGATGGCGCAAAACTGGGGGGCCGTGAAACGTGAGACGCAGCCTAGCTACCTGGCACTCATACAACGAATCCAGCGAGCGTTGGTCGAGTAGCGGGTTGAGGGCAGCCCAATCCCATGAGGTCGCGCGCTTCCAGCGTATCGAGACCAGCGAGCGGGCCGCACCTGGCAACCATCGGGTCTCGATACGGTTCTGGCGGCAACTCTCGGCCCGTGGAAGTCCGTTGCGCGGCGCAAAGATCGCTGACCGACGCCGCCAGAACCTACTCGACCCACACCCCGGCGCACTTGCAGAAACTGTCGGGTAGCTAGACCACGGGTTACGGGTTACGGATTACGTAAATGCGCCAATACAGGCATCCTACGAGCACCAACCCCACGAGCACATTCACGCTTCACCCATTTTGCCAAAACACCGACGCCATGTATAATGCCTTGCGTCAGTCACGGGGCGTAGCGCAGCTCGGTAGCGCGCACGGTTCGGGTCCGTGAGGTCGGAGGTTCAAATCCTCTCGCCCCGACTGCAAAAAGGAGCGCCTCGCTCAATGCGGGGCGTTCTCTTTTTGTCCATCGAGCACAACGGTTCAGACGCCGCATCGGAAACTCGGACACACCCTACACCAGGGCGTCGGCGACTTGCCGGCACAGCTCGCGCAGCACGGTCTCGGCGTCCATGTCCGCGGCCCGCGCCTCGGCCGCCAGCTTCCACAGCGCCAGTCCGATGGGGTCGGCGTCCGTCAGATCGGCCTCGATGCCAGCCTGCGCCAGCCGGCTCTGAGTCTTGCTGGCCAGCGCCAGGGCCGGCAACCCTTTGGGCACGCCGGCCAGCACGCCGCTGCTTTTCTTGCCCCCTTCCCCCTCTCGTCCCCTCTTCTCCTCGGCCTTGATCGCGGCCCAGTTGGCCAGCACCTCGTCCACGCTGCTCACCTCGACGTCGCCGAAGACGTGGGGATGGCGGCGAATCAGCTTTTCGCAGACCTGCTGCATCACCTGGGGCCAGCGGAAACGCTCCTCCTCCGCGGCGATCTGTGCCAGCATGGCCAGCTCCAGCGCCGCGTCGCCCAGTTCCTCGGCAATCTGAGCGTCATCGTCCAGGTCCAGCGCTTCCAGCAGCTCGTACAGTTCCTCCAGCACTTCCTTGCGCAGCGTCTGCAAGGTCTGCTCGCGATCCCACGGGCAGCCCTCCGGCGCGCGCAGGTGGGCCACGATCTCCAGCAAACGGCTGAAATCGGCATAGGGGCCGGCCGGCGGCACGTAGAGCGTGGTCAGATGGTCGAACTCCGCGCCGCGATCCAGCTCGAAAAGCGGCATGGTGCGCACGACCTGCTGCGCCGTGCCGGCCGCGCTGAGCACCGTCACCAGATGCTGCTCGCCATAGCTGGGCAGCAGGATCAGCTTGATGTCGCTGGCCAGGGCGCGGCTGTAGCATTGCGCCAGCAGCGCCGGCCGGGAGGCGTCGAAGGGCGGGGCATGGCCGGCCGCCGCGCTCATGGCGTCCACGATCTGCAAGCCGTCGCGCTCCAGCGGATCGATGCCCAGCGCCAGGCAGGCGGGCTCGACGAAGCTGACGCCGCTCAACACGCGCACCGCCAAGCCCTGGGCCGCGGCCAGCTCACGGATCAGCCAGGTGGTGGCCTCGCCCACGGCCGGATCGCCCGGCACGGCGTAGATCACCCCCTGAGGCCGGCTGCCCAGACGGATGATCTCCGCGGCGATCTGTTGATAGACCGAAGCGAAATCGTCCGCGGCGCAGTAGGCCGCATCGAAGCTGTGGATGGCCAGGCTTTGCGGCAGCGCAGCCAGCGTGGGGTGCTGGTCCGTGCGCACATAGACCTCCTCGGCCGCGTGCAGGAGATCCCAGGCCGCCTTGGTCAACAGGCCAGGGTCGCCCGGCCCCAATCCGACAATGGTGATGGTGTTCAATGCAGGTCTCCAGGGTGGCTCGGTCTCCCCGCAGTCGTCGCCCTCGGTCAGGCTGCGCACCGGGACGCCGGGCAAAAGCCGGCCACAATGTTCGATTCTTTCCGCTCAGGCCATTCGCCTCGCTCACGCCATTTCCTTCGCTCGGGCCGGTCTCCGACCGTGCCCGCTCACGCCATTTCCTTCGCTCAGGCCGGTCTCCGACCGTGCCCGCTCACGCCATTTCCTTCGCTCAGGCCGGTCTCCGACCGTGCCCGCCCACGCCGCCACAGCACGCGCCGCACAGGAACACGATTATAACGCAGCGGCCCAACTCCGCCAAGCCGCATCGGCTCTCACCAACGATTCCATATCTGGCGCGGAGTCGAGGCTTCAGCCGGGTCCAAATCTGACGCGGAGTCAAGGCTTCAGCCGGGTCCAAATCTGGCGCGGAGTCGAGGCTTCAGCCGGGTCCAAATCTGGCGCGGAGTCGAGGCTTCAGCCGGGTCCATATCTGGCGCGGAGTCAAGGCTTCAGCCGGGTCTGACCGATGTCAGTCGAACGCTCCAACCCGCCTGAAGGCTCGACTCCGGTCTGGCAGCCGCCATTCTTGAAAGCGCCGGGGCCTCGCCAAACGTGGCACGATCAGCGGCAGCCTGCCAAAGCCCCAGTGCGCCGGACTCGTGATTGTGCATCCCAGAGCAAAGCTGTGGTATACTGCCGCACAAGCAGACTCTGATGGGCGCTTCTGCCCCGATTCGAGGAGTGTGACCATGAGACGCATCGCAGTGTCATTGACCAAGGGCGGCGTTGGCAAGACCACCACCGCCGTCAACCTGGCAGCCGGGCTGGCGCGGGCTGGCCATGAAGTGCTGCTGATCGACGCCGACACCCAGGGCCA
>JAKQCW010000088.1 GCA_029558955.1 Chloroflexota bacterium
CCGGGAGCCAGCCTGCGCAGCGCCGTCAGCGCGGCCATCGACTCCACGTTGACCACCAGGCCCACGGCCTGCAGCTCGCGCAGCGCCACCTGCCGCTGCCGCAGCCAGGCGCGCGAACGCTCGTCGTCGCCGATCAGGAACAGCGCCGTCAGGCCCGGCGCCCGGATGACGCGGCGCTGCACCTCGCCCGGCGACAGTTGCGTCGAGCGCACCGGCAGCATGGCGGCTTCGGCGTCGGCCGTGTTGCCCGCGCGCGGGGCTGGCATCGGGGCCGGCGGCGTGGCCTGATCCGGCTGAGGATTCAGCGACTGGTAGTACGGCAGCGCGGAGTCGCCGCCGCGGTCTTCGACGACGATCAGCGGCCCGGAGACGGTCTGGGCGAAGATGGTGGTCGTGGACAGCAGCCCGATGGCGGCGATGAGGACGGTGTGGTTCATGGCGTGGTGGCCTGGAGAGTTGGAACGGGAACGCCGGGGTCGAGTACGCGGGTCAGGTGCCGATGCACACTGCGCCGGTATCGCGCCGCGGGTGCCCCGCCGGCGGGCCGGTGGTAGCGGCCGATGGCAAGCAGCCAGTCCTCGCCCGGCGTGTGCTGTTCGCGCAGGATTTCCGCAGCGATGGCGAGGTTGCGGTACGGGTCCAGCAGCTCGCAAGGCTGCGTGTAGCGATGCGTGTGGTAGCCGAGATTGACCTGGCCGAGGCCGGCGTCGATGCGATTGGCCGGCGTGCTGGCGAGTGCCCGGCGTAGCCCCGCGCAGGCCTCCGCGCGGGTGGCATAGCGCTGTGGCGAGCCGGCGACGTTGAGCGTCCACGGCCAGGGGATCAGGCGCCCGCGCAGCATGGCGCCGCTCTCCTGCAAGGCCACCGCGTACAGCACCGCCGCCGGCACGTCTGCACGGTGCGCCGCCAGTTGATAGGCCGGCGGCGGCACTTCCCGCGCCCGCGTTGCGAAGGCCGCGGTGCCGGTGGCGAGCAGCAGCACGGCGCAGGCGCAGCGGATGGCGACGCGGGACGGCCAACGCTCCTGGCCCGGAGCACCTATTGCCGCTGCCATTGGCCGTTCACCTCGCGCACCACGGCCGGCAGCTCGCCGGGCAGGCCGAGCGACAGCCAGCGCCCGGCATCGTGATTGAGCGTGATGGTGCGGGCGCGCACCCTGGCCGGGTCGATGCCCGCCTGGGTGGCCCACTGTCGGATGCGCGCGTCGTCCTGACGGCTGCCGACCATGTAGAGGTCGAAGGCCGTGCCGGCCGCCTGCAACTGCTGCACGCGCTGTGCGCACGGTGCGCAGTCGGCCTTGACGAAGACTGCCAGGCGCCCCGAGCCGGTGTTGCCGGCACCCTGCGCCTTGGCGCCGGGCAGGCTCACGCGCGGCTGGCCGGGAAACAGGCGCTGCCACGCCGCGTCGTAGGCCCGCTGGTAGGCCAGCGTCTTGCCGACGCGCCGAGCCTCGGCCTGCACCTGCAACTCCGCGTAGCGCCTGCGCTCTTCCTCGCTGCGGGCCTCGATGCCCAGCGCCGTGAGCGGATCGAGCTGGGGCGAATAGACCCCGAGCGGCCCCTGCATCAATTGTCGGTAACGTGCCCACTCCTCGGGGTGAAGCCCCCACTCCCGCGCCTGTCTCTCGTCGAGCGCGGCATCAGCGCCCGGCTGCACTTGGGCGGGCACCATGCGCGAGTTCGTCACCGGGGCCGGCTGGGCGGATGCGCCGATAGCGGCGAACAGAACGATGGCAGCGAGCAACGGCCGCAGCTTCATGGCGACCTCCTACGGCACCGCGATGCGCTGCGTCTGGCCGTTCACCTGGAACACGCCCGCCTGCGCCTCGATGGACTGCAGTTGCCAGCCGCCCTCGGCATCGCCCTCGCGCAGCAGCCGGGCGCCCGCGAGCGAGGCCGCGGCGGTGGAGGTGATCGACAGAAAGCGCTCGCCTCCCCGCAGCTCCACGCCGAGCACCCGGAACGGCGGCTCCGGCACCTTGGGCTTCGTCGCAACCGGAGTGCGCGGGCGAGCGGCGGATGCCACCTGCCGGGTTTTCTCCAGGCGGGTTTCGATTGCGTTCACGCGCGCCAGCAGCGTCTGCAGGTCGACGGCCAAGGCCCTCGCCTCATCGGCCTCTTCGAGGCGCGTCATCCGTTCGTCCAGCGCCTGCCGCGCGTTGGCGAATTCGGCCTGGCTGATCGGCACCGGCCGGCGCTTGTCCGCATTGGCCTGGTGTTCGAGATCGGCCACGCGCAGGCCCAGCGCCTTGACCTGCGCATCCTGTGCGCTGCTCTGGGTCTGTTCGGCGAGCCGAGACAGGCCGACGCTGTTGATGAGTGCCACGGCACTGATGAGCAGCAGCCAGAAGGCCGCGGCGATCTTGAGCCAGCGCGTGCGGGAATTGCGCTCGGATGGCGCCTGGGGAAAGGTCATGGCTGCATCTCCTCGGGCCGGTCGGCGTCCGGCACGGGCGTGGCGGTGCCGGGCGGGTTGGCGGAAAGGAAGGTGGGAGTACCGTGCCGGCTGAAGCAGACCTGGCGGGTCAAGTCATCGACCGACAGCTCCCAGGCGGGGCCGGCAAGGGTCAGCAAGGCATCGCGCAGCATCAGCGGACCCAGGCGCAGGTGTGCGGCGGGCAGCGGCAGCGCGTAGAGCGATGCGGCCTCGGCCGCATCGCAGAGCCGGTAGCCGGAGCGCAGCAAAACGTGGCGCATGG
>JAKQCW010000113.1 GCA_029558955.1 Chloroflexota bacterium
CGGGCCATCACCTCCATTCGCCGTTGCATCAGCGGATTTTCGGCCGCTCACGGGAGCCGGCAGTCGCATCAAGGGCAACCAATCTCCTACTTATGTTATGTGCCAATCACTTATGACGGCTTATGTTATGTCCTACCCTCCCCGAAGGTCATTAGGGGGATTTCCACCGTCAACAATGGCGTGTTGCCTGATCTCAAGGTGCGCGACCAGGAGGGAGAGTTTCAGTGACCCGAAGGTCATTAGGGGGATTTCCACCTGCTCGTCGCTCTTGCGGCACTGGCACTGAGTGCTTGTAGTCCAGTTTCAGTGACCCGAAGGTCATTAGGGGGATTTCCACCAGGAAGCAGCGCCCGCCGAGGAGCAGCAGGAAGCAGCACCCGCCGAGGAGCAGTTTCAGTGACCCGAAGGTCATTAGGGGGATTTCCACCAGAACCCTAACCAGGAGCTATGCCGCTGGGCAGCTGACGGAGTTTCAGTGACCCGAAGGTCATTAGGGGGATTTCCACTAGTGTACTTCTTGCTGGCGGCGCTTCTGGCCGCCACCATCCCCGGTTTCAGTGACCCGAAGGTCATTAGGGGGATTTCCACACGAAACGATTCACTGGTACGGGCGGTCCGCCTGGGATTTGCACGACACCGTTTCAGTGACCCGAAGGTCATTAGGGGGATTTCCACCAGCATTAACCTCAATCCGGGCAACAACGTGTTCTGGGAATTGTTTCAGTGACCCGAAGGTCATTAGGGGGATTTCCACTGCTCTTTGCCGACTGAATTATCACAGAAACCGGGTAGAAAGTCAAGAATCGCCACTATCTCTTGCTGATCTTTCCATTTCTGCCCGATTTTACTTGACCAAAGTCGTTATCGCGCATCTCGAACGGCTGAAAAACCGGGGGGATGCGCGATAACGCGCGTCAAGTTGACCGATAATGTGTCAACTGCGCCTCCGCTGGGCCGCTGACAACCCGTTTGGGCCGGTCGCCGGCGCAAAACAGCCCTGTCTGGCCGGCTGCAGGGCGGCCGCAGGCGCCTTGCAGCGGTCTGCGCAGCCTCGCCGGCCATCCCTGGACGGGAAAAACCCGTTCGACGCGCCGATTTTGGCCCCGCAACCCCTCGAAAACGCGCGCATCTGCCGGGGGGTGGCCGCTTTTCGAGATGCGCGCGGATGAAGGGAGGAGGAGGGAGCGGAGAGTGGGGGAGAGCGGCGCCGCTCATTGCCTACCAGGAGCGCAGCGAGCGTTTCGGACCTGACGACTTCGTCCTCTCGTCTGATGGGATTTCCGTTGCCTGGTCATAAATCGAATTCTGCCACACTCTCTGATTCCCACTCAGCCCACTCAGCCAAGGCCTTCCGGCGCGGCGATTATGAGCCCTTCTCCGGCCGGCCGTAGAGCCACCAGGCGCGGCCGGCGGGGTAGCGATTTTCACTGCCGCGCGGGCCGACGTAGCCGCTGCCATGCAGCATGGGGCGCAGCGTCGCGTCCAGTTGGCTCAGCTCGCGCCGCCGCTCGGCGGCCAGCGGATCATCCGCCAGCTCAGCCTGCACGAGCTCGATGCGGGTGCGGATATGCGCTTCCTGGGGATAGCGCTCGCGGGCGGCATCGTCGCGGGCGGCGTCGTCCAGATACCAGCGCCACGAGTCCAGCAGCGCCTTCAGCTCACGGCGCAAGAACGCGCCCCACTGGCTGGCAAAGGAGGCGCGGGCGACCGCGATCCGCTCCCCCATGGCCGCCGTCTGACGCCGCTGCTCGGCGCTCAGGCGAACCTGTTCATCCTCCAGGCTCTGCATGTTCTCCAGCAAAGCGCCCAGGGTCATCTTCGGCTGGCGGACGCCGCCAGCGGTTTTCACCATCAACTGCCGATAGAGGGAGTCGCCCATCAGGTAATCGGTCAGTTCATCGACCATCGCCTGTGTGATGGCCAGCGTCGTATCGATCTGTTGTTGATCCATGATTGTCTCCTCAAGCGGGGCGCCCAGCCATCAGCGGCCGGCGCGGCGGCCTTGACCACCACCGACTGCTCGCCAGGCGTCGCACTCTTCATCGGCCCAGCTCCGCCGTGTCCAGCCACAGCGTCACCGGGCCGTCGTTGACCAGCCGCACCGCCATGCTGGCGCCGAAGCGGCCGGTCTGCACCTCCAGCCCCTGACCGATCAGCGCCTGGATGAAAGCCTGGCACAGCGGCTCGGCCTGCTCAGGGCGGGCCGCGGCCGTAAAGCTGGGCCGGCGGCCCCTGGCCGCGTCGCCGTAGAGGGTGAACTGGCTGACCACCAGCACCGCGCCGCCCACATCGGCCAGGGCCAGGTTGAACTTGCCGGCTGCGTCCTCGAAGATGCGCAGGCCGGCGACCTTGCGCGCCAGACTGGCAGCTTCGGCCTGGCCGTCGCTGTGGGTGACGCCCAGCAGCACCAGCAGGCCGCGGCCGATCGCGCCGATCACCTGGCCATCGACGCTCACCGACGCCTCACTCACACGTTGCACAACCGCTCGCATCGTCGCCTACCTTCCGCATTCACCAATTCACCAACTGCTCATCCACCCAGCGCCTCAACAACCCGCTCCGGCAGCAGCGGATCGACCCATACCGCCGTGCCGATCTGCACCGCGGCCGCGCCCACGGCCAGGCAGGCCAGCGCCTCCTCCAGCGTGTGGATCCCGCCGCAGGCGACCAGAGGCAACCCGACCCAGCCGGCCAACTCGGCGATGCGGGCCGCCAGCAGCGGCGCCAGGCCGCGGCCATGCAGTTGGCCGGTGCAGGAGCCGCCGTCGGCCGGCCGGTAGCGCAGCCCCTGCGGCGGCTGGGCCAGCACCAGGGCATCGATCAGCTCACGCTCGACCAGCACCTGCACCGCCTCATCGGAGGTGGAAAGGGGAATGCGGGCCAGCAGCGGCAGATCGGCGGCCGCGCGCACGGCCTGCACCTGCTCCTCGGCCGCTTCCAGCTCGCCCTCCTCATCCTGGTAGGGGGTCAACAGGTCCAGCTCCAGGCCAACGACGCCGGGCGTCTGCTCCAGCGTGGTCGCGACCGCGGCCAGCTCGTCGGGGTCATCCCCGGCCAGGTGGACGATGACGGGGGCGCGGCTACGTCGCCACAGGGGGCCGTAATCACGCACCACCACCCGCACCCCAGGGTTCCACAGCCCGCGCTGCCAGAGCAGGCCGCCGGTAGTCTCGGTCACCTGGGGCAAGGGACCGCGCCAGGGCCGGCGCGTCACCGGCGCGGTCACGAAGCCGCCCAGCCGCCCCAGCGTCAGGCCGGGCAACGCGGCGTCGCCATAGCCGACCATGCCGGCCGCCAGCAGCACCGGGTTGGCCAGGGTCAAGCCGAGCTTGTGGCGCGGGGCCAGGTTGACCAAGGGAGCTGCGCCGGCATCGGCCGCGCGTCGCTGGGCCGCGCTCACAGCGCCAACTCCGTCAGATCGAAGACGGGGCCACGCTGGCAGGCGCGGTGATGCCCGCGGCCGGTGTCCCCAGGCAGGCCAGGCAGGCGCCGCTGCCGCAGGGCAAGGGGACGGGGGCCATGGCCTGGGCAAAGCCGCGGAAGGGCTCCGGCCGCGCCGCGGCCACGCGTCGCTGGACGCGGCGCAAAAAGGCTGGCGAGCCGGCCGCGGCCAGCGCATCGGCCCAGGGCATCACCTCTGCCAGCAGGCTGTCCAGCGCATCGGCGCTGCCGGCCGTGCCATCGTCGGTGGCAGTGTAGTACTCCACCGACGGGGGCAGCGCGCCGGGGGGCAACAGGGCCGCGGCCGTGGGCGCCTGCAAGAGGAGCACCACGCTGCCCTGGCGGCTGAGCTGCACCTGCATCAGCGCCAGCAGCGGCGCGACCTGCGCCGCCTCGCCCACCAGCAACAGGCGGCGCTGCTGAGCTTGCAGCGCAAAGCCCTTGCCCAGCGGGCCGATCAGGTCCAGCACATCGCCCACCTGACGCCGGCTGAGCCAGGCGATCCCTTCATCGGCCAGCGAATCGATCCAGAAGGCCAGGCTGTCGTGGCCAACGTCCACGGGGAAGAGCGCGCGGCGCAGGTAGGGGGTCCAGGCGTGGCCGCAGCGCAGCAGCAAGAACTGGCCCGGGCGGCAGGCCAGCAGCTCCGGCCGCGCCTGGACGCGCAGCAAGAGGCCCTGGCCCAGCTCTGTCCGTTCTGTCAGCACCGCAGTGGGGGTCATGGAACGTCCTCGCGTTCCCCGCAATCGCACAGGCTTCGGCGGAAGGCTGTGGACAATCGTTCTCCGGCCGAACCAGGGGGCGCGCTCAGTTCTGGTTGGCCACGAGATTCAGTTGATCGGGCTGTTTGATCACTACCCGCCCCCGCTGGGTGGTGATCCAGCCAGACTTGCGGAAGCGGCTCATGACGCGAATCGCGGTCTCGACGGTGGTGCCGGTCATGTCAGCCAGATCCTGACGCGTCAACCGCATCTGGATCATGGTGCCGTCGCGCGTCGGCGCGCCGTTGTAAAGCGCCAGACGCAGCAAAGCGCGGGCAATGCGTCGCTCGACCCGGTCCACGGCCAGGCTCTGCACCAGATCATTGACCACCCGCAGCCGGCGGCCCAGCTCGTTGATCACCGCCAGCGACAGGGTGGGAAAACGTTGCAGCAGGTCCAGATAGTCACGGCGGGCGATGGCGATCACCGCCACCTCCTCCATGGCCTGGGCCGTCTGGCTGTAGGGGGCATCCTCGAAGACGGCCACCTCGCCGAACAGGCGCCCCGGCCCCAGCACGTCCAGCACCACATCGCGGCCATCGATCGAATGGCGCACCAACTTGACCCGGCCCATCCAGATCAGATAGAGGTGATCGGGCCGGTCGCCTTCGAAGAAGATGTAGGCATCGCGCGCGTAGCAAAGGCCGACCAGCTTCTCCGCCACCTCATCCCAGTCGTTTTCGTGCAAGGACGCGAAGAGAGGCACGGTGCGCACCACCTGCATCATGCTTACCTGCAGTTTGTCGATAGGGGCTGAACGCTGAGAGGCTGTCACTGTGGGCATGGCCAGGTTAGAATCGACGTCGATCGGGCGGCCGCGGGCGCGGCCATGGCGGCGCATTATAGCACGTGTAGGCAAGGGGTGACAATTCGCCGGCAAGGACGCGGCAGATTTGACAGTTGCGAACATCCGTGCTAAACTTTGCCCTATCCCCAGGCTTAGTGGCCGGGGCGGCGTGATAGCCGTGCGCCCGAGGAGACGGGCACAGAAACTCTGGAAGGAGACACAGAAATGAAAGGCGACGGCAAAAATAAGGCGCTGGAAACCACCATGGCGAATCTTAAGAAGCGCTATGGCGAGGGCGCCATCATGAAACTGGGCGAGGCGGCGGACATGCGGGTGGAGGCCATCCCCACCGGCGCGCTGTCGCTGGATCTGGCCCTGGGCGTCGGCGGCCTGCCGCGCGGCCGGGTGACCGAGATCTACGGCCCTGAGAGCTCCGGCAAGACGACCATCTGTCTGCACGTCATCGCCGAGGCGCAGCGCATGGGCGGCACCTGCGCCTTCGTGGACGTGGAACATGCGCTGGATCCAGACTACGCCCAGCGCATCGGCGTCCAGGTGGATGATCTCTACGTGTCGCAGCCGGACACCGGCGAACAGGCGCTGGAGATCGCCGAGGCGCTGGTGCGTTCCGGCGCGATGGATGTGGTGGTGGTCGACTCGGTGGCCGCGCTGGTGCCGCGGGCCGAGATCGAAGGGGAGATGGGCGACAGCCACATGGGCCTGCAGGCCCGCCTGATGTCGCAGGCGCTGCGCAAGCTCTCCGGCGCCATCGCCCAAAGCAACACCTGCATGATCTTCACCAACCAACTGCGCCAGAAGATCGGCGTGATGTTCGGCAACCCGGAGACCACCACCGGCGGCATGGCGCTCAAGTTCTACGCCTCAGTGCGCCTGGACGTGCGCCGCATCGAAAGCATCAAGCACCAGGGGCATGTCATCGGCTCCCGCACGCGGGTCAGCGTCAAGAAGAACAAGGTGGCGCCCCCCTTCCGCCAGGCTGAGTTCGACATCATGTACAACGAAGGGATCAGCCGCACAGGCGACCTGTTGGACCTGGCCGTGGAGCAGGAGGTCATCCAGAAACGGGGCGCGTTCTACAGCTACGGCGACACACGCCTGGGCCAGGGCCGCGAGAATGCCAAGGCTTTCTTGCAGGACTCGCCGCAGCTCTTCGTCGAGATCGACGGCGTGTTGCGGGAGCGGGCCGGCCTGGCCCGCGCGCAGCCTCCTGGCGGCGACGCGCCCAGCAAGGCGGCGCCCGCGGCCAAGGGCGCCGGCAAGGCCAGCGCCGCAGCCAAGACACCCAAGATCGTCATCGAACCGGAGACGGATGAGGAGGAGGATCTGGACGATTTCGACATGGAGCTGGAGGCCTGAGCCGCGGCCGGCGCGGCACAACGAGGTTTTGACAGGGCATGAGCCGAATGTTACAATGGCGCTCATGCGATTGACGTACCAATGCGCCCCCCGGCAGCCAGGGGGCGTCCTTGTTGGTCTCCTTTCATGGTTGGTCTATGCCTTGCTGGCAATGAGCCTGGCCGGCTGCGCGTCCATGGCGCTGCCCACGCCCGACCGCAGCGCGCTGGCCACCCTGCCGACCAACACCCC
>JAKQCW010000114.1 GCA_029558955.1 Chloroflexota bacterium
TTCGTCTACCTGGAGAGCGAGCACACGCCCAACCGGCTGCATCGCTATTCGCTGGCCGATGGCCATCTGCGGCGCATCTCCAGCCAGGAACTGCCCGCGCTGATCAGCGCGGCGGATTACCTGAACGCGCACCTGCCCGGCTTCGACGAGACCGGATGCAGCCGCGATGAGAAGGGCCATTTGACCATCGGCGGCCGGTTCGAGCAGGCGGTGTACGATGCCCTGAAAGACAACTTCGAAGTCCTGGCAGGCGTCCGCCCCAAAGGCGTCGCCAATCAGATCGAAATCGACCTGGTGATCCGGCGGGGCAACCGGGTTGGCATTGCCGAAGTCAAACTCGGCGGCGGCGATGCGCGACCCAAGCAGGGCATCGATCAGCTCTCCACCGCCGGCGGCCGCGTCTACCTGGGCACCTACACCAGCAAATTCCTGATCACCGGCGGCCGGCCGGCGCCCAGCATCAAGCGACTGGCCTCTGAGAGAGGAGTGACCATCATCCCGCTGCCCGGTTACGACGACGGCTTGCCGCTGAAACGTGACGACCAAGCCCGCCTGCTGGGTGTGATGCGCGAGAAACTGGCAAACTGACCGATGATTCTGCTCAATCCGCTCCCAACAGCGCTGCACTCACGCCCTGATGGTCGAGGATGTGTTCGTGCGGGCCAAACTCAGCAGCTCAACCTGCTGCCGCTGCGGCGGGTTTGCGAGCGGGATTGCCCAACGCCGTGGTCAGATGGTCTGTCGCCCATGAAACAACTATCGGAAAGCTCATGATTCTTCTCAACTTCTCCCACCCCATCACCCCTGCCCAGCGCGGCCAGATCGAGGCGCTGACGGGGAACACGATCAGCCGTGAGATCGCGGCCATGCCGCAGTTCGACGAGCAGCAGCCTTTTGCGCCCCAGGTGGCGGCGCTGCTGGCCTCGGTCGAGCTGACGCCGCAAGAGTGGCAGGGCGCGCCGATTCTGATCGTGCTGCCGTCGCTGAATTTCATCGCCGCGGCCTTGCTGGCAGAGCTGCACGGCCGCATGGGCTACTTCCCGCCGGTGGTGCGCACGCGACCAGTGGCCGGCTCGCTGCCGCGCCAGTTCGAGGTGGCCGAGATCGTCGATCTGCAAAGCCTGCGCGAGGGGGCCCGGACGCGGCGCATGGCCTGATGCCCAGCCCGCACCGCATCGCCCCATCCCCTCATCTCGCCATCTCCCCATCTCCCCTTTTCCCCATCCCAACACCATGGACCTGATCTCCCTTCTTCTCTCCCTGCGCCCGCTGGACGGCGACCGGCCGGCCGGCTCGCTGCCCACCTGGTGGGGCCGCGCCAGCCAGGCCCTGGCCCTGCGGGTGGTGCAGCAACTGGATCCGACGCTGGCGGCCAGCCTGCATGAAGGCTCCCGTCTGCGCCCCTTCACCGCCTCTACTCTGATGGGGCCGATGGAGCGGGGACGGCTGGACCTGGGCGGCCGCTATGCCCTGCGCTTCACCGGGCTGACCCAGCCGGTGAGCCAACTGTTGGCGCAGGCGGCCCAGCCGGGCGGGCCGCTGGCCCCCGGCGCCACGCTGCATCTGGACTACCAGCCCTTCGGCGTGGAGGGGGTGCAGAGCGACGATCACCCCTGGGCCGGCCGGGCGGGCTACAGCCAGTTGGCCGCGGCCACCCTGGCTGCGCCGCCGCCGCGCCAGCTCAGCTTTCTTCTGGCCAGCCCCACCTCCTTCCGCTCGGCCGGCAAGCAGGTTCCCCTGCCGCTGCCGGAGCTCTTCTTCGGCAGCCTGGTGGACCGCTGGAACGCCTTTGCGCCGTTGGCCTTTCCCGTTGAGGTGCGACGCTATGCCGCGGAGTGCCTGGCTGTGGCCCGCTATAGCCTGCGCACCCGACCGGTGGCTGCCAAGGAAGGGGGCTTGCGCGTCGGCGCGCTCGGCCAGATCAGCTACATCACGCTGAACTACGACCGCTACTGGATGGGCGTGCTGGCCGCGCTGGCCGACTTTGCCCGCTACAGCGGCGTGGGCGGCGGCGCGACCATGGGGCTGGGGCAGGCGCGGCGGGTGAGGGAGAGAGAGGGTGAGGGGGAGAGGGGGTGAGGGTGAGGGGGCGGGGAGGGTGGTTGTACCTTAACAAATGAGTCGATCTATGGACTTCGAAGGCGGCCAGGGGCTGGGCGCGCGGCGCCTGGCCGCGGCCAGGCTGGTTTGGATCAGCCCCGGCCGCCTCGAATTTCCTGGTTTGGATCAGCCCCGGCCGCCTCGAATTTCCTGGTTTTGAAACGCAACGAAGGTGGTTGATGGCATGTATCCCGTCTATGTGATCCAACAGGGTGCGAAGCTGAGCATCGCCAACAAGCGGGTGCAGGTGGAGCAAAATGGAGAAACGCTGCTGGCTGCGCCGCTGGGCCAGGTGAGCGAGGTGGTGATCTTCGGCAACGTGGGCCTGACCACGCCGGCCATCGGCAGCCTGCTGGTGGAGGGCAAGGATGTCGTCTTTCTCTCTGAGGATGGGCGCTTCAAGGGGCGGCTGGTGGGCGAAGCGACGCCGCACGTGCCGGTGCGACGCGCTCAATACCGCCGCATGGACGACGCGGAGTTCAGCCTGCGCCTGGCGCAGGGGATTGTGGCGGCCAAGCTGGCCCATCAGCGCACCCTGTTGCAGCGCCACAACCGCGAGCTGGCCGACGCGGAGATCGTTTCGGCCATCGACCGGCTGGGCGATGCCGTGCGGACGGTGGAGCGCCGCGCCACCATCGCCTCGCTGACCGGCCACGAGGGTGCGGCCACGGCCGCCTACTTCAGCGGCTATCGCCGGCTCTTCGGGGCCGAGTGGAAATTCGAGCGTCGGGCCCGGCGGCCGCCGCCCGACCCAGTCAACGTGTTGCTCAGCCTGGGCTACACCCTGCTGAGCAACACGGCGCGCGGCGCGGTGCAGGCAGCCGGGCTGGATCCCTACGCCGGCTTTCTGCATGAGTATGCCTACAACCGGCCCAGCCTGGCGCTGGACCTGCTGGAGGAATTCCGGCCGGTGGTGGATGGCGTGGTGCTGTGGGCCTGTCGCGGCGGGCAGGTGACGCCCGCTGACTTCACCCCCGGCCCGGCGGATCGGCCGGTGGTGCTCTCCGATCAGGGGCTGCGCCGCTTCCTCAAGGCCTACGAGCAGCGCATGGAGCAACCCTACACCCACCCCATCCGCCAGGTGCAGCTACCGTTGCGCCAGTGCATGCTGGAACAGGCGCGCCAGATCGCCGGCCGCGTGCTCAGCGGCCAGGCTGGCTATCAGGGGATGGGTTTCCGCTGACAGTCGCCGGGCTCTGGGCATTAGGCAACTCACAGGCAACTTCAGGAGACAAGCATGGCCGCGCCAACCTTTTATCTGTTGACCTACGACATCGGCGATGACAAGCGACGGCTGAAGATCGCCAAGCTGATGGAATCGGTGGGCGACCGGGTGCAGCACAGCGTCTTCGAGGCCTATCTGACCCCGGCCGAGCTGGACAAGCTGCTCAAGCGGGTCAAGCGGGTGTTGTCGGCCAAGGAGGACAGCCTGCGCATCTATCAGCTCTGTGCGAGCTGCCGTGAGAAGGTGCGCGCCGAGGGTCAGGGCAAGATCACGCCGCCGCCGGGGGTGATGATCGTCTAGCATTTGCGGATTGGGTGCAAGTGCATACAATCGTGTCATGAAAGGCCGTCCAGCCAGAGCTGCGCACCCCCCACAGTGTATGGGCATTGTCAGGCCTTTGTCGGGAGGGGGGTGCGCAGGCTGATGGTTGGTGGGAGACAAGCCATGAAAAAAGCGTGCTGCGCCGGCCGCGCTGGCGTCCGGCTGCACAGATCAAGCGTAGAATCGGCCCGCCGATGGGAGGCCAGCCCTGAGCTGGCGCCGGCGGTCCGAACCCCCGAACGCCCGCCAGGGCATTGAAACCTACGAGGGTACCTTCAACGTGGCCGACACTTACGGTCCGAACCCCCGAACGCCCGCCAGGGCATTGAAACCGTGTGTGAGGAATGAGCGAAACGACCTACTACGCGGAACCGTCCGAACCCCCGAACGCCCGCCAGGGCATTGAAACCGCTGTCGAGCTTGGTATCCGGCTTGCGTGTTGTCCATCAGTCCGAACCCCCGAACGCCCGCCAGGGCATTGAAACCGATACGAGTTGCGCGCTGACCGCCTGAAGGCTCGAGTCCGAACCCCCGAACGCCCGCCAGGGCATTGAAACCTTGGCGTCCCTCGCGCGCAGATCATTGGCCATCTATTCGTCCGAACCCCCGAACGCCCGCCAGGGCATTGAAACGCGACAACCAAAGCCCATCTGCTACGCCATCCCGGAGTCCGAACCCCCGAACGCCCGCCAGGGCATTGAAACGCGTGTTCCTCCCGCGCCCGTCGTTGACGCTCCGTGAGGTCCGAACCCCCGAACGCCCGCCAGGGCATTGAAACCATGAACGGGCCGTGGTAGCGCCGGGCGGACAAGCCAGGTCCGAACCCCCGAACGCCCGCCAGGGCATTGAAACGGAACACATGGGGAGAAATAACTGGTTCTCCCGTAGGGTCCGAACCCCCGAACGCCCGCCAGGGCATTGAAACTGAGACGTGCTGTTTAGCATCCCCAGCGCCAGCCCCTCGGTCCGAACCCCCGAACGCCCGCCAGGGCATTGAAACGTTCGTCATGGTGCAGCCTGCTGAGGGTGCAGGCTTTGGGTCCGAACCCCCGAACGCCCGCCAGGGCATTGAAACTCGTCATACGTGTGCTGAGCGGAAATGCCATTTCGGTCCGAACCCCCGAACGCCCGCCAGGGCATTGAAACTCAGGGTTTCGTCAGGCAGTAGAAAGGCGATACTGAGGGTAGGACATAACATAAGCCGTCATAAGTGATTGGCACATAACATAAGTAGGAGATTGGTTGCCCTTGATGCGACTGCCGGCTCCCGTGAGCGGCCGAAAATCCGCTGATGCAACGGCGAATGGAGGTGATGGCCCGTCTCTGGCAGAAACTGGAACGACCTGATGGGGCACATGCTGTTTGAGGTGCGCGTCGAACAGCCCGAACATCTGATGAAACAAACGTTCGGGCACAGACTGACCGTCATGTACCTGACGTCAAGACCCCGACCACGGCGACCGGCCGTTGTCGTCTGCGTCCGCTACCGCCACAGCCAACCAAACGCTACGACAACGACGGCCTCACCCTGGCCAGGGACGATCATCTGCCG
>JAKQCW010000130.1 GCA_029558955.1 Chloroflexota bacterium
GCGGCCGGCATTCTGGTGCCCTTTTTCGGCCCTGAGTACCAGCTCAACCCCATGATCGCGGCTGGCGCCATGGCCTTCAGCTCCATCTTCGTGGTCAGCAACTCGCTGCGACTGCGGCGGATGAAACTGCAAGAGGAGTGAGAGGGAAGGGGAGAAGGCTTCGGTCGGATGGCGGGCCACCGCTCAACCCGCTGTCCTGCCCCAGCACGACCTGGCAGGCCTAAGGCGAGGTGCATCAGCACCTCGCCTTTTTGAGCACACAACAGCGCCCGTTGAAACGGACTGGCGCACCGGTGCAGCTCAAAGCCCCGTTGACGGGGCACCGTAATGTAGCCCGGTCGATTGACACTTGCACCTGCGGTGCAAGTGCAGGTGTCGCCGGGCGGGCACGCATGGGGGGACAACCCCCCGCCAGCGGCAACCAAAGGGGCTTGGCTCAAAACCAATCCGCCTGAAGCATGCCCCACGGCGCGGCGGCGAAGGCGGCGGTCAGCGCGGCGCAGATGGCGTCGTCCCCCTCCAATGCACCCACGGTGCGCGCCTGCTCGGCCGTCATGGCCCCCGCGTAGAGCTGACTCCACACGTCCATGGCGCAGCGCACCTGCGGACTGGCCGCGCTTGACGTTACCCTGGCCTCGCCGTTGGCGATCCTGACGTGCAGCGGCCTTCCGTTGGCCGGCAGTTGGCGATCCTCCACCTGCACCACGAATTCCGCCTCGACGCCCGCGGGGTAGCGCCGGCCTGCCAGCGCGGCCGGCAGATGCACGACGCGCAGCATGAAGCCGTTCACCAGCCGCGCGGCCGGGTAGAAGGTGAACTCGGCGGCCGGGCCCTGGCCGCGCTGGTAGGGCTCCGCCAGGCTCCAGAGCAGCGGGCTGCCCTGCGGCGCGTTGACGATCAGCGTGGTGACCTGTTCCCCCAGCGCGGCCAGGAAACCGGCCAGCCCGCGCCAGGCCCGGTCGGTCGTCCACACCCACTCCACGACCTTGGCCGGCGTCTCCTCCGTGCTCCAGGCCAGCGTGTAGACCAGATAGCCTTCCACCTGCCCATCGACCACGAACAGGGCCTTCTCGTGCTCCGGCTTGGCCACCTTGTTGTGCCATTCCCAGTCGCCGCGGCTCGGCCAGCCGTTGTTATGGGGCAGGCGGCGCGCCCGGTCGTGACAGGCCCGGATTGCCGCCTCATCCTCTGGCCCTGCCCGCCGCACGTGCAGCCGCTCGGCGTAGTCGGCCAACAGGTGCGGGGTCAGCTCCATGAACCAGGTGAAGTTGGCCAGGCCATAGCCCAGGGTGCGGTAGAAGCCGACCGAAAAGGGGAAGAGCAGCGAGAGCGGCGTCTCCTGCGCGTGCAGCTCCTCCAGCAGGCCGGCCATCAGTTGCCGGGCATAGCCGCGGCGGCGCTCCTCCGGCGGCACGGCCACGCCGGCCACCAGGCCGGCGTCGAGCTCGCCCCCCAGCAGGCTGACCGGCCGGCGGAAGATGTTCAGCGCGGCCACCGCCTGGCCCTGGTCCTGCTCCAGCAGCCGCAGCGCCCCGTAGTCAACGCGGCCGTGGCCGTTGTATGCCTCCAGATAGCGCTCAGCCGGAAAGCGGAAGGCGCGCGCCTGAATATCAGCGACGATAGGTATCTCGTGGGGTGAAACAGGTCGGTAGATCATAGAATTTCAGAAACCTTGTAGCCCGCACCAACCGCGCCGGTCGAGTAGCGGGTTGAGGGCGAGCCCCTCACATGCGGCCAGCCACGTCCAGCGTATCGAGACCGCCCACCCGCACCAACCGCGCCGGTCGAGTAGCGGGTTGAGGGCGAACCTCTCACATGCGGCCAGCCACGGCCAGCGTATCGAGACCGCCCACCCGCACCAACCGCGCCGGTCGAGTAGCGGGTTGAGGGCGAGCCCCTCACATGCGGCCAGCCACGTCCAGCGTATCGAGATTGCCCACCCGCACCGCCAGCCGCTGGCAGGGCGCACTCTCCAGGTGCAGCACGCGGCCAGCGGCGTCGTAGCGCCAGCCGGCCGCCTCCTCGCCGTCCACCTCCACCATGTCCGGCGCGCCGGACAGGCCATAGACCTGCCAGGCCCAGCGCCGCCGCGGCGAGGGGTAGGGGCCTTCGCTGCTGACCGCGACGTGCAGCCAGGTGTCGTCGCCGCGCAGGGCGAAGCGGGTCAGCCGGAACTGGCCCTGCTGATAGGCCAGCGTCGCGCCGTCGTCCTCGTACCACAGGCTCTCGCCGATGCCCGGATAGACCCGCAGGGTGATGGTCTCAGCCGGCGGCTCGCCGGTGTGTTGCTGCACCGGCTGCATGGGCAGCACCGTGCCCGCCTTGACAAAGAGGGGGATGACATCCAGCGGCGCAGCGACCCACAGATCGCGCTCGCCGGCCAGCCGTGCGCCGCGCCAGAAATCGTACCACGCGCCCGAGGGCAGGTAGACGCTGCGGCCCGACACCCCCGGCTCCAGCACCGGCGCAACCAGCAGGTCGCTGCCCAGCTTGAACTGATCGTCCAGGTCGGCCACGCGCGGGTCGGACTGATGCGCCAGCACCAGCGGCCGCATGATGGGCGCGCCGCTCTGGGCACTTTCCCAGAACGCGGTGTAGATCGCCGGCAACAGCTCATAGCGCAGCTCGATGGCCCGGCGGCAGATGGCCTCGATCTCCGGGCCAAAGGCCCACGGCTCCTGGTCGGCCGTGCCCATGGCCGCGTGGTTGCGGAAGAAGGGGGTCAGGCTGCCCAGTTGTGTCCAGCGGGCCAGCAGCTCCCCCGTGCAGTCGCCGGCGAAGCCGCCCACGTCCGCGCCGTGGAAAGGAATGCCCGACAGCCCCAGGCTCAGCCCCATGGTCACCGTCAGACGCAGGTGCTCCCAGGTGCTGAAGTTGTCGCCGGTCCAGACCATGGCGTGCCTCTGATGGCCGGCATAGGCCGAGCGGCTGATCACCAACTGGCGCTGGCCGGGGCGCAGCCGGGCCAGCCCCTCGGCCGTGGCGCGCGCCATCTGCGTGCCATAGGCGTTGTGCATCTGGCGATGGCTGGCGCCGTGGCCCTCCAGGTGGAAGGGGACATCGTCGGGCAGGATCACATCGTCGAAGAGCGACGGCTCGTTCATGTCGTTCCAGAAGCCGGCCACCCCATCCGCCAGCAGCCCGGCGTAGAGCTCGCCCCACCAGGCGCGCACGGCCGGGTTGGTGAAGTCGGGAAAATAGCAGTCGCCCGGCCAGACCGGCCCCACGAAGAGCTTGCCATCGGCGGTGCGCAGAAAGGCGTCGGCCGCCAGTCCATCGTCATGCACCGCGTAGCCGGGATCGACCTTGACGCCGGCGTCGATGATGGCCACGGTCTTGATCCCCTCCGCGGCCAGGTCGGCGATCATCTGGCGATAGCTGGGGAAGGCCTCCTGGTTCCAGGTGAAGCAGCGGAAGCCATCCATGTAGTCGATGTCCAGGTAGAGGGCGTCCAACGGGATGCGACGCTGGCGAAACTGGGCGGCCAGCCCGCGCACCGTCTCCTCGTCGGGGTAGCTCCAGCGGGCCTGATGAAAGCCCAGCGCCCAGAGCGGGGGCAGCGCCATGCGCCCAGTCAGCTCGGCGTAGCTTTCCAGCACCCCCGACAGCCGGGGCGCGGCCATGAAATAGTAGCGCAGCTCGCCGGCCGCCGCCTCGAAGCTGAGCTGATCCCCCTGGCTGTGGCCAAAATCGAAGAAGCTGCGCGCCGGGTTGTCCAGCAGCAGGCCGTAGGCCACGCTGGCGCTCCCGCGCTGTTCCCCTGAGCCGTGGGCCGTCGCCGGAACCAGCCCCAGGAAGAAGGGGATGCTCTGGTAGATGGGGTCGTCGCCCAGTTCATAGCAGGCTGGGTCGGTGTTGTAGAGCTCGAAGCGCCGGCCGCGGCGCGCCATGGGAAAGGCCTTCTCACCCAGGCCGTAGAAATGCGCGCCGGGCAACAGCTTCTGACGACAGCTCACCGGCCGGTCGCCGGCCGCCGGCTCGCCCCAGCCCAGCCCCTCGTCATCCGCGGCCAGCAGCCGGCCCAGCGGGTCATAGAAGCTCAGCCGGCAGGGGGCGCGCTGCACCCGGCAGGTCAGGGCCGCGCTGCGCAGCTCCAGCACATCCTCCCCGACCTGGAAAGTCGCCTCGGTCGCCGGCCAGTCAGTGCGCGCCACGGCGTAGGAGAAGCCATGGTCGAACTGTCCATCGGGCGCCAGCCGCACCCGCGCCAGCGCCGGCGCCAGCAGCTCGATGCGCACGGCCGCCTGGTCGCAACGCAGCTCCAGTCGCCGGCCGTCGAAATCGAACGATGTTATGTCACCTAGAAACTGATAGTCTGTCATGGGATGTCCTGTATCACGTGATGCACGATGCGTGACCGGAACAACAGGAATCGTCTCCGGCTTACGGGTTACGGGTTACGTGGTACCAGTCAGCTCTCACGCCCCCCGCAGCCGGTCGATCTGTTCTTTCGGGGTGATGCTGGCCAGGCGCGCCTCCTGGGCGCCGGCCGCGGCCTGCTCGCCGGGGGTCAGCCCGCCCATGCCGCCCAGCACCGTGACCCGCGACAGGACGCGCTGGGTCTGCGGGCTGGCGCAGGTGGGGCAGGCGGGCGCCGGCGCGTCGCTGGCCGTCTGGATGGAGCGCCACAGGTGGGAGAAGGTCGCGCCGCAGGCAGCGCAGGTGTATTCGTAGATGGGCATGGATATGATCACCGCACAGAGAGGGAGCATGGGCTACAGACATGGGGTCTGGCCGGTGCGATCATACCACCGAGGCGCCTGTCGCGTCAAACCGCGGCGGGCCAGCAATTCCCAATCCAACAAGGAATCGAGGCTTCAGCCGGGTCCCAATCCAACAGGGAGTCGAGGCTTCAGCCGGGTCCCAATCCAACAGGGAGTCGTGGCTTCAGCCGGGTCCCAATCCAACAAGGAGTCGAGGCTTCAGCCGGGTCCGGGCCGATGCGAGTCGCTGGCAGCCGTCATAACTGGAACCGCCAGTTCACCGTCATCGTCTTTGACAAACGCCCCATCCCTGTGTAGGATAGCATCTTCGTGCCAGTTGGACGACACACTGGCCTGAGCTTGTTCTCAAGGAGAAAAGAGACCATGAAACGCATCGTATCGCTCGCCATCCTGATGATCGTGCTGCTGATGGCAGCAGCCTGCGGCGGCGACAAGGAGCCGGCCGCCTCAGCCACTCAAGCCCCGGCCGCGGCCGCCGACGCCGGCGCGCAGCAGCAACAGCAACAGCCGGCCGCGGCCACCCAGGCCCCGGCCACCGCCACGCCGATCCCGCCCACGGCCACCCCGGAGCCGGAGGAAGAGGAGGAGGTCCAGCTCAGTGAGGATCAGTTGGCCGCCCTGGAGAAGCTGGAAAGCTACCGCCTGGTGATCAACTTCAGCAGCAAGGGCGAGGATGCCGAAGGCAACGCCATCGACGACCATGGAGAGATCATCACCGAATTCAACCGCGCCGACGACGCGCGGCACATGATGATGACCTTCGTGGACAACACCGACCCCACCGCGTCGCAACCGCCGGTCGAGGTTTTCCAGATCGGCACGGAGATGCTCATGTTCGCGGGCGAAGATGTGGGCTGGATGCGCATCTCGACCGAAGATTCCCCCTTCTCCGATCCTGACCTGACCATGATGACCAGCGGCGATGTCTTCAGCGATCTGGAGAACATGCGCCGGGTGCGGCCTGACGAGAAGATCAGCGGCATCGACAGCCGCCACTACCAGTTCGACGAGGCGTCGGTGCTGGCCAAGCTGTTCGAAGAGGATATGGAGAACGTCAAGGCCAGCGGCGATGTTTGGATCGCCAAGGATGGCGGCTTCGTCACCAAGTACACCATGGTCATCGAGGTCGATGGCGGCTCCGGCGGCATGTTCGACCCCACCATGACCAAGGGAACCATGACCATGGACTTCGAGCTGCAAGATGTCAACAGCGACATCGCCATCGAATTGCCGGAAGAGGCCTTGGCCGGCGCCACCATGACCGGATTCGACGGCGCCTTCCCCATGCCGGAGGATGCCAGCATCCAGGCCTCCAGCGCCAACTTCGCCATCCTCAGCAGCGCCCTGCCGGTGGCCGAGGTGGTCGCCTTCTACGACGAAGCGCTGACCGAACTGGGCTGGACCAAGGACGAGTCGGGATCCATGAGCATGGGCGACATGGCATCCCTCTCCTTCAGCAAGGATGGCGTCACCCTCTCGCTGATCGTTTCCCTCGATTCGAGCACCGGCAAGACGCAGATCATGGCCAACGTCGAATAGCGTCGGCCAATCAGCACCCCCAAGTCAACGATCACCGGCCGGTGATCGTTGATCGCAACCAACGTGAAAAACCGGCGGGCCGCATAGCAGCCCGCCGGTTTGCTTTCATCCCAAACCACCCCCTCGCTCAGGCCGGTCTTTCGCTCAGGCCGGTCTCCTGACCTCGCTCAGGCCGGTCTCCGACCGAGCCTGCACCCGCTCACGGCGCGCCCCGCTCAGGCCGGTCTCCTGACCGAGCCTGCACCCGCTCACGGCGCGCCCCGCTCAGGCCGGTCTCCTGACCGAGCCTGCACCCGCTCACGGCGGGACGCCAAGCCGCACATCCTCATAGACCTGCAACGTCATACAGGCGATCACATCCCAGTTCAGATGCTCCTTCACATGCGCACTGGCCCGCGCCGCCCGCTCCTGCGCGGCCTCGGGATGATCCAACACCTCCTGGATGGCCCAGGCCAGCGACCGCACATCCTCCGGGTAGGTGGTCAGGCCGGTCAGCCCATGCTGCACCACCGTGCCCAGACCGCCCACATCGCTGACCACCACCGGCGTGCCGGCCGCCATTGCCTCCAGCGCGACGATGCCAAAGGGCTCGTAGCGGCTGGGAAAGACGCACACATCGGCCACCACATACAGCCGGTCGCGCTCGTCGTCAGTCAGAAAGCCGCTGAGCAGGACATGCTCGGTCAGGCGCAGATCGGCGATCCGCTGGCGCAGCGCGTCGAAAAGCGGGCCCCGTCCACCGATCACGAACTTGACATCGGCTGTCCGGCTGAGCACCAGCGGGGCAGCTTCCACCAGCAGATCAGCCCCCTTCTCATAGACCATGCGCCCGACGTTGAAGACAATGCGCTGATGGGGCTGGGCATAGCGGCTGCGGAAATCGCTGAGGTCCCGGCCGCGCAGACGGCGCAGATGGCGGCCATCGATGCCGTTGGGGACCACGACGATCTGCCCCGACGGCACATGGTAGAAGCTGTGTACCTCCATCTGCATGGCCTGGCTGCACGTGATCACCCGCGTGGCCTCCTGGGCCAGCCGCTCCTCCGCCGCGTCGATGGCGCGTGACATCTCGCTGTAGAGCGCGCCGCGGTAGCGCCCCCGCTCGGTGGCGTGGATCGTGACCACCAGCGGCAGGCCAAAGGTCGCTTGCAGCTCGCGGGCCGCAAAGCTGGGCAGCCAGTCATGGACGTGGATCAGGTCGAAGGGGCCATACGCTCTGATCACCTCGGCCGCGGCCTTGGCCAGGGCCGGGTTGTCGGCGACCACGTCGGCGTAGATGGTGGCCGCGGCCGGCGCTGGAACGGCCACCCGATGGATCGTCAGCCGGCCCAGCGTCTCATGGCTGGTTGCCCCGCTGAAGACTGGGGTGACCACATGCAACTCCAGGGCTGGCGAGTTGCGCAACAGGGCGGGGGTCAGCTCCTTGACGTGCTGGCCAAGGCCCCCCTCAAGGTGCGGGGGATATTCCCAGGTAAGGCATAAGATCTTCATGGCACTTGCAAGACGCCTCAACGATCCATCGACATCACCATTGATGCACGACCAGCGGCGAGTCGAGACGCGGCCAGCAGGGCTGCGACGCCGGGCAGGCGGCGGGCTGCCAATAGACTGCCCCGGACAGCCCTTGCCAGCCCGCGTCGCCCAACTGGGCCACGGCCTGGAGCACGGTCGTCCGGTTGACAGGTGTGCCGGCCTGGCCAGCCAGCGCGATGGCGTCCAACAGCAGGTTGGTCGCGTCGTAGGCCAGCACGGCCTGCGGAGAAGGGGGCGCGCCGGCCAGCTCCTGGTAGGCGGCCACGAACTGCGCCGGCAGCGCGCTGGCCGCTGGGCCGGCGCTCAGCCAGCGCACGCCGGCGGCCGCGGCGGCGGCCCGGCCGGCGAAAACGTCGGATCCCAGCTCAGGCCCGCCGATCAGCGTGCGCGCCGGGCCAAGCTGACCGGCCAATGCGGCCCCGCCGGCTGCATCGCCCAGCCAGATGACGCCGCGCGCTGCATCCCAAGCCGCCGGCGCGCCAGCCGCGGCGGCCTCGCCGCCATTCCCGGCCGCGCCAGCCAGACCGGCGCCCCGGCCAAGGATGACCGGCTCGGCCACCCCCTCGGCGCGCAGGATCTCCTCAGCCAGCGCGGCCGCCTCGGCCGGCGGCGCTTCCAGCGCAAAGCCAGCCGGCTGCTGCTCCGGCGCCAGGCTGGCCAGCGCGATCCAGGGCAGGCCGGCCTCGGCCAGCACAGGCCCGGCCGCGGCCGCCGTGGCGCCGTGCAGGGGGCCGATCACCGCCAGCAGGTCCTGATCCACCACCAGATTGGCGGCCTGGCGCTGCGCCTCCTGCGGCCGGCCGTTGTCGTTCAGCGCGATCAGCGCCACCTGGCGGCCAGCCACGCCGCCGGCCGCGTTGCGCTGGCTGATGGCCAGTTGAACGGCCGGCAGCGCCGCGTAGCCGTCGCTGCGATAGAGCTCCTCGAAGGGCGCCAGCAGGCCCAACTTGACCACCGGCGGCGTGTTGCCGCGCCCAGATGCACAGCCGGCCAGCAGCAGCAGTAGCGTCAACAGCGACGGGATGAACCGATGGGAGAAGGCGTTCACGGAAGTGTGGGGATAAACGACCAACGCTGAACGATGACTTCGGATGCATCGTTCAGCGTTGTGATGGTGCTATTGACCGCCGTAGATGGCCACGTTGGCCTGGTGTTCGGCGTAGGTGCGGGCGAAGACGTGACGGCCATCCTCGCCGGTGGCGACGAAGAAGCAGTATTGCGTCTCGGCCGGCTGCACGGCCGCCTCCAGCGCGGAGAGCCCGGCGCTGGCGATGGGCCCCGGGGGCAGGCCAGGGTGCAGGTAGGTGTTGTAGGGGCTCTGCACGAACTGATATTCCTCCACCGACTGCGGCTTCCACCACCAATCGCCGGCGCGGCCGCGCGCGTACTGCACCGTGGGGTCGGCCTGGAGATAGCGCCCGCCCACTTCCGCGTCGCAGAGGCCCGCCAGACGGTTGCGGTAGACGCTGGCGATCAGCGGCCGCTCGTCGGCCTGCACCGCCTCACGCTCGACGATGGAGGCCAGCGTCACTGCATCGGACAGGCTCAGGCCAGAGGAGGAGGCGGCCGCGCTCAGGCTGAGCGGCGCCTTCTCCTGGAAATTGTCCAGCATCGCGCCCAGCAGATCAGCCGGCTTGGCGCGCGCCGGAATGCGGTAGGTGTCGGGGAAGAGGTAGCCCTCCAGGCTGGCGCCGGCCGGCCGGCCGCGCAGAAAATCGTAGCTGCCCAGGCCCAGGGCCACCGGATCCCCCAGGCGCACGGCGGCCATGAAGCTCTCGGCGTCCATGATCCCTTCATCTTGCAGCAGCTCGGCCACCTGTTCGGCGCGCCAGCCTTCGGGGATCGAAACGGTGACCTCTCGCACCAGCGCGTTTTGCAGCGCCTGGGCGACCTCCGGCATGGTCATGGTGTAGGCCAGCTCGAAATCGCCGGCCTCGATGCGCTGGTCGATGCCGTTGTAGCGCATGTAGAGACGGAAGAGCCCGGCGTCGCTGATCAGCCCCATGGCCTGCAGACGTTCGGCCACGCTGGTGGCGGTCTCGCCCACTTCGATGGCAAAGGGCACCGGCTGGGTGCTGCTGCCCGCGGCGGCGGCCAGCGCCGGCTGCTGCAACCGCAGATAGAGGCCGATCAGCGAGTCCTCCAGGTTGTCCAGGCTCAGCGCCTGGCCGGCCACCTGGCCCGAACGCACCAGCCCCTCGGTGGACTCAGGGCGGGCCTGCCACTGCCGGATCAGATGCTGGCGGCTCAGCAGCAAACTGGCCGCGACCGCGCCCACCACCACCAGGGTGATGGCCAGGCGCAGGTAAAGGCGCGGGTCAAGCAGGCGCAGGTACCAGGGCGCGGGGGGGCGATCGGCCGGCCGCGGCTTCTGGCCGGCAAAGAGCGGCTTGCGCGCCCGGCGGGGCAGCGCCCGCGGCGGCGGGGCCGCGCCGACGGTGCGGCGCTTGACGGAGGGGGTCGGTTGGGTCTGGTCAGTCATAACTGGGTGACAGCATCTGGCGGTTTCGGTCCAGATAGCTCTGCAAGATCACCGCTGCGGCCTCGGCGTCCAGCGCCACGCGGCGGCGCTGTTTCGGCGCATGGGCCAGGCGGGCGGCCGCCTCCTGGCTGGAGCCGTATTCGTCCCACAGCGCCAGCGGCAGGGCCAAGCTGCCCGCCACGCGACGGGCGTAGCGCTCGGCCTGCTGCGCCTGCGGCCCCGCGCTGCCATCGGCGTTGAGCGGATGCCCGGCCACCAGGCCGACGATGCGCTGCTCACCGGCCAGGCGGGCCAGCCGCTCCAGGTCTTCCGCCTTGGAACGGCGCTGCAGCACGGTCAGCGGCGTCGCCAGCGTCTGCATCTCATCGCACACGGCCACGCCGACGCGCTTCTCGCCCACGTCCAGCGCCAGCAGACGGCCGGCGGGCGGCAGGGCAACGGTCGGCCTGGCGTCGCTCATGGCGTTTCGGCCGTGTCTGAGCTGACGCCGGCGAACTGCACATCGACGTGGGTGCGGAAGGGAAGCCAGGGCACGCGGTCGGCGACCTGCATGGGCAGCCAGTCGAAATCCAGCCGGCGCAGCAGCGGCTCGATCCAGTCCGGCCCCAGCGTCAGCTCCGGCGTCTCTTGCAGACGCCAGGTGCGCTGCAAGGTGGCCACCGCCTCGGCCGGGGTCATGCCGCGGATGGCGGCCCGCACCGCGGCCGGGTCCACATCCAGTACCACCACGCTGCTGGCCGTGTTGGGGAAGCTGATCGTCACCACGTCGCCCTCCTGGCTGACCGTGGCGACGCCGCGGTTGAAGCGCAGCGAGTCGGTCAACATCTGGGCGCGGCGGGGGATCTTCTGGCCCAGGGCCTGCAAGGCCATCTCGTCGGCCGCTGTTCCATCGACGGCCAGCGCGGTGGCCAGCAGCCGCAGCCGCAACGTCACCTCGTCCGCGGCCTCGTCGGTGAAACGGTCGAAGGTTTCGTCGAGCACCAGCGTGCCCACCGTTTCCGACGGCACAAATTCGCCCTCGCGCAGCAGCTTGCCCAGCGCGACATAGGCCTTCTGGCGCGCTTCCTGTTCCAGTTGAGCGCGCAACGCGTCCTTGTCGGCCTGCTTGACCACCGGCACCTGCTTCACCGTGCCGCCGGACGTGCCCGAGGGATTGATCACATTGGCGGTGACGGCCAGCGAACCCTCGATGGTGTTGATGGTGAAGGCGCGCACGTTGCCGGCCAGCCCCGGCTGCAAGGCCTGGATCGGCACAGTCACCTGGGAGCCGACGCCGGGGGGCAGCGTGGCCGGCTGGATGGTCTCGAAGCTGACATTGCTGCCGGTGGCGGTGGCCACCACGGTGCCCACGGGGATCTCCTGCGGCTCGGCCCGGCGGTTGGTGAAGACCACCGCGCCCTGCGCCGGCTGGTCGGGGGCATATTCCAGGCCGGTGGCCAGCACTGTACCCTCCACCTCGACCCGCTCGCCGATGCGCCGGGCGGGCAACAGCAGTTGACTGGCGCTGGCTGTCTCCACGTCGGAACGCGCGGTCAGGGTGATGGTCTCGGTCAACGGCTCCTGGGCGGGGACCAGCCGGACCTCGGCCGAGGGGACGATGAAGGCGGCCATGGCCGACAGGGCCGCGATGGCGCCCACCAACACCGCCAGCAACAGCGCCGTCTCCAGCCACCAGGGCGTGGGGCGCCGATCGCCCGCGGCCAGCCGGACGGTGCGAAAACGGGCCGCCAGCCGGCCGCGACGCTGGACGCTGACCGGCTGATGCAGGTCGCGGCCGGGGTTGGGCGGGGTGTAGTCCAGGTGCGAGGGGGCCAGGGTCCAGGGGCGCTCCTGCGCGCCCTGCACCGTGCCAAAGGCCGGGATGCCCACGTCGGCCGCCTGGGCGCGCAGCCGTTCATTGCGCGTCACCAGCGCCACCTCCAGCCCTTGGGCGTCGGCCTGGCGGCGCAGGCTTTGCAGCAGCACCAGGCCGCTCTCGGCCGGGGCGCGGTCGCCGCGCCGACGCCTGGGCGCGCCGCGGCCAATGAGGACGATGGCCCGGCCGCCGTCACACTGGCGCAACGCCTGGCGCAGCCCTGCGGCCGTGACCTCGGCCGGAACCTGAACCACGTGGGTCGCGACGGCGTCGTAGGTCTGGCCGTCGGACGTATGGGTCTCAACCTCGACCGACGCGCCGTCGGCCACGCTCATCGCCAGCTCGGCCGGCGGAGTTGGGGAGTCTTGTGTCATAGAATGTGTCGAAGAAGTTCAACTTCTCGCAGAAGTTGAACTTCTCTCTGCCTGCTCGGCCACCAGCGCTGGCGTCTCGGCTAGGGCGGCCGGCAGGCCGGCCAGGTCAACGCCGCCAGCCTGGGCCAGGTTGGGCCGGCCGCCGCCGCCGCCGCCCAGCCGCTTGGCAATGGTCTGCACCAGCTTGCCGGCATGGACGCCGCGGGCCACCAGGTCATCGGTGACGGCCGCCACCAACTGCGGCTTGCCGTCGATGCCCGCGCCCAGCACGACGACGCCGGAGCCAAGCTGGTTTCTGAACCAGTCGGTCATCTGGCGCATGACGTTGGCATCGGCCGCGCTCACCGGCTGGGCCAGCACCTGAATGCCGTTCACGGCGACGACCTTGCTCAGCAGCGTCTGGAATTCCTGGCGTGCTGCCTGTTCCCGCAGCCGGGCCAGCTCCTTCTGTTGGCTGGCGACCTGCTCCATCAGCGCCTGCGCCCGGCGCTCGATCTCGGTCTCCGGCGCGCCCAAGGCGCTGGCCGTGCGGTGCAGCAGGCCCAGTCGCTCTTGCAGCCGGGCATGAGCGCCGCGGCCGGTGACCGCCTCGATGCGGCGCACGCCGGAGCTGACGCCCCCCTCGCTGCTGATGTGAAACACGCCGATCTCAGCGGTGTTGTTCACATGGTTGCCGCCGCAGAGCTCCCGGCTGGTGGGCAGGGTCGGCAATGCAGCGCCGCCGACCTCGACGACGCGCACCTCATCGCCATATTTTTCGCCGAAGAGGGCCATCGCGCCGGTGGCCACGGCGTCCTTGTAGGCCATCCAGCGCCAGGTCACCGGGTCATTGCGGTAGATCCAATCGTTGACCCCCTGCTCGATGGCGGCCAGTTCCTGCTCGCTCACCATGCCGGGGTGGGTGAAGTCGAAGCGCAGCCGGTCGGGAGCGACCAGCGAGCCGGCCTGGTGTACGTGCGCGCCCAGCACGCGGCGCAGCTCGGCGTGCAACAGGTGCGTCGCGGTGTGGTTGCGCATGATGTCCCAGCGGCGCTGCACGTCCACCGCGGCCACGGCCTGGCTGCCCTCGGTCACTGCGCCGTGCGTCACCTGGCCGCGGTGGACGATGACGCCGGCCACCGGTCGTCGGGTGTCGCTGACGGCCACTTCCCAGGATGGCGAGCCGGCCACGCTGCGGATGATGCCGGTGTCGCTGACCTGGCCGCCGCTCTCCACGTAGAAGGGCGTCGCGGCCAGCACGATCTCGACCTGCTGGCCGGCGCTGGCCTGGCTGACCACCGCGCCGTCGGCAATGAGCGCGACCACGGCGCTTTCGCTCTCGGTGGCGACCAGGTAGAGGTGATCGACGCCGCCGGCCGGCAGCCGCTCCAGGACGCCCGCGTAGACGCTGAGGTCCTTGCCATCGCCGGCGCCGCCGAACTGGGCGGCCGCGCGCGCCCGCTGGCGCTGCTGCTCCAGCGCGGCGCGGTAGCCGGGCAGGTCGATGGTCAGGCCGTTCTCGACGGCGATATCGCGCGTCAGGTCCAGCGGAAAGCCGTAGGTGTCCCACAGACGGAAGGCCGCGTCGCCCGGCAGCGTTCCCTGCCCCTGCGCCTTGACCTCGGCCATCAACTCCTCCAACAGAGCCAGGCCCAGGTCCAGGGTGCGCAGGAAGCGCTCCTCCTCATGCTGAATGGTGGAGAGGATGAAATCGGCCCGCTCGGCCAGCTCCGGGTAGACGCCGCCCATCTGGTCGATCACCGTGCGGCTGACCCGGTGCAGGAAGGGCTCGGTGAAGCCCAGCAGCCGGCCATGGCGGGCGGCGCGGCGCAGCACCAGGCGCAAGATGTAGTTGCGCCCCTCGTTGCCCGGCAGCACGCCATCGCCGATCAGGAAGGTGATGGCGCGGGCATGGTCGGCGATGACGCGGTACGAGACGTACTGCGCGGCCATCTGGGCGTCGTCGTGGTTGAGCAGCTCCTGCACGCGCAGCATGATGGGCCGGAAGAGGTCGGTGTCATAGTTGGCGGTCGCGCCCTGAATCACCGAGACCAACCGCTCCAGCCCCATGCCGGTATCCACACCCGGCTTGGGCAGGGGGGTGCGCACGCCGTTGGCGTCCTGGTCGAACTGCATGAAGACCAGGTTCCACACCTCCAGCCAGCGGGCGCAGCCGTTGTCCAGCGCCACGCTGCAATCGGGCCGGCCGCAGGTGCAGGCCGCGGGGCCCCAGTCGAAGTGCAGCTCGCTGGTGGGGCCGCAGGGGCCGGTGTCGCCCATGGACCAGAAGTTGGTCTTCTCGCCCATGCGCAGGATGCGCTCAGCGGGCAGGCCGATCTCGTTCTGCCACACGCCGTAGGCCAGGTCGTCATCCAGGAACACGGTGGCCACCAGCCGGTCGCCCGGCACGCCGAAGACGGTAGTCAGCGCCTCCCAGGCGTAGTGGATCGCCTCGCGCTTGAAGTAATCGCCGAAGGAGAAGTTGCCCAGCATCTCGAAGAAGGTGTGATGGCGGGGCGACGGACCGACCTCCTCCAGGTCGTTGTGCTTGCCGCTGACGCGCATGCACTTCTGGCTACTGGCCGCGCGCACGTAGGGCCGTTTCTCCAGACCGAGGAAGGTGTCCTTGAAGGGCACCATGCCCGCGTTGACGAAGAGCAGCGTGTCGTCGCCGTGGGGCACCAACGGTGCGCTGGCGACGCGGGTATGCCCCTTCTCCTCGAAGAAATCAAGAAAAGCCTGGCGGATCTCCGCCGCAGTGGTTGGTCTGGCGATCTTCATGCCGCACCGTGTTCCTTGCGTCCTAAAACGATATGCTGCCCAAAGGGCAGCAGCAAGGGGCATTTTATGCCATGTGGGGGCAAATGTCAAAGACCTGCGGCGCAGGTGGCGCGATTTCAGTTTGACACCACGCCCCGTCCGTGCTACTATTGCGCCGCGATGAACACCGTGGACACCTTCGAGCTCACCTACTCGTACCTGGGGGGCGGCTACGCCCCGACCCCAGCCCGTTGAACGCGTCCACGATTCGAGAGTAACACGATTTGTTTATGTTAACGTGGCGCGCTGCGCCACGTTTTGATTCATGCCCACGCCGCGACCATGCGGGTTTTCGGCAACCCGCATGGTCTGGCGAGAGACCCGGAGACACACCGCCATGATCACCCCCATCCAAGACCCCACCAGTTTGTCCATCGACGAGCAGGTCGCCTGGCTGATGCAAGGGACCAACTACGGCGACGAGGAGATGAAGCAGAAGATGACGGTCGAGCTGCGCCAGCGGCTGGCCGAAGCCCAACAGACCGGCCGCCCCCTGCGCATCTACTGCGGCTACGACCCGCGCAAGCCCGACCTGCACCTGGGCCACACCATCACCATGCGCAAGCTGCGCCAGTTCCAGGACCTGGGCCATGACGTCACCTTCCTGATCGGCTCCTACACCAGCCTGGTGGGCGACCCCAGCGACAAGGACAAGACGCGGCCGGTGCTGACCGAGGCCGAGGTCGAGGAAAACGCCCGCACCTACGTCGAGCAGGCCTACAAGATCCTGGATCGCGAGAAGACCATCGTGCGCCACAACGGCGAATGGCTGGCCGGCCTGCGCCTGCTGGACCTGATCCAGATCGCCCAGAACTTCACCGTGCAGCAGTTCCTGCAGCGCGAGAACTTTGCCAAGCGCTTCGACAAGGGCGAGCCGATCTTCCTGCAAGAGACCTTCTACGCGCTGATGCAGGCCTACGACGCGGTGGCGCAGGAGACCGACGTGCAGGTGGGCGGCACCGACCAGCTTTTCAACATCCTGATCGCCGGCCGCAAGCTGCAACAGGCCCTGGGCCAGAAGCCCCAGGTGGCGCTGATCGTCGACATCCTGCCGGGCACCGATGGCGAGATCAAGATGAGCAAGAGCCTGGGCAACGACATCCCCATCCTGGCCGCGCCGGCCGACATGTACGGCAAGGTGATGTCAGTCCCCGACCACGCCATGCCGCTCTACTTCAAGCTGGCCACCCGCTGGCTGCCGGCGCAAGTGGCTGAGATCGAGCAGGCGCTGCTGGACGGCAGCCGCCACCCGCGCGATCTGAAGATGGAGCTGGCCAGGGAGATCGTCAGCATCTTCCACGGCGACGAGGCGGCCGCGGCGGCCGAGGAGCACTTCCGCACCGTGTTCCAGCAGCGCGAGCTGCCCGACGACATGCCAGAAGTGGCGCTGACCGGCCCGATGGGCCTGCTGACCCTGCTCAAGGAGGCCGGGCTGGTCAGCAGCAGCAGCGAAGGCCGCCGGCTGGTGGAGCAAGGCGGCGTCAAGCTGAACGGCCAAACCGTCAGCGACATCAAGCTGGAGCTGGCCCCGCTGGAGGGCGAACAGGTGGTGCAGGTGGGCCGGCGCAAGTTCGTGCGCCTGGTTGCGGCTGCTGCCAATGCCAACCGGGCCAACACGGAGTCGAGCCTTCAGGCGGGTTAGCGCACCGGATCCCCGTGACCTGCACCGGGATAATGCCTCAACACCGCGCCAAATTTGGAAATATTGGATTACGGATTACAATAACGGCCATGCACGCATCCCTGTTCCATCAGCCTTTGCCAGGAGTTCTCCTGTCATGAAGCGTCTGCTGATCAACCTGACACTGCTGGCTGCGGCCGCGTTGGCGGCTGGCAGCTTCGTGGCCGGCGCGGCGGCCGTCTGGCTGCTGCTGGGCCGGCGCGGCCGGCGTCGCCAGGCGCAGATGGCCCGGGTCGAACGCGAGCTGGCCAGCCAGCGGGCGCGGGCTGTGGCGGCTGAGCGCCAACTGGCCCAGCAGGCTGCTGCGCCGGTCGCGCCAGGCCGCGGCGTCATGGCCAGCGGCAACTTTGTCAGCGTCGAGGCTCTGCGCGCCGAGGCGGATGCCGCGGCCGGCAGCTTGGATGCTGTCGCCGATGTGCAGGCGCTGGATGAGCTGTTGATCGAGACGGAATTGCCCCTGGCCGAGGTAGAAGTGCTGCAGGCCAGCCTGGAAACCAGTGAAACCGACGAAGAGCCGGCCGAGATCGATATGGCGGCTCTGTCCCGGCTGTCCGGCGCAGTGGAGCTGCCGGTCAACGGCGCTGGGCCGGGCGAGGATGATCTGACCGTGGTCGATGGCATCGGCCCGGTCTTTGCCGCCCGCCTGCGCCAGCATGGCATCCTGACCTTCGCCGACCTGGCCGCCAGCGACGAGGCCGCGCTGGATTCTATCATCCAGGCGCCGACCTGGCGCCGGCCTGACTTCGCCGCCTGGGTTGCCGAGGCCGCCCAGCTCGCCGCCCAACCTATCACCACCCCTGACGGAGAAAACCTGCCCTGATCGGCGTCTTGCTGCGCTGAACACAGGCGGGCCGCAGGGCCCGCCTCTTTTTTTGCCCAGCGACCGCCCAGGTCGCCCCATCAGATGCTTCCGCCGATCCGCGGAACCGGTGCAAGCAGCAACTGAGCATCGATTCGGTCGATCCATCCGTTCAACCTATAGCCGTTTCCTGCGTTTCTATTTCTGACCTATTGAGGTGTTCTATGGCTTCTGCCTCGTCCCAACCAACCTCACCGCTGAACGATGTGCTGGCGTCCTATGACCTGAAACAGGCGGTGGACGACAACCGGCTGGCCGGGCTATGGCGCATGATCAGCGGCTTCCACCGGACTTTCATCGCTGCAACGCTGGCGCTGGGCATGGCCGCGCTGGCCAAGACCGCGGTTTACTTTGTCTTTCGCGACTTCGTGGACAACGTCCTGGGCCAGCCGGACAAGGCCAACCTGGTGCCGCTGATCGCGCTGAGCTTTATCGGCCTGGCGCTGCTGGAGGGCGGTTTCACCTACCTCAGCGGCCGCTGGGCCGCGCGCACAGCCGAAGGCACCGCCTACCGCCTGCGCAACTACCTGCTTGACCAGATCCAGCGCCTGCCCTTCACCTACCACGACCGCACCTCCACCGGCGAGCTGATCCAGCGCGCCACCTCGGACGTGGATCATATCCGCCGCTTCCTGGCCGACCAGGCCACGGCGGTGGGGCGCGTGGCCATGCTCTTTCTGGTCAACTTCATCGCCATTCTGCTGCTCAACTGGCAGTTGGCGCTGGCCTCGGTGGTGGTCATCCCACTGGTGCTGCTGGTCTCGGTCTGGTTCTTCCGGCGCATCTCCACGGCCTACGAGGCCTATCAGGAGCAGGAGGCGGCGCTGTCCACCACCTTGCAGGAGAATCTGACCGGCGTGCGGGTGGTGCGCGCCTTCGCCCGCCAGGACTATGAGCGCGCCAAGTTCGAGAAGGACAACTGGGAGAAATATCGCCGCGGCCGCTGGCTGTTGATCAACCACGCGCTCTACTGGCCGACCACCGATATCATCTCCGGCCTGCAGATGCTGTTCGGCTTCACCTTCGCCGCGCTGCTGGCCATCGACGGAACGATCAGCTTGGGCACCTACCTGGCCTACCATCAGTTGGTGATCTGGATCATCTGGCCGATGCGCAACCTGGGCCGGCTGATCGTGGAGATGTCCACCGGCCTGGTCTCTTACCAGCGCGTCTCGAAGGTGATCGCTGAGGAGCGGGAGCCGCTGGACGCGGGCGAGGTGCGGCCGACCGGCCCGCCGCAGGGCCACATCATCTACGACCGCGTCGCCTTTGCCTATGAGCGGCCGGCCGATGCCGGCGATGGGCCGTCCGATGCCGCGCAGTCGGAGACCGCCGACGGCGATCACCTTCCCTTTGTCCACGAATCGTTGGCCAGCACGGCCATCGAGGTGGACATCCCTGAGCCGGGCCTCGCCCAGCCGCAGCAGGAGGCCAAGCCGGCCGACGCCAAGCCGCATGTGCTGCACGACATCAGCTTCGAATGCCAGCCGGGCCAGGTGATCGCGCTGATGGGCGGCGCCGGCTCAGGCAAGACCAGCCTGGTCAACCTGCTGCCCCGCTTCTACGAGGCCACAGGCGGGCAGATCATGCTGGATGGCCAGCCGCTGACCAGCTACCCGCGGCGCTATCTGCGGCAAAACGTGGGCATCGTGGAGCAGGAGCCCTTCCTCTTCTCGCGCTCGATTCGTGACAACATCACCTTCGGCGTGGGACGGTCGGTGTCCGACGAGGAGGTCTTCGCTGCGGCGCGCGCCGCGGCCATCCATGACGGCATCCTGAGCTTTCCCGAGGGCTACAGCACCCTGGTGGGAGAGAAGGGGGTGACGCTGTCGGGCGGCCAGAAGCAGCGGGTGGCCATCGCCCGCACCCTGCTCAAGAACCCGCGCATTCTGATCCTGGATGACGCCACCTCGTCGGTGGACAGCGAGACCGAGGCTGAGATCCGTCAGGCCTTGCAGCGCCTGATGGAGAACCGCACGACCTTCATCATCGCACACCGCATCCAGAGCGTCATGGACGCCGATCAGATCCTGGTGCTCAAGGATGGCCACGTGCTGCAACAGGGCCGGCACGACGAACTGATGGCCCAGCCCGGCTTTTACCGGCAGATCTACGAGCTGCAAGCGAAGATGGAAGATGAGCTGCAGCGCGAGATTGCGGGCGATGGCAGGAATAATGCGTAACGAGTAATGCGTAACCCGGAGGATGATGGGATGCGCGTGCTCGGATGAGCGTCAAGCGTAATGCGTAACGAGTAATGCGTAACCCGGAGGATGATGGGGTGCGTGTGCTCGGATGAGCGTAATGCGTGACGAGTAATCCGTAACTGACTGGCATAGAACAGCCAAGACACATTACAGAGACCTCCTCCGGGTTACGCATTACGCATTACGTCAACCAACTCACACCAAGAGACAAATCTCATGGCAGACTACGAAGACATCGAACTGGAAGAAGAAGAATTTCAAGGTCAGATGACCGGACGCACGCTGCGGCGGATCCTGGGTCTGACCCGTCCTCACTGGCGCTGGGTGGTCGGCTTCCTGCTGCTGATCGCGCTGGTCTCGACGCTGGACGCCCTGTTCACCTTTCTGAGCAAACAGATGGTGGACCAGGGCATCGTGCCGGGCGATCGCGCGCGGCTGCTGGAGCTGGTGCGCATCTACTGTGCGCTGATCTTCGTGCAGGCCGGCGCGGTTTTCGGCTTCATCTACCTGGCTGGCATCCTGGGCGAGCGCATCCAGTACGACCTGCGCAAGCGCATGTTCGACCACCTGCAGGCGCTCTCCTTTGCCTACTACAGCCGCACGCCCATCGGCTGGCTGATGTCGCGCGTCACCTCCGACTCGGAGCGGGTCGCGCAACTGGTGACCTGGGGCATCCTGGACATCACGTGGGCCATCATGAACATCACCACCTCGCTGGTCTTCATGATGTTGATCAACTGGCAGTTGGCGCTGATCGTCATGGGCGTCATCCCGGTGCTCTTCCTGGTGGCCCTCTACTTCCAGCGCCGCATTCTGACCCAGTACCGCAACGTGCGCCGCGTCAACTCCAGAATCACCGCGGCCTACAATGAGACCATCACCGGCGTGAAGGTGATCAAGGCGCTCAACCGCGAGGAGGAAAACCTGGCCGAGTTCGACCGGCTGACCAGCGACATGTACCGGGCTGGCTATCGCGCGGCCGTGCTGTCGGCCATGTTCCTGCCGGCCGTGCAGTTGGTCGCCTCCTTTGCGGTGGCCGCGGTCGTCTGGTATGCCGGCCTCGAGGCGCTGAACCCCAACGGCGCGCTGGCCGGGCTGACCATCGGCGGCATCGCCGCCTTCGTCTCCTACATCACCTTCATGATCTGGCCGATCCAGGACCTGGCACGCGTCTTCGCCGAGCTGCAGAACGCCTTGGCCTCCGCCGAGCGCATCTTCTCGCTGGAGGACACGCCGCCCGACATCGTGGACCAGCCAGGCGCAATCGACCCCGGCACCGTGCGCGGCGACATCGAGTTCGAGCACGTCAGCTTCTTCTACGAGCCGGGCAAGCTGGTGCTGGATGACTTCTCGCTGACCATCCGTCAGGGTGAGACCATCGCCCTGGTTGGTCCTACCGGCGGCGGCAAATCGACCATCGTCAACCTGCTCTGCCGCTTCTACGAGCCGCGCATGGGCGTGGTGCGCGTCAACGGCCGCGACTACCGCGAGCTGACCCAGCATGCGCTGCAATCGCGGCTGGGCATCGTCCTGCAGACCCCCTACCTCTTCTCCGGCCCCATCCGCGAGAACATCCGCTATGGACGGCTGGACGCCAGCGATGAAGAGGTCGAGGCTGCGGCGCGCATGGCCGGGGCGCATGCCTTCATCGCCACCCTGCCCAAAGGCTACGAGCAGGAAGTGGGCGAAGGCGGTACGCTGCTCTCGGTAGGCCAGAAGCAGTTGCTCAGCCTGGCGCGTGCGGTGCTGGCCCGGCCGGAGATCTTCATCATGGACGAGGCCACCAGCTCGGTGGATACCCTGACCGAGGCGCTGATCCAGCAAGGCATGGAGACGCTGATGGCAGGGCGCACCAGCGTGGTCATCGCCCACCGGCTCTCGACCATCCGCCGGGCCGACCGCATCCTGGTGATCGAAGGAGGCCGCATCGCCGAGATCGGCAGCCACAGCGAGCTGCTGCGCGCCCGCGGCCACTACTACAACCTCTACACCCAGCAGTTCCGCCAGGAAACCACGGTGGAAGAGGTAGCCCGGGAGATGGCGTTCGCGTGACAACCGCACGCAACACCTTCGCCCCGCCCAAACACCCCGCTCGGGCCGGTCTCCTGACCGTGCCCGCCCAAGCAACCCGCTCGGGCCGGTCTCCTGACCGTGCCCGCCCAAGCAACCCGCTCGGGCCGGTCTCCTGACCGTGCCCGCCCAATCAACCCGCTCGGGCCGGTCTCCTGACCGTGCCCGTCCAACTCAACCCGCTCGGGCCGGTCTCCTGACCGTGCCCGTCCAACTCAACCCGCTCGGGCCGGTCTCCTGACCGTGCCCGCCCAACTCAACCCGCTCAGGCCGGTCTCCTGACCGTGCCCGCCCAAACAACCCGCTCGGGCCGGTCTCCTGACCGTGCCCGCCCAAGCAACCCGCTCGGGCCGGTCTCCTGACCGTGCCCGTCAAACTCCTTGACGGCGCGATCAGAGACCGGCCTGAGCATCACGAGCAACACGACACACCGCAAGGATCTTATGGAAACCTACCGCCTGTACCAGGATTATGCCCTCTACTACCTGACCTTCTCGATCCTCGAATGGCTGCCGGTTTTCATCGCTGAAGAGCCATGTCTGATTATCACTGACAGCCTCAACTTCTGCCACCGCGATAAGCACCTGCGCACCAACGCCTTCGTCATCATGCCGACGCACATCCACTGGATCGGCTTCGATGCCGATTTTGACACCGCACGCCTGGGCAAGACCATCACAGCCTTCCGCAAATTCACCGGCCAACGGCTGAGCGATTATGTCGATCACCATATGCCAAGAGCGTTTTCCGAAACGCTTCGGCGCGCTGGGCGCTCGGATCGTGAACGTCAGTTCTGGCAGCAAAGCCGACATCCAGAGGCGATCTTCAAGCGTGATTTCTGGCAGACGAAGCTCGATTATCTGCATGACAATCCACGCCGCAAAGGGCTGGTGCTGGATCCGCTGTGCTGGCGCTTTTCGTCAGCGTCATTTTGGTTGAGGGAGCCGCGCGGGGAGTCGGATGTGATTCTGAGCGCCGTGGAGTGGTGAGGCTGGCTCGGTCGGAGACCGGCCAGAGCGGTGTGGCGGGGTGGCGAGGCTGGCTCGGTCGGAGACCGGCCAGAGCGGGGTGGCGGGGGTAGCGATGCTGGCTCGGTCGGAGACCGGCCAGAACGGGGTGGCGGGGGTGCGAGGCTGGCTCGGTCGGAGACCGGCCAGAACGGGGTGGCGGGGGTGGCGAGGCTGGCTCGGTCGGAGATTGGCCAGAGCGGTGTAGCGGGGGTGGCGAGGCTGGCTCGGTCGGAGACCGGCCAGAGCGAGGTCGTGGGGTGGCGAGGCTGGCTCGGTCGGAGACCGGCCAGAGCGGGGTCGTGGGGTGGCGAGGCTGGCTCGGTCGGAGACCGGCCAGAGCGGGGTGGCGGGGTGGCGAGACTGGCTCGGTCGGAGACCGGCCAGAGCGGCGTCGCGGGGTGGCGAGGCTGGCTCGGTCGGAGACCGGCCAGAGCAGGGTGGAAGGAGACCGGCCAAGGCAAGGTGAATCCACACTGTGCAATTGGGGCTCGGGGCGCGTTGTGGTATACTTGCCGACATTGACTCGCGCCCGATCTGTGACCGGACGCGAACACGGATAGCCACCCACCTGCGAGGTCCACCGTGCTTTCAGAGCAGACCCCCACTTCCACCGGCTACTGGGCAGGGCGCACCGGTGCGGCGCTGCGCGACGAGGGAGATCACGCCCGGCTCTGGCTGGGAGGCGAGGACCGCATCCCCTTCTTGCAACGCATCAGCACCAACGATATGCGTCTGCTGCCAGGCCAGGGCACGGCAACGGTGCTGACCTCCCCCACGGCCCGCATCCAGGCGCTGTTGACGGTGCTGGCCATGCCCACCGGCCTGCTGCTGCTGGCCGGGCCAGGCCAGGGGCCGGCCATCTTCAACACCCTGCGCACCCAGATCTTCTTCAACGACCAGGTCACCCTGGAGGGCCGCGGCGGCGCGCTGGCTCAGTTCAACCTGCTGGGACCGCAGGCGGCCAGCCTGCTGGCCGGAATCGCCGGCGCGGTGGATGACCTGCCCCTCTTCGGCTGGCGCACACTCGCCGTGGCTGGCGTCGATCTGACCGTGCAGCGTCACGAGGGGCTGGGCAGCGCCGGCTTCACCCTGCTGGCGCCCGCGCCGGCCGGCCTGGCAGTCAAGGCCGCGCTGCTGCAGGCCGGCGCGGCCCTGCTCGACGAGGGGGCCTACCACACGCTGCGGGTCGAGGCCGGCGTCCCTGCGCCTGGCTTCGAGCTGACCGAACAGGTCAGCCCGCTGGAGGCTGGCCTGCGCCGCTTCTGCCATGAGGGCAAGGGCTGCTACACCGGTCAGGAGATCATCGCCCGCCAGATCACCTACGACAAGGTGACCACCCATCTGGTCGGCCTGTTGCCCGACGCCATGCCCGCGGTCGAGGCCAAGCTGATGGCGGAAGGCAAGCAGGTGGGCTGGGTCAGCAGCGCGGTGCAGAGCATCGCCTTGCAGCGCCCCATCGCCCTGGCCTTGGTCCGTCGCCCCCACCACCAGCCCGGCGCCCAACTGACCATCCAATCGGGCGACCAGGCCATCCCCGCCGCGGTCGTCCCGCTGCCCTTCACATCCGAAACACCGCCGTCCTAACTCCTCAACCTTCCGAGTCGCCCCATGAACCACACCACCTTGAACTTACGCCAGCGCATCGTCGGCCACGACCAGCTCACGCCGCTGCTGAACGGCAGCATGGTTCCTTACGTCAACCTGGACAACGCGGCCAGCACGCCGGCATTGCAGGACGCCATGGACGCGGTCCAGCGCCTGATGCCCTACTACGCCAGCGTACACCGCGGCGCCGGCTTCAAATCGCGCCTGAGCACCGTAGCCTATGACCAGGCCCACGAGATTGTCGGCCATTTCGTCGGCGCGGACCTGCGCAGCAACACGGTGATCTTCGGCAAGAACACCACCGAGGCCATCAACAAGCTCTCCTTTCGCCTGCCAGCGGGGCCGGATCAGGTGGTGATCAGCACCCAGCTCGAACACCATTCCAACGACCTGCCCTGGCGGGCGCGCTTTGCCAACCGCGTGCTGCACGTGCATGCGCTGCCCGATGGCCGGCTGGACGAGGCGCATTTCGATCGCCTGCTGGCCGACTATGCCGGCCGGGTCGCGCTGGTGGCCGTCACCGGCGCATCCAACGTCAGCGGCTTCATCCAGCCGATCCACCGCCTGGCAGGGAAGGCCCACGCGGCCGGCGCGCTGATTCTGGTGGATGCCGCCCAGCTCGCGCCCCATCGCGCGGTGAACATGCGGCCCGACGACGACCCGGAACACCTGGACTTCGTGGTGCTCTCGGCCCACAAGATGTATGCCCCCTTCGGCGCCGGCGCGCTGATCGGCCCCAAGGAGATTTTTCTGCACAGCGCGCCGGAGTACACCGGCGGCGGCACCGTGGATGTGGTGACGCTGGACGAGGTGCACTGGGCCGGCGTGCCCGACCGCGAGGAGGCTGGCAGCCCCAACGTGATCGGCGCGGTGGCCATGGCCGCGGCCGCCCAGGCGCTGATGGCCGTGGGCATGGACGCGGTCGCGGCCCACGAGCAGGAGCTGCTGGCCTACGCCATCGAGCAGATGCAGGCTGTGCCCGGCATGCACATCTACGGCGAGACGAATCTGGCCCGGCTGGATGAAAAAGTGGGCGTCATCCCGTTTAACCTTGCAAATGTCTCCCATTTCCTGACCGCGGCGATCCTGGGCTACGAAGGCGGCATCGGCGTGCGCAGCGGCTGTTTCTGCGCCCACCCCTATGTGGTGCACCTGTTGCAGTTGGATGAACAGCACGCCGAAAGCTGGCGCAGCCAACTGCTCGGCGGCGACAAGTCCAACATGCCTGGCATGGTGCGCGCCAGCTTCGGCTGTTACAGCGACACCCACGACATCGACCGCCTGGTGCAGATGCTGCAGCGCATCGCCCGCGGCGACTATCAGGGCGACTATCAACTGAACCGGGCCACCGGCGAATACCTGCCCAAAGGCTACGCCGACTCGCTGGCCGATCATTTCCTGCTGGCCTGACCAACGGAGTAGCGCCATGAACCAAGAACCAACCTGGAAGATCCTCTTCTTCGTCTGCGGCGACGCGTCGGATCGGCTGGCGCCGGGCCAGGGCGGCATCGATCTGGGGCCGCTGCTGGCGCAGGATGGGCTGCCACCCGGCCCGGCCGGCGCGATCGTGCTGGTGCAGGCGCGGCTCGGCGCCCATCAGCCGGCGCTGCGTCTGGCTCAACTGCCGGGCGAGGAGCTGGCCAGCGCCGTGGCCGCCGCCAATACCGCCGGCGACGGCCCGGCCGAACGCGAGGACTTCGTCGCCTGGGCCATGGGCGCCTACCCCACCCGCCACAGCCTGCTGCTTCTGCACGACTGTCCGCCCGACGCAACCAGCCAGGTGGCCGAGCCGCCGGCCGTGTGGAGCATCGCCGGGCCGGCCAGCGCGCCGCAGTATTCGCCCCTCTCCGGGGCCGGCCTGGCAGAGATGATCGACCAGTTCGCGACGCGCGGGCTGGGCAGTTGGCTGACCAGCCTGGTCAGCAACATCGCCGGCCGGCTCAATGCGCTGCGACCGGCGCCGCAGCCGTCGCAGCCGGCCGCTCCCAAGGAGAAACCACCGATGACCGAGAAGCGCGATTGGACGATCTTGCTCTACATGGCCGGCGACAACGGCGCGACCTTCCAGAGCAAATATGGCAAGTATTCGCTGATGGCCGAGATGACCAGCGCGGGCGAACATGACATCGCCGAGATCGAGACCGTGGGCGCCACCGACCAGGTAGCCGTGCTGGCCCAGTTCGACACTCTGGCCGCCAAAGACCAACTGGCGACCAAAAAGGGCGTCGCGGCCGGCAGCACCTACCGGCTGGAAATCCACAAGGGCCGGGCGGTGCAGGATAACATCGTCCAGGTCTTGCCCGATGTCAACACCGGCGACCCGGCCGAGCTGGCCAAGTTCATCGTCTGGGGCTTGAACCGCTGCCCGGCCCGCAACACCATGTTGGTGCTGTGGAACCACGGCCTGGGCTGGAAGGACGATGACATCTACGCCAAGGTGCGCGGCATGTCCCGTTCAGCCAGCCAGGGGCGCGCGGCGCGCGGCAGCAACGCCGCCATCTTCCGCTCCACAGCCCAGAGCATCAACCGCCGGGCCAGCCGCACCCGCAGCGCCTCCTCGCGCGCGATCCTGTGCGACGACACCTCCATGGACTTCCTGACCAACAAAGAGCTGAGCCAGGCGCTGCGGGTGGCCGAGTTCGCCGTGGACGAGGCCGACGTGGCCACGATCTTCAACGACAAGGCGCGGCTGGACCAGATGATGGGCTGGGGCAACGAGGGCGCGCTGCGACACCTGAGCATCATCGGCATGGACGCCTGTCTGATGGCCATGATCGAGGTGCAGTACCAGGTGCGCCAGTTCGCTGACGTGATGGTGGCCTCGCAGGAGCTGGAGCCGATGCGCGGCTGGCCCTACAACACCATCCTGGCCGATCTGACCGCCCGGCCAACCATGGAGGCGCGCGAGCTGGCCACGTTGATCGTCGATCGCTACGTCGAATCCTACACCAGCGACAGCCGCCGCCAGCCCGACGTCACCCAATCGGCCATCGACCTGAGCCGGCTGGGCGAGGCAGCCGCGGTGATCCAGCCGCTGGCCAGCGCGCTGGGCAAGGAGTACAAGGATGATCTCTTCCTGGAGAAGGCCTATCGCGACGCGCGCGACAAGGCGCAGCGCGATGGCTACGCCTTCGACGATCCGGAGTACATCGATCTGGTCAGCCTGCTGGACGCGATGATCAAGGGCTATCGCGGCGACGCCGGCGCCTCCAAGGCCATCGAGGCCGCGGCCCGGCTGCAGGACTGGCTGAAGTCGGACAACTCCCCCATTCTGCGCAACGCCACCGCCGGCAAGTTCGACGGCAAGGCGCACGGCATCAGCATCTACGTGCCGCGGGATCAGCCCTCGCCCCTATACGAGGAGCTGGACTTCAAGGGCGTGGGCTGGTACGGCGCAGTCAACAAGATCTACAAAGCATAGCCAGGACTATCCCATGAACGAAGATGGAACCATCACCTTCGTAGGCGTCGACGAGCGGGCAACCTCGCGCGGTTCGAGCGAGCTGGCCCGCGTCACCGAGAAGATCAGCATCGACGCGCTGCGCGACCAGTTCACCCGCTTCATGCAGAGTCTGGAGGCCGCCTTTGCCGTGGACCAGGTGCAAACTGCCCAGGGCGTCTTCCAGTTGAGCGAGATCCAGTTCAGCGCCGAGATGTCGGCCGCTGGCGAGTTCAAGCTGCTGGGCACCGGCGTAGGCGTGGCGGCCGGCGCGGCGCTCACCTTCGTGCTGACCCGCAAGGACTAGCCGACGCCGAGACCACACCCGCGCTGCCCAGGATTGGCGGCCCCGCAGTGCTGCCAATCCTGCCATGCCTGTCATCAACGAAGAGGACACCGATGCCAACTCCCCACGACAGCGCCCATGATTTTCGCAAGCCTACCGCCACGGCCGCGGCCGTGTTTGATGACCTGCACAGCCAGTGGGCCGGCCTGAGCGAGGCCGCCCGGGCCGAGCTGGGCGGCATTCTGACCGCCTGGAGCGTCCGCGTGATGCAGGTGGACGGCGACATCGCGCGCGGCGCGACGCTGACGCCGCTGCTGCACGAGCTGGAGAGGGCGGCCACGCTGCCAGCCAGCACAGCCGCCTTGCTGAACGCCGCCCATCGTCCCCCAAGCCGCAGCGTCGAATTGCTCAGCAGCGACCAGGCGCGCGCGCTCAAGGCCTCCGTCGACCGGCTGATCAGAGCTGATGACAGCCTGGCCGCCGCGGATGCAGCCCCGGCCAGCGACGAGATCTTTCCCGAAGCAGCCCGTGTGGCCCAGCGCGTGATCACGCGGCTCAACGACCGGTGGGCTGAGCTCTCGCTGCAAGACCAGGAGAGGGTCTTCGACTGGATGAGCCGCTACGGCGCGGCCCTGGAGGGCGCGGTCGACGACATCGAGCGGCTGACCGTCACCCACGATTTTCTGCGCCTGGTCAAGGGCGCGCCGACCGTCTACGCCGTGACCGAGACCGCGTTCACTGTGCGCGGGGGCGGCGCGCCCAGCTTTGGCGGCCCCGGCCAGGCGATGAGCGCGCAGGATGGCGGGCAGATCGTTCAGCTCATCGAAAGCAACCCCATGGCGGCTCTGCCCAAGACGCCGCTGAGCGAGATCAACTTCAGCTTTGCCGAGTCCGCGCCGCCGGCTTTCGACCTGTTGGCCACGGCAGGCATGGCGCCGCCGATTGAACTGAGCCGCGAGGTTGTGGACGCGTCGCCGCAGAGGGTCGACTTCCACACCGATGTGCGCTTCCCTGGCCAGGTGCGCACCTTCGACCGGGCCATTCCCCTGCGGGTGCGGCTGACGCTGGAAAGGGCTGAGGGCAGCGTGGTCGATGCCGGGGTGGCGGTGGAGTTCGTGACGCCGGAGCCCCAGCCGGTGTTGGTGGTGTGCAACGCCGAGGGCTTTAGCGAGGAGAGCGACGACCTGACGCGCACCATCATGGTCTACATGGATCGCGACTCGCAGCCGGCCATCTTTCTGCTGACCCCTGACCCAACCCAGGGGCCAGGCACGCGGCGCATCAGCCTCGATTTCTATCACCGTCAGCGGCTGGCGGGCACGGCCAGCTTCCAGGTGGAGGTGCGAGACCGACCGCCCGTCGACGAGACCCCGGCCGAGCCGGAGCCGGTGATTGCCGACCGGGCCGAGGACGGAACGCTGACCGGCAGCGAAGCCGGGACGCTGACGCTGGCCTCGGACGACGCGGCCCGGCCCGATTTCGTGCTGCGCATCACGCTGAGCAGCGACCGGCGCCAGCTCAGCTACACCCTCCATTCTCCCACCGGCAAGCTGGGCCTGGTTTTCCAGCGCATGGGCTCGGTGACGCTGCAAAGCGACCCGCGCACCTTCCTGGAGAACACGCTGCGGGGGCTGAGCCAGATGGCGCGCACCAGCCGCAAGAAGCTGACCGACGCACAGATCGCCGCCAACCAGGAGAAGCTGCGCGAGATCGGCTGGGACCTCTACGAACAGCTCTTCTCCCCGGCCCTGCGCCGCGCCTACCGGCGCCTGCGCGACCTGGCCCAACAGAAGCCGAACCTGAGCCTGTTGATCGTCTCCGACGAGCCGTGGATTCCCTGGGAGATGGTTCTGCCGCACGAGGACGACCTGCCCAACGAGGATTTCCTCTGCGCCCAGTTTCGCCTGACCCGCTGGCTGGATGGCCGCGGCCTGCCCGAGGATCTCAGCCTGCACCAGGCCCGCGTCGTCGCGCCCAAGAGCAACCTGGCCTCGGTCAAGGCGGAGCAGGACTTCTTCCGCCAGGACCTGCCCAAGCTGCGCCCTGAGATCAGCTACGGCGGCGCGTGGCTGGACATGGCGTCGCAGGTCACCGATGCGCTGCGCGGCGGCGATGTGCAGCTCTTCCACTTCGCCTGCCACGGCGATTTCGACTACACCCGGCCTGACGATTCGGCGCTGATGTTGCAGGGCGACTCCCTGCGCCCCAGCCAGATCGTCGGGCCGATGCGCACCGGGGTGGCCCACAGCAAGCCGCTGGTCTTCCTCAACGCCTGCCACACCGGCGAGAGCGGCTTTTCGCTGACCGGCATGGGCGGCTGGGCGGCGCGCTTCGTGCGCGCCGGCGCCAGCGCCTTCGTCGGCAGCCTGTGGGAGGTCAACGACGAGCTGGCCGCCGCCTTCGCCATCCGCTTCTACACCGACCTGTTGCAGGGCGCATCGCTGGGCGACGCCTTCCACGCCGCCCGCGCCCAGATCCGCGCCCAGGACCCGGCCAACCCCACCTGGCTGGCCTATACGCTCTACGCCGACCCCAACGGCCGCGTGAAAAGCAACGCTCCGTAACCCGCAACCAACAACACACAAAAACAGGCGGAGGCGCGGCCATCCCCCACCGCCTCCGCCTCCCGCCTCCCTCCCATTCCCCATTCCCCCATTCCCCATTAACCATTAACCATTCCCCATTAACCATTGACCATTAACCATTAACCATTCCCCATTCCCCATCCATCCCCTTCATGACCACCCCCATGCGCCGCCAGTATCTGGCGATCAAGAAGCAGTTCCCTGACACCATCCTCTTCTTCCGGCTGGGCGATTTCTACGAAACCTTCGACGGCGACGCCGAGATCGTGGCGCGCGTCTGCGAGGTGGTGCTGACCTCGCGGCCGGTGGGTCTCAACGAGCGCGTGCCGCTGGCCGGCGTGCCCTACCACAGCGTCGAGCCGCACATCGCCAAACTGGTCAACGCGGGCTACAAGGTGGCCGTCGCCGAACAACTGGGCAGCGAGCCGCCGCCGGGCGAAAAGCTGGTGGAGCGGGTGGTGCGCCGCGTCGTCACCGCCGGCACCGTGGTCGAGCCGGGCCTGCTGGACCAGGGGCGCAACAACTACCTGGCGGCCGTGGCCTGGAGCGCCGGTTTCGATACGCCTGCCGCCGCGCCGCGCCGCGCCGGTTTCGATACGCCTGCGGCTACTCAACCGGCGGCGATTGGGCTGGCCTATGCCGACATCACCACCGGCGAGTTTGCCGTCACGCAGTTGGAGGGGCCGGAGGCCGAGCATCTGCTGCGCCAGGAACTGGCCCGCGTGCAGCCGGCCGAGGTACTGGTGCGGGAAATGGACAAGGGCAAACGGGGCGAGGACGCCGCCTCTCCCTTCCTCGCTCTCTCCCAAACCACCCTCCCCCCCTGGCAGTTCGAGCTGGAGACGGCGCGGCGGGCGCTGCTGGAGCAGTTCGAGGTGGAGTCGCTGGCCGCGTTCGGCTGCGAACACCTGCCGCAGGCCGTACGCGCGGCCGGCGCGCTGGTGCAGTACTTGCAGCAGACCCAGCGCGGCAGCTTGCCGCACCTGGAGGGCCTGCGCACCTATAGCACCGGCGAGTTCATGGCGCTGGACGAGGCCACGCGGCGCAACCTGGAGCTGACCCAGGCCATCCGCAGCGGCGGCAAGAAAGGCTCCCTGCTGGAGGTGCTGGACGTGACCCGCACCCCCATGGGCGCGCGGCTGCTGCGCAAATGGCTGCATCAGCCGCTGCTGGACCTGGCCCGGCTGGAGGCGCGCCTGGACGGCGTGCAGAGCTGGCACGACAACCTGCCCGCCCGCGCCGAGCTGCGCGGCCTGCTGCGTCAGGTGGGCGACCTGGAGCGCTGGACCAACCGCGCCGCGCAGGGCATCGCCCGGCCGCCGGAGCTGGTGGGCATCCGCCAGGCGCTGGAGCTGGCGCCGGAGCTGGCCAGACTCGCCGAGGGCATGGCCAACGGCGCTGGCCCGACGCCGCTGGCCAGCTGCGCGGACATCCTCGACCTGCTGCACGCCGCCATCGCCCAGGATCCGCCGGCCACGCTGGAGAAGGGCGGGGTGATCCGCAAGGGCTTCTCGGCCGAGCTGGACGGCATCGAGATCGCCTCGCGCGACGCGCGCCAGTGGGTGGCCGGGCTGGAACGGGTGGAGCGGGAGCGCACCGGCATCAAATCGCTCAAGGTCGGCTTCAACAAGGTCTTCGGCTACTACATCGAGGTGACCACCGCCAACGCGGCGCTTGTGCCGGCCGACTACATCCGCAAGCAGACCCTGGTCAACGCCGAACGCTACATCACGCCGGAGCTGAAGGAGTACGAAAGCCTGATCCTCAACGCCGAGGAGCGGCAACTGGAGCTGGAGCGGCAGATCTACGGGCAGGTGCTGGAGCAGATCGCGGCCGCCGCGCCCCGTCTGCTGCAACTGGCCCAGGCCATCGCCGAGCTGGACGTGCTGGCCAACCTGGCCGAGGTAGCCGCCAACCACCGCTACGTGCGCCCCATCCTGGCCCACGACGACGTGCTGGAGATCAGCGCCGGCCGCCATCCGGTGGTGGAACGCAACCTGGAGGAGGCGGTGTTTCAGCCCAACGACGTGCGTCTGTCGCCGGAGGAGGCGATTCTGGTCATCACCGGCCCCAACATGAGCGGAAAGTCGGTCTACCTGCGCCAAACCGCGCTGATCACCCTGATGGCGCAGGTCGGCTCCTTCGTGCCGGCCGAGCGCGCCCGCATCGGCCTGGTGGACCGCATCTTCACCCGCATCGGCGCGCAGGACGAGATTCACGCCGGCCAGAGCACCTTCATGGTGGAGATGGTGGAGGCGGCCAACATCCTGCACCACGCCACCCCGCGCAGCTTGATCATCTTCGACGAGCTGGGCCGCGGCACCAGCACCTACGACGGGCTGAGCATCGCCTGGGCGGTGGTCGAGTACATCCACAACCACCCGCGGCTGCGCGCCAAGACCCTCTTCGCCACCCACTACCACGAGCTGACCGAGCTGGCCCAGCGGCTGCCGCACGTGGTCAACTACAACGTGGCGGTGGCCGAGCAGGGGGACAGCATCGTCTTCCTGCACCGCATCACCCCCGGCGCGGCCGACAAGTCCTACGGCATCCACGTGGCGCAGTTGGCCGGCCTGCCCCGCCCCATCATCCACCGCGCCGGGGAGATTCTGGCTGACCTGGAGGCCAGCGGCGACTCGCCCACCCGGCTGGGGCCGGCTGACCAGGCCGGCGGGCCGGCCGTGGTGCAGCTCAGCCTCTTCGGCGGAACGCACCCCGCCGTGGACGCGCTGAAAAAGCTGGACATCAACGCCCTCAGCCCGCTGGAGGCGCTCAACAAACTCTACGAACTGCAGAAGATGGCGCAGAAGTAGGACAGATCAAGCCCTGCCATGGCAGGTCAGAAAGCGCCGCCCCATGACCACCCTCCCAGCCACCGAATCGACCGCCGCCAGCCTCAAACGCAGCCAGACCAACGCCTTCTTTGTCTCGTTCATCGCCCTGGGTTTCGCTTTCTCCTCCTTGGGGCCGACGCTGCCCAGCCTGGCCAACAACACCGGCTCCACCCTGAGCCAGATCAGCATCCTTTTCACCGTGCAGTCGCTGGGTCTGCTGGCCGGCAACTTTTTCAGCGGCCGGCTCTTCGATCGCCGGCCAGCCTTCCCCTTTCTGGCCACGGTGGTGCTGTTGACGGCCGCCATGCTGGCTCTGATCCCGCTGATGACCAGTCTGGGGCTGCTGGCGACGCTGCTCTTCATCATGGGACTGGCCACCGGTTCCATCGACGTGGGGGGCAACACCATGCTGGTCTGGCTGCACGGCAATCAAGCGGGGCCGCGCATGAACGCGCTGCACTTTTTCTTCGGCATCGGCGCGCTGCTGGCGCCCATCTTCGTGGCCCAGGCCATCGGGCTGACCGGCGGAGTCACGTGGGCCTACTGGCTGCTGGCGTTGCTGGTGCTGCCGGCTGCAGTGCTCTTCCTGCGTTTGCCCAGCCCGGTCGCGCCTGCCCGCATCGCCCAGGCCCGGCGCGAGCGCATTCCCTGGCTGCCGGTGGGGCTGATGATCGCGGCTTTCTTCCTTTTCGTGGGCGCGGAGGTCAGCTTCGGCGGCTGGATCTACACCTACGCGCTGTCGCTGGGCCTGGTCACGGTCACCAGCGGGGGCTATCTGACCTCGGTCTTCTGGGGTGCGTTGACGCTGGGGCGGCTGCTGACCATCCCCATCGCCGGTCGGGTGCGACCGCGCTACCTGCTGCTGGCTGACGTGTTGGGGGGTGCGGCGTCGCTTTCGCTGCTGCTGATGATGCCGGGCGTGGGCTGGGCGCTGTGGGTTGCCGCGTTTGGCTTCGGCCTCTCCATGGCCAACGTCTATCCCACGCTGGTGCTGCTGGGCCAGCGCCATCTGCACATGACCGCGGCCATCACCAGCCTGTTCATGGTGGGAGGCAGTCTGGGCAGCATGGCCATCCCCTGGCTGATCGGCCAGCGTTTCGAGGCCACCGGGCCGCAGGTGACGATGATGGTCCTGCTGGCGGCTGTGATCATGGCGGGGATGGATGTGGCGGCGTTTTTGTGGGTGACGAGGGGGAAGCGCGGTTAGGACTGACAGTCCTGACGCAAAGGACTGACACCTTATTTTTGCGCAGTAACAGGCCGTTTCTACTCGGCGCAAGCAATAACAGGCCAGTTCTACTCGGTTATGGTTAAGCTGAGGGTCAGGATTGACCCTCAGAACAGTACTTTTCCAAGCACACAGCAAGA
>JAKQCW010000131.1 GCA_029558955.1 Chloroflexota bacterium
GCTGACCGTCCGCTGGTGGCGGCTGGACGTGTAGACGCGTTGCCTGCCCGAACGGAGACCAACCATGAGCCTCGAACTGCTTGAACCGATGCTGCGCGGCGGCATTCGCAACACCCATTTCTTCAACGGACGGCTGCTGACGGCCGAAGACCTGCGCGCCGAGCAGGAGGCCAACCGCCAGCAGCGCCGGCAGTTGGGACTGGCCATCGGCGCGGGCGTGGTGGAGGGCTTCGACGTCGCGCTGGTCAGCAACGGCCCCAAACCGGTGCTGCGCATCAGCCGCGGCCTGGCGCTCACCCGCAAAGGCGCAGCGCTGGCGCTGGCCGAGGATGTGGAGGTCGGCCTGGTGCGCACGCCCAACGCGCCCGCGCTCAACGGCGGCGCCGGGCTTTTCGCGATCTGTGGGCCGGAGGCCACCACCCCCTCAGCCGCCATCGTCGAAGGGGTCTACCTGCTGGTCGCGGGGCCGGCCTCCGGCTTCGCCGAGCATGCGCCGGTGGTGGGCTTCAACGGTAGCGGCGTGGCCAGCGGCTGCGATCACCGCTTCGCCGTGGAGGGGGTCGCCTTCCGCCTGGTGGGGGTGAACCTGGCGCAGGTCGACTTCGTCAGCCCGGCGACGCGCACGGCGCTGACCACGCTCCTGACCCAGACCAGCCCGGCCAGTCGCGCCCGCCTGCGCAACTGGCTGGCGCACCTTTGTTTCGGGACCGAACAAAGCGCCGGCTTCGCGGCCGATCCCTTCCGCCTGCCCGGCGGCCAGTCGCCCTTGACCAGCTACGGCCTGGTGGACTGGCTGCGCGGCCGCGGCAACCTGACCGAGTGCGACGTGCCGCTGGCGCTGCTGCTCTGGACCACCGCCGGCGTGCAGTTCGTCGATCTCTGGTCGGTGCGGCGCAAGCCGGTTCCGCCCGCGGCCTCCGCGGTCTGGCCGCTGACCACCGGCGCGCGCCGTCCCGCCGAGGGGGAGGCCGCGTTCCTTCAGTTCCAGGCGCAACTGACGGCCATGATCCAGGGAGGCGGCTTTGGCGCGACGCTGACGCAACTGCACGCGCTGGACCTGTTCCGCTACCTGCCGGCCGTCGGGCTGGTCCCACTGGCCACCAACCGCTATCAGGGCTTTGAGTTGGAGGACTTCTTTCAGGGCATGGCCACCCCGACGCCCATGCACATCACCGGCGACGAGTTGATGGGCCTGCTGCGCGCCAGCTACGCCTTCCCATCCATCGACCTGGGCCGGCAGCAGCAGGAGCTGGTCTGGCTCTACCTGGTGCGGGAGAACGCCGAGGCCATTGCCGCGACCAGCGGGGGCGCGCTGCCGCCGCAGCCCTACGTCGTCTTCAGCAGCGGCCACATGCCCTACGCCGGCCAGGCGCGCTTCAGCCTGGATCACTACGACTTCGCCAACTACTCGTGACCCACGATGGAGGACCGATCATGGCACAGAACTTCGCTAATCTCGTCAGCAACCAGCGCCTGACCAATCCCAGCGTGCTGGAGATGCTCAACAACTCGCTGGCAACGGTCAGGCCAGACCTGTTTCAGCCCGGCGGCTTCAGCATCAATCCCGGCATCCGGCCCGGCTTCGATCTGGGCATCTTCACGCCGGGAATTGGCGGCGTCGCGACCCCCGGCGATGCGCCGTCCAGCGGCAGCGCGACCGTGCTCCCCAGAGTGCGGCCAGGGGACGTCATCACCGCCGACCTGATCAACCTGGTGCTGGAGATGTTGGAGACGCTGGCGGCCGGGCTGGCCGGCCAGGCTGCCATGTTCGGCCCCGATGTGGCCGCGCTGCGGCTGGGCGCGCTGGCTCAGGACACGCACACCCTGTTGGCGCTGGGCGACGGCTTCGAGGCCAACGGCGGCATCTTCCTGGACGGCGCGTCGCTGCTGGCCGGCCAGGCGACGCGCGGCATCAATCTGGCGATCCTGGACGCCGAGTTGAACCTGAAGTACCGGCGGGCCTACGACACCTTCGCCTTCAGTCAGCAGGCCGAGCTGCTGGCTTCGGACTTGCAGCAGCGCACCGACCAGTACGACATCGTCATCGGCATGACCTCCGACGCCTTTTCGTCGCAGTTGACCGAAGGCGCGCGCGCCGCGCTGGCCTCCGTGGGCGCGGAGGCGCTGGGCCGGGCCACGCAGGCGCGCGACGGTGCTGCCTTCATCGGCGTGGTTCCCAACAGCCAGACGCGCGTCAGCTTCAATTTCCTGGCCTCGATGCTGCCGGCCGATCAGGCCGGCACCGGCGGCGCGCGGCTGACCGCGCAGCCCTTCGCCTGGGGCTTCTACAGCCGCACCCTGCGACGCTTTCTGCTGGGCGGCGCTTCGGGCGTGGCCGAGGGTGGGCGCGTGACGCAGCCGGGCGGCGGCGCCCAGCCCAGCGGCGGCGTGGTGGTGCCGTTGGATCCGAACTTCGGCCTGACGCTGCCGCCCGACGTGCTGGGCACGCAGTCGGTCTCCATCATCCGCGGCATCGGCAGCCGCCGCGCCAACGCCTTGCAACAGGCCGGCGTCGCCAACCTGGCCCTGCTGGCCGAGGCGCAGCCCGCGGTCATCGCCCAGGCAGCCGGGGTCAGCGCGGCGTCCGCTCAAACCTGGATCAGCCAGGCCCAGACGCTGCTGCGCGGCTGATGGCCGGCGTCGATGCGGTGACCATCGGCCGGGCACGCGTTGCCGGCTGGCCCGGTCACGCCGATGCGCTGGCCGCGCGCCTGGCCATCGCGCAGACGTTGGCCAGCGCCGACCTGCGGCCCCCCGGCCTGGCCCCGGCCGCGGTCCTGATCGTGCGTCATTTGCCCTGGCGCGGCGAGCCGCGGCTGCCGCTGGGCCGCGGCCGGCCCGTCGATCCGGCCTGGGAGCGCGCCGGTCGGGCTGCGCTGGCCGACCTGGCCCGTCGCGCCGTCCGGCCCTGGGACGGCCCCGCGCCGCCAGACTGTCCGGCTGTGCTCTTCAGCGACGAGGCGGAGATGCTGGCCTGCCTGGCGCTGGATGTCAGCCGTGGCCGGGCGGCGGAGCGCTGGTGGTGGCAGATGATCCCTGGCCGGCATGGCTGGGGTAGCCTGGCCCCCGGCGCGCTGGCGGCGGTACTGCTGGACAGGCCGGCCCTGCTGCCGGCCGTGCTGCGACTGTTGCATGGCCGCGATCAGGCCGCTGCCCTGGTGCGGCGGCTGACCCCGACCGAAGCCGACGCAGCCCTGCGCGCCTGCTGCGCCGCCCACGACCTGGCCACGCCGGTCGCGGCTCCAGCGCCGCCTTCGGCCGCGCCGCTCACGTCGTCGCCGGCCGCGCCATGGCGTCCCTGGCTGTCAGCCGCGGCCGTCGCGCACGCCGGGCTGGCCGCCGGAGGTGAGCTGTTGCTGGGCGTCGCGCTGACGCTGGCCCACGCGCCGTCGCTTGCCCGCTCGCCCGACTTCGGCCGGCAGGTGCAGCGCTGGCAGCAGGGCGCCGTCTCAGCCGCGGTCAACGATGGGCAGCCCGTGACGCCCGCGCAGGGTGCTGACCTGCCCGCGGAGGCGGCTGGCCGCGCGACCTCTGCCCCGCCGCAAAGTGGGCAGCGCGCGGTCAACCGGTGGACGGAGGCTCCGGAAACCGTCACGCCGGCCAGCCGCGATGCGCCGCAGGAGGTCCGCGATCCCGGCGACGCGCAGGATCAGGCGCCCGCTGCACCAGACGGGCCGGCCGGTCAGCGCGCCGTACCGCCGGACAGGCCGCTCCCCTCCACCGCCGCTGGCTCGAACCGCGCATCCCGCAGTTTGGCGCCGGTCGCTGCGCAAGGGCTGTCCGCCGACGCGGCGCAGGCGGCAGCGGCGTTGACCGAAGGAGTCGCCACTCAACTGGGCGGCGTGCTCTTCCTGCTGAACGTCATGCAGCAGCTCGATCTGCCCGACTGCTTCGAGGCGGAGTGGCGGTTGGCCAGCGCCGTCGGGCCGTGGGGCGTGCTGGAGCTGCTGGGCCGGGCGCTGCTGCTGGACGCCGCAAGGTTGCCAACTTTTCCGAAAGTTGGCAACCTTGACGACCTCGCCGCCGACCCACTCTGGGCTGCGCTGGCTGCCATTGATGGTCGCGAGCCGGGACAACCGCCCGGTGCGCGCTTTGCGGCTTTCCGCGACAGCCTACACATCCCGGCCGCGTGGCTCGCCTGGCTGGATGACGCCGACGTTGACCAGACCATTGATCTGGCCCCGATCGCGCCGTTGGACGGTTCGCTGCTGGCCGGCGTCAGCCGTGACATGCGGCGCTGGCTGGCCGCGGTGACGCCGCTGCTGCGTCAGATGCTGGTCGGCGCGCTGGGCGACGCGGAGGACGTGGCCGCCGAACTGCTGCTGCGCCGCGGTCAGCTTTACGTAACGTCGAGCCACGTCGATCTGATGCTGCCGCTGGCCGCCGTGTCGCTGCCGGTTCGCATAGCCGGTTTGGATTTCGACCCCGGCTGGCTGCCGCGCTTCGGACGGGTGGTGCGGTTTCATTATGATTTGGTGTGATGAGCGGCCCGGCGCGGGCCCGGTGAATGGAATTCACCGTCTGACAGCACGAAGCGGCCTCAGCCGCTGGGAGACTGCTCCGGCAGGCCCTGAGGGGCCTTGGTGCTGTCAGCCAGGGATTTCAATCCCTGGGCTCTAGGACACGAAACGGCTCGGTCGGAGACCGGCCCAAGCACGAGACGTATCCCTGACTTCTGACCTCCGACTTCTGACCTCTGACTTCTTCCCACCATGTCCCAAAACACCACCTTCACCCACCTCCCCCCCACCGCCCGCAGCCATTTTCTGCTGCTGATGTACGCCGCGGTCTACCGGTTGCTGTTCACCGTCCACCGCCTGGACAGCGCGGTCGGCCGCGAGACGACCTTTCAACAGGACTTTCCCTTCCTGGGCGGCTATTTCGAGGAGATGTTGCGCTTCATGCCGGCCGAGATCACCTGGGAGGCGGGTTGGCGCTGGTGGCAGGAGGAACTGGCGCGCTGGGAGGCTGGGCGCGCCGATCACCTGCCCCTGCTGCGCCTGGAACGCACGGCCCATGTGGGGATCGATGGCCGCCTGGCGTTGATCCTGGCTGGCCTGGTGGAGGAAGATTCCCGCTTCGGCGCGGTCTTTGCCCGCCTGCAAGAGCCGTTGTCCAGCCGCCGGCCCTCGGTGGAGCTGATCGGCCAGGTGACGCGCGGCGGCGATGAGGACGCGCTGGACGCCCTGGCCCTGGCGCGCAGCCTGTTGGACCTGGGGCTGGTCGAGGCGGTCAACCCCGACGCGGCGCGCGCCGAGTGGGCGTTGCGCGTGCCCGGCGAGCTGTGGGACGTGGTGCGCGGCGACCTGCCCAGCCGCAGCGCCGGCCTGACCTTTCACCCGGCCGCGGACTTCCCCGCCATCGCCGACCTCATTCTGCCGGAGCCGTTCGTGCAGCGGCTGACGCAGGCCCCGGCGGTGCTTCTGGCCGGCAAGGCCCGCGCCCTGGTGCTGCGCGGCACGGCCGGCAGCGACCGCCTGCGCATCGCCGGCGCCGTGGCGGCTGCCCTGGGGCGGAGCGTGATCGCGGTCGATGGTCCGGGCCTGAGCGAGCGTTCCCAGCGCTGGCTGGGGCCGCTGTGCAGCATGGTCGGCGCGGCGCCGGTGATCTCCTACGACCTGGGGCCGGGCGAGACGGCCCAGCCGGCGGAACTGACCGCCTACGACGGGCCGGTGATGGTGCTGCTGGGCCTGGAAGGGGGGCTGCACGGCAAGCTGGCCGAGGCCAGCCTGACCCTGCGCGTGCCGCCGCTCAAGGCGGAACAGCGCCTGCGCTGCTGGCAGGCCGCGCTGGACGCGCCCTCGCCTGACCTGCCCGCCATCGCCGAGCGCTTCCACCTGCCCGATGGCCACATCCGCCGCGCCGCGGCCACCGCCAGCGCCTACGCCGCGCTGGAAGGCCGCGCCGCCGTCGCCCTGGACGATGTGCAGGAGGCCTGCCGCGCGCTCAATCGTCAACTGCTGGACACCCTGGCCGCTCACCTGGAGGGCGACGGGCTCTCCTGGCCGGCCCTGGTGGTCAGCGACGGCGTGGCCGAGCGGCTGGCTGAGCTGGAGCGGCGCTGCCGCCACCGCGAGCGCCTGCCCGACCGGCTGGGTCCCGCCTTCGGCGCGGGGGGCAACCGCGGCGTGCGCGCCCTGCTTACCGGCCCCAGCGGCACCGGCAAGACCCTGGCCGCGCGCATCCTGGCCGCCGAGCTGGGCATGGACCTCTACCGCGTCGACCTGGCCGCGGTGATCAACAAGTACATCGGCGAGACCGAGAAGAACCTGCACCGCGTCCTCTCCACGGCCGAGGACCTGGACGTGGTCTTGCTGCTGGACGAAGGAGACGCGCTGCTGGGCAGCAGGACCGAGGTGCGTTCGGCCAACGACCGCTACGCCAACCTGGAGACCAACTACCTCTTGCAGCGGCTGGAGAGCTATCAGGGCATCGTCCTGATCACCACCAACGCCGCCGAGAACATCGACAGCGCCTTTCAGCGGCGCATGGACGTGGCCATCAACTTCACTGCGCCGCAGGCCGAGGAGCGCTGGCACATCTGGCAACTGCACCTGCCCCCCGCCAACTCGGTCGACGCGGCCGCGCTGGAGCGGGTGGCCAGCCGCTGCGCCATGACCGGCGGCCAGATTCGCAACGCGGCGCAACTGGCCACCCTGCTGGCGCTGGACACCCCCGTCGGCGTCGTCACCGAGGCGCACCTGGAGCAGGCCGTCCACAGCGAATACCGCAAGGCCGGCGCCACCTCCCCCTTGCAGCCGCCGCAAAACGGCCACCGCAACGGCCGCCGCAACGGCGTGGCGGCGCTGGTGGATGCGTTGAGCCAGTGAAAGAGGAATATCGGTTTGAACAGGATGAACAGGATGCACAGGATTCGGATCAGCGATCCTGTGTATCCTGTTCACCTTCCGCTCGCGAACGCTCGATCTCGTTCGAGCATCGGTCTGGCCAACCTGGGCGGCGGCGAGGGGCCGCCCTACCGGCCACGCAGGCCAGGAGTGTGAGATGGCAAGCAAGCGATTGTGGCGTCAGAGGCGCGCCGGCGCCGTCGAACAGGAGACCAGCGCCAGCGGCGCCGGCAGCGCGCCGGCCAAACTGGCTGAGCGGCCGGCCGGCGCGCTGGCCAGCGCCGGCCCGGCGCAGCGCTTAGGCCCGCCGGTGCAGGCCAAGCTGATGGTCGGCGCGTCCAACGACCCGCTGGAACAGGAGGCTGACGCCGCGGCTGAGCAGGTGATGCGCAGCGTCGAGGGCGCATCCGCCAGCGCCGCGCCGGGCGGCGTTGCACCGGCCAGCGTCCAGCGCACGCTGCAAGCGCCTGGCCAGTCGCCCGACGCCGCGACGCGCGCCTTCGCCGAAACCCATTTCGGGCGCGGCCTGGGCGATGTGCGCGTGCACACCGACGGCGCGGCTGCCCAGTCGGCCCAGGAGATCAACGCCCGCGCCTACACCAGCGGCCGCGATATCGTCTTCGGCCCCGGCCAGTATGCGCCGCACACGCCGGCCGGCCAGCGGCTGCTGGCGCACGAGCTGACCCACGTGGCGCAGCAGCAGGCCGGCCAGACCGCGGCCGTGCAGCGCGATGTGGTAAACATGCCGCCGGTGACGATCACCAGCACGCGCAACCCGGTGGAAAAGGCGGTGCCGGGGCTGGGCAACCTGGCGGGGCAGGGGGTCTCGTCGGGCGGCGTGACCCTGAGTCACGGCCAGCAGTCGATCACCCAGAACGCGCCGACGCCCACCGACCCGCTTCCTTTCCGCGGCGGCGGCTGGGACGGCGACACGATTCTGACCAAGCTGGGGCAATATGACACGGTGGCCGGCACCGACAGCGACGCCATCCGCTGCGTGCAGGCGGTGGGGCTGGCCAGCCGCATCCCGCGCGGCCCGGCGGCTGTCACCCACTACCTGAACGCCATGATCCTGGAAGGAATGATGTCGCGGCCGCAGGGCCAGCGGGAGCGCACGGCCATCAGGGTGCTGGAGTACATCATCAGCCGCATCGAGGATCAGCGCGCCACCTTCGGCGACCTGAGCTGGGCCCAGGAGGCGCTGCACGACCTGTTCTACAACGACGTCAACGGCACGCCCACGGCCGACATTCTCACTCAGGTCGCGCCCACCATGGACCTGCAGACCACGTTGCAGCGGCTGGACATCTGGTGCAACAACCCGGCCGAGGTCATCGCCCAGGTCAACACCCTGCAGTCGGGCGAGCAGTTGTTGGTCAACACCTGGCAGGTGGTCTTCAACGTCGCCTTCGACGACCTGAGCGAGCAGGGCATCGAGGTGGCCGAAGGGGACAGCATCGTCGTCGAGGTCAACGGCCGGCGCGTGCGCATCCGGCGCATCCGCACCGACCAGCGGCCGGCGCACAGCGCCATCGATCCCATCGTGCGCGACCGGCAGTTGGGCCACCAGTTGCTGGTCTTCAAGGACGGCGCCAGCGGCAACCTGCGGCTGTACGAGCCGGAGATCACCAGCAGCGGCCGGCATCTGGAAACGCTGGCCCAGGACGGCAGCAACTTCACCCGCTACTTCGCCGACCAGCCGGCCTTCGGCATCTACCACTACATCCAGATTCTGGGCAAGCTGACGCCCAGCACGTTGGGCGCGTTCGCGGGAACGCCGTGAGCGATGTGCGCGTTCAGGATGTGATCCGCCGTGGCTGAAACCATGACCCGGGCAGCCGTCAAGCCCACCGTCGCCCCGCAGCGCGAGCCGTCCGCCGGCCGGAAGCTTGGCGCGGCCGCGCCGGTTGTCGCGCCGGTCGCCAATGGGCCGTTAGGCATGTTGTACAGCGCCGGCCCGGCGCTGGGCCTGGCGTCGGGCGTCCAGTGCAAGGTGGTGGTCGGTCCGCCGGATGACCCTTACGAGCGCGAGGCCGACCGCGTGGCCGAACGGGTATCCAGCGGCGGCCCGGTGATGCGCATCTCGCGGCTGCCGGCCAACGGCCTGAGCGCCGCGGCCCAGCGGATGACCCAACCTGACGAGGAGGAAGAACCCGCGCAAACCCTGTCCGTCCAGCGGCAGGCGACCGATGAGGAGGAAGAAGAACCCGCGCAAACCCTGTCCGTCCAGCGAGAGGCGGTGGAGGAGAAGGAAGAAGAACCGGCGCAAACGCTGTCCGTCCAGCGGCAGGTGACCGAGGAGGAAGAAGAGCCCGCGCAAACCCTGTCCGTCCAGCGGCAGGCGACCGAGGAGGAAGAAGAACCGGCGCAAACGCTGTCCGTCCAGCGGCAGGCGACCGAGGAGGAGGAAGAACCGGCGCAAACCCTGTCCGTCCAGCGGCAGGCGACGGATGACGAGGAAGAAGAACCCGCGCAAACCCTGTCCGTCCAGCGGCAGGTGATCGGAGAGGAAGAAGAACCAGCGCAAACGCTGTCCGTCCAGCGAGAGGCGGTGGAGAAGAAGGAAGAAGAACCGGTGCAGCCGCAGTCAAACGGTCAACGTGGGCCTTCCATGGCGACGGCCGCGGCCCAGGCCATCCACGGTCGCGGCGCCGGCGTTCCGTTGTTGGCTGCCACGCGCGCATCGATGGAACGCAGCCTGGGAGTAGACCTGGGGGACGTGCGGGTCCATGCCACCGGCAGCGCCCATGCGGCCGCGCGCGCCCTGCACGCCCGCGCCTTCACGCATCGCAACCACATCTGGCTGGGCGCTGGCGAGTCGCAGGCCGACCTGAGGCTGATGGCCCACGAGACGACGCACGTTCTACAGCAGGACGGGGTGGTACGGCGGAAGCCGGTGGAGTCGGCCCCGAAGACGCCGCTATCTTCACCAACAGCCACAGCGCGTGATCCTGGCGAAGACAAGGACGACGAAGTCCTGGTGCGCGCCGGACAGCCAGATGCCGCTTCTGCCGAAGCTCCTGACGAGACATCCCAGACGGTGGAGCGGCCAGCTCAGTCGGTCTTGGGAGCGTGGGCGCAGGCCTCCCAGCCGCCTCGGTCAGTTCCTGGCGTTCCCGCCACATCAAAGAGCGCCGAGCGGGACGAAGACCAGTCGGCGCCTGACGCTGCTGAGCCTGGACCAGACGCCGGGCGCGCCGCCGGTGAAGAAAAAGCCGCCGTAGCCGGAGAGCAGGAAGCCGGCAAGCAAGCGGCAACGCAGCCAGCCGTGCCGACCCAGGACGCACCGGCCGCGTCCGCCGAGCCGAAGGCGCCCGCCTCTCCCCAGGAGGATCCTGCTTATCAGAGAGTGATCGCACGGACGCGGCGGGTCGCGCGTCGCCAGGGTCACAACAACCCGGCTGCCCGCAAGGCGGCCGAAGCGCAAGCTGCCGCTAAGGGACCCAGCAACGAGGTGGCCAGCCAGGCAGCCGCGTCTCAGGTGGCCAAGATCGACGCACAGCAGCCCAAACCATTCGACAAGGCCGGTTTCAAAGCTGCGCTATTGACCAAGATCGCTGAGATCACCCCCAAGACGCAGAAGGAGGCCGACGAGTTCAAGCAAAACGGCAAGGTGGGCGCGGTCAAGTCGGCGGTTACTTCTTCAGTGGCCGCGGGCAAGGAGGCTGCCCAGGGTGGAATTGAGCAGGCAACCAAGGAGACGCCCGACCCCTCCGGCGCGCAGCCGAAGCAGGTCACCCCATTGATCCCCTTCGACGCCGGACCCCCGCCGGCCGATGTCGGCGCGACACAGGCCGCGCCGAAACCCAAGACGGACGGCGAGGTGTCGCTGGAGGAAGGCAGCAAGAGTCTGGACGACCAGATGGCCGACGCCAATGTCACCGAGGAACAGCTTGCCAACTCCAACGAGCCTGAGTTTACCGGCGCACTGGGTGCGAAAAAGGAGGCTCAGGCCGACGCGCAGGCGGCGCCGACAGCCTATCGTGAGCAGGAACAAGGTATTCTGGCGGGAGCGCGCGCCCAAGCCGTCGGCTCGGTCGATGCGCAGTTCACCGGTATGCACCAGACGCGCAAAGGCGAGTTTTCTGCCATCGAGGGGCAGCAGGATGTGACCAAGACTACGGACGAGCAGAAGCGCGCTGAGGTGGCCACCAACATTGAGCGCATCTATCGCGACACCAAGCAGAAGGTTGAAGGCAGACTTTCCAAACTCGACGGCGACGTCAATCGCACCTTTGACACAGGCGCTGAGGCGGCCCGCCAGAAGTTCGAGGACTATGTGGCCAGCCGGATGCATGATTACAAGCTGCGACGTTATCTGCTGGTGCCAGGCGGTTCAGTGCTTTGGGTCAAAGACCAGTTCCTCGGCTTGCCCGACGAGGTGAACGCCTTCTACGTGGCCGGGCGCGATCTGTATATCTCGTTGATGGACACGGTCATCGACGATGTGGCGTCCCAGGTGGAAACGGGGCTGGGCGAGGCGAAAGAGGTGGTGGCCACTGGCCTGTCCGAGGTCAAGACCTATGTCGACGGCCTGCCCGAAGGTCTGCGCGAGGTCGGTCAGAAGGCGCAAGAGGGTATTCAGGAGAAGTTCGACGCCCTGCGTGAGACAGTGGATGCCAAGCAGGGCCAGTTGGTTGACACCCTGGCGCAGAAATACGTCGACAACCTGCAGAAGATCGACGAGCGCATCAATCAGATGAAGGAGGAGAACAAGGGGCTGGTCGACAAGGCCAAGGATGCCATCGGCGGGGTGATCAAGACCATTCTGGAACTCAAAGAGATGCTGATGGGCGTTCTGGCCAGGGCAGCCGACGCGATCGACAAAATCATCAAGGACCCGATTGGCTTCGTGGGCAACCTGGCGGCGGGCGTCAAGGCAGGCTTGCAGAGCTTCGTGGCCAACATTGGAACCCACTTGCAGAAGGGTCTGATGGGCTGGCTCTTCGGAGCGCTGGCCGAGGCTGGCATTCAGATGCCGGAGAGTTTCGATTTGAAGGGCATTCTGAGCCTGGTGTTGCAGGTACTGGGTCTGACCTACGCCAACATCCGGGCGCGAGCGGTCAGGATGTTCGGCGAACCGGTGGTCAAGGCGCTGGAGACGGGCGCGGAGATATTCAAAGTCCTGATTACGCAGGGGCCGGCCGGTCTTTGGAGCTACATCAAGGATCAGATCGGCGATCTCAAGAGTATGATCATTGATGGCATCAGGGATTTCGTCATCGAGAAAATCATCGTCGCCGGCATCACCTGGATTATCAGCCTGCTCAATCCAGCCTCCGCCTTCGTGAAAGCCTGCAAGGCGATCTATGACATCATCATGTTCTTCGTCAGCCGCGCCTCGCAGATCATGTCGTTGGTCAACGCGGTGATCGACTCCATCAGCGCGATTGCCAGCGGATCCATCGGGGCGGTGGCGTCAGCGGTGGAGAATGCCCTGTCCAAAGCCGTACCGGTGGCCATCAGCTTTCTGGCCAGTCTGCTGGGCCTGGGCGGCATCAGTGAGAAGATCCGTTCGATCATTCAGAAGATCCAGGCGCCGGTCAACAAGGCGATCGACTGGGTGTTGGGCAAGGCGAAGAGTCTGCTGAAGTCGGTCGGCAAGCTGTTTGGCGGTGGCAAGAAGTCGGGTAGTTCCCAACAAAAGCTCTCCGAAGGCATGACAGCAGCACAGGCTGCCGTCGCACGTTTCAGTGGCAAGCGGGTAGGAGCGGTCGTGTTGAAGCCGCTGCTGGCCGCCATCCGCGTGCGCTACGGGCTCAAGTCGCTGGAGCTTGGAAGAGACGCCGGCAAGTGGACCGTTACCGGCTCGATCAATCCCACGGCCAAGGTTACGACTGAGGCGCTGGCCGAGGGGAGCGAATCGGAAGACCTGACGTTCGAGGAGCTTTGGGCGATCCTGATGGGCAGCATTCAGTCGCGCCCGCCAGCAGCCGGCGGCACGCAGATTTCACCAAGCAGCTTCAGCTATACGGTCAAGGTCATCGGTCACTTGATCGAAACCAGCCCGGCTTCGGAGAAGCAGAAGGAGCAGGCCATCAGCTTCTTGCTGACTCAAGCTGCCAAGGCGTGGGTTTCCTCCGATAGCCACATCATCTACAAGGCGCTGCAGCAGGCTGCTGGCGCACTGAAGCGACTGCATGGAACCACGAAGTCGGTGGTGCAGATCCATCACGAACAAGAGGTGTCTCAGCACCCCGAAACCTTTGCCGAGACCCAGCGCGAACGCGTTCGGCTGCCCAAGGCTCTGGAAACACAACTTGAAGGATCGATCAAGAAGATCCATCAGAAATACAGCGCTGAAAAGGGTAAGTCGAAGAAAGAAAAGCTGGCATTGGCCAAGAAGGATATCGCCGAGCTGCAAGAACTGATCAAGGACTCGTTGCTCGACTGGAAGACCAGCCGCCAACGAGACGAGAAAGGGAAGCGGACCAAGGAGGCCGCACCAGCTATGGCACAGGAAAAACCAATGGAAGAGATCGATCTGGTCGCTCTGTCCGTGAAGGCCCACATCGAAGTCCATCGCCGCCGCAAAAAGAAATGAACATAGACACTTGTCTCCTCCTTTGCAACGGGCTAATTCAAAGCCGTTGACGCTTCGTACTGCCTACTACCAACACTCATCCCATGAACCCACCCCTCCTATCACCAACCACCATCACCGAAGCCCTCACGCGCGAGGCGGCTTGGGCGGAGAGCCACGGCGCGGACGAAGGCTATCTGGGCATGGGGCTGCTCTACTACACCCTCACCTATCTGCTTCGGGCGCGGACGGCGGTCTGCCTGGGCTCCGGCGGCGGCTTCGTGCCGCGGCTGATGCGCCAGGCGCAGCGCGATCTGGGGCTGGCCGACGCCAGCCGCACGATCCTGGTGGATGGCAACCTGCCAGCCGCGGGCTGGGGCGCGCCCCAGTGGCTGGCGGAGGACTCCTTCTTCCGCGCCAGTTTCCCCGATGTCGAGATTGTCCTCGACCTGACGCGCACCGCGGCTGAGGGCTTCTTTGCCCGCCAGGCCATCCCCATCGACTACCTGCACATCGACGCCGACCACTCCTTCCAGGGCTGCTACGATGACTTTCTCGCCTTCCGCCCCTTCCTGCACGAAGGCTCCCTGGTCACCCTGCACGACACCAGCTACCCCGGCGCCGGCGTCAGCCATGTGGTCGAGTACCTGCGCACCCTGCCCGACTGCCAGGTGCTGGACATCCCCGACATCGGTGCGGGCACGGCGGTGGCGCGCATCGGCAAGGCGGCTGATGATCGGCTGGCGCGCAGCGCGCCCGGCGACGGGGCGATCCAGGTCGCGCGCCGCCGGCCGACGCCCCCCAGCCCGCCGCCGGAGAAGGAGTGGGCCTATCTGGAAAGCCCGGCCTTCGCCGCGCGCTACCTGCTGGCCAGCCAATGGGTGGCCGGCTGCCGCAACGTGATCGAGATCGGCGGCGCCAGGACGCCCATCGACCAGTTTCTGACCGGCGAGCACGACAGCATCGTGGTGATCGATCCGCTGATCAGCGAGCGCCGCCAGGAGAGCTGGCGCGGCCAGCCCTGCAGCGTGACCCACCTGCGGGCGCGTTTCCAGGACTTGAGCTGGACGATCCCGCCCGCGGCCGGGCTGGGGCTCGTGCTGCTGGGCATGGACTTTCAGGGGATGGCCGAGGAGGACTGGCAGCAGCTCTACCGGCTGATCGAGCGCGCCCAGGTCACGGTGATCGAGTTTCCCCTCTCGTGGGAGCCTTCGGCCGCCCAGTTTGCCCGCATCTGCGCCAACACCGCGACCCGCATCGTCCTGCGCGCCGGGCTGGACCTTGCGGGCAACGACTTCGGCAACCTGGAGAACAGTTGGCCGCCGCGCACCGACCGGGTGCTTTACGTCTTGCAGCCGCGCGGGGTAGCGGCCGACCGCGCCGCGCCGGAGGCCAGCGGGGCAGAGGCGACGCCGCCGCAGCCCGCCGCGTCGATTGACGAGCCGCCGGCCGCGCCGGCGGCTGAACCGGCGCCGGCCGGGGCCGACCTGGCGGCGCAGATCGCGGCCGCCTGGCAGCAGGCCGCCGCGGGCGACCTCCAGGCGCAGGCGGATTGGCGCGACGAGGGAGGACGCTGGCAGTGGCAGGCGGACGGCGTGTGGGCAGCCAGCAGCGGCGTCGAATGGTCGAACCTGGAGTGGCAGCCCTGGCGTCAGGCCAGTGCGGCCGGCCCGCGCAACTTCGTCGTCGAGGTCACGGTGAGCGGCAAGGCCGGCGCGGCCGGGCTCAGCTTCGGCGCCTACAAGGATTTCCTGACCCCGTTGAGCGGCACTGGCGGCGCGCACCGCTTGCAGTTGGAGGTGGACGGGGACGCGGGGCGCTGGGCCTTTCGCGTCGATGGCCAGCTCCAGGGCCGCTGCTGGTGGGACGCGGAGGTGCGGGGCGCGTCCGACCTGCTGGCCGGCGTGCTGACCCTCAAGGCGCGGCAGGTGCAGGAACTGCGTTTCTCTGACCTGGCCCTGCGTCCCCTGGTCGCCTCCTGCCAGCTTTCGGTGATCATGACCTGCCACCGCTTCGCCCAGCGGCTGCGGCTCAGCCTGCGCAACTGGTGCCAGGTCGCGCTGCCCCCCGGCGCGTGCGAGATTCTGGTGGTCAACCCCGAAAGCCCTGACGGCCTGCACGAACACCTGGCCGCGGTGGCCGCCAGCTTCCCGCACCTGCGCGTGGCTGAGCTGCCGGCGCCGGCCGCGATCTCCAGAAACAAGGGCGCGCTGATCAATCGCGCCTTGACAGTCAGCAGCGGCCAGTGGGTCTGGCTGACCGACGCCGACTGCCTCTTTGCCCCCGAAAGCGCCGAGCTTGTCTTGCAGCAGGTGGGCGACAGCCGGCAGACGCTCTTTTTTGGCCAGCGCCGGCACCTGAGCACGGCCGCGACCCAGGCCCTGCTGGCCGGTCGGCTGGATCCCGTGGCAGACTTCGCCGCGCTGGCTGCTGGGCCCGGGCCGCGACCCGATGACAACGCGCCTTGGGGCTACACCCAGATCGCCCACCGCTCGCTCTTCAGCCGCCTGCGCTACAGCGAGCGGGTGAACCACTTCGCCCGCAGCGATGACATGTTCGTCGAAGAGTGCAAACGCCACGGGCTGGAGCTGCGCCAGATCCCCGGCCTGTTCTGCCTGCACCTGGACCATCCTTTCGCCTGGTATGGCGCGGAGAGCTTCCTGTGACGACCATCCACATCGGCGTCCACGTCTGCGAGGACGCGGACGGGTTGCGGGCCACGCTGGACGCGCTGGCCGCCCACACCGCCCCGCCCGCCGCGCTGATCCTGCTGCCCGACGGGCCGGAGCCGCCGCTTGAGCCGGCGCTGGCGGAGCTGCGTCACCTTCCGCAGTTGGCCACCCGTGAGCCGCGCGGCGCGGCCGCCTGCTTCAACCGGCTGGTGCGCGCCGGGGAGGCCGATCTCTACGTGCTGCTGGAGAGCGGCTGCATCGTGGGCCCCGGCTGGCTGGAGCATCTGCTGGCCGCGCTGGCGGCCAGCCCCAGCCACGGGCTGGCCGGGCCGTCGACCAACCGCAGTTGGAATGAGCAGGGCGTCTTTTCAGGGGCGCGCGGCGGCGCGGCCGCGGTGCAGGCTACGGCGCAGGAGGCGCTGCGCCGCTTCGGCCCCGCCTGGCGCACGCTGGAGCCGCTCTACAGCCTGGCCGATTTCTGCTACGCGGTCACGCACGCCGCGGTGCAGGCCATCGGCGCGGCCGACGAAGGCTACGGTCTCGGCCCCTGCTGGGAGATGGACTTCAACATCCGCGCCGCGCGGGCTGGCTTCCAAGGGGTTTGGGCCGGCGCGGCCTACGTCTGGCGGCCCCCCTTTGGCCCGCGCCGCCGGCTGGAGGAGCAGCGCCGCTTCGCGGCCAGCAGGCAGCGCTACCAGGACAAATTCTGCGCGCTGCGCCTGCGGGGAGAGCGCCCGGGCTACGAGCCGCACTGCCGCGGCGACGCCTGCCAGCACTTCGCGCCGCCGGGCCTGATCGAGCTTCATCTGCCGCTGGACGCGACTACCGGCGCGCCGTCCCCGGTCACGGCCGGCCGGGCGCAACCGGAACCGCCGGCCCAGCCTGCCCGCCCAGCCCAGCCGCCCGACCCGCCCGACCCGCCGCGCCGCGCCGGGCACGCATCGCCGCCGGTGCGCCGCGCCGCGTTGCCTCCTCCGACCGCCGCGCCCCTGGTCTCCTGCCTGATGCCGACCCGCGGCCGCGGCGATTACGTCGTGCAGGCCATCGGCTATTTGCAGCGCCAGGACTACCCGCACTGGGAGCTGATTATCCTGGACGACGGCGACGATGGGCTGGCCGGCCGCCTGCCCGCCGATGCCCGCATCCGCTACCAGGCGACGGCGCGCGGCCTGAGCATCGGCGCCAAGCGCAACCAGGGCTGCACCCTGGCGCGGGGGGAGATCATTGCCCAGTGGGATGACGACGACTGGTACGGCCCAAACCGGCTGCGCGCCCAGGTCGAGCCGCTGCTGGCCGGCGCGGCCGATATCACCGGCCTGCAAGAGACGCTCTTCTTCGAGCTGGAGCGCTGGCAGTTCTGGCGCTGCACGCCGGCGCTGCACCAACGGCTGTTCGTGGGCGACGTACACGGCGGCACGCTGGTCTTTCGCAAACGGCTGTGGGAGCTGGCCGGCGGCTACCCCAACCGCTCGCTGGCCGAGGATGCGGCCCTGTTGCGCCTGATGCAGCGCCGCGGCGGCCGGCTGCTCAAACTGCCCAACCGCGACCTGTTCATCTACCTGCGCCATGCCGCCAATGCCTGGTCCTTCACCTGCGGCCAGTATCTGGACCCGGCTGGCTGGCTGGCCGTGGCTGAACCGCCGCTGCCGGCCGGGGATCGGGCCTTCTACCGCCAGCGCAGGGAGCAGGCGACGACGCTGGCCGCCCGGCCGCCCGCGCTGGACCCTGGCCCGGCCCGCCGTCCCCTTCCCGCCGATGCGGCCCAGGTGCGCCCTGCCGCCGGCCCGCGCCCGCTGGTCTCCTGCATCATGCCCACGGCCGGCCGCCGCGCCTTCGTCGGTCAGGCCATCGCCTGCTTCCTGCGCCAGGACTACAGCCCGGTCGAGCTGGTGGTGGTGGACGACGGCGCGGACGCGGTGGCCGACCTGATGCCGGACGATGGGCGCGTGCGCTATCTGCGGCTGCCCGACCGGCGTTCGGTGGGGGCCAAGCGCAATCTGGCCTGCCAGGCCGCGGCCGGCGAGATCATCGTACACTGGGACGACGACGACTGGTCGGCTCCGCGCCGGCTGCACACCCAGGTGGAGGAGCTGCTGCGCCAGGGCGCGGACATCTGCGGTCTGAGCGCGGTGAACTACTACGATCCGTGGCAGCGCCTGGCCTGGCAGTACGTCTACCCGGCGCACGCGCCGGCCTGGGCGGCGGGCAACACCCTCTGCTACCGCAAGGACTTCTGGCGCGCCAACCCCTTTGCCGACATCGACGTGGGGGAGGACACGCGTTTCGTGCAGGCCCGGCTGGCCCAGCGCCTGGCCATCCTGCCCGACGCCAGCTTCTTCGTCGCCCTGATCCACGCCCACAACGTCAGCCCCAAGCAGCCCAGAGGCGCGCGCTGGCATCCGCTGGCCGTGGCCGAGATCGAGCGGCTGCTGGGGGAGGATCTGGCGTTTTATGCGGGACTGCGCGGCCCGTAACCCGTAACTCGTAACCCGTAACTCGTAACCCGTAACCCGTAACCCGTAACCCGTAACCCGGAAGTCTCCGCACCAACCTTGCGTCCGGGTCCGTTAACCGTTCACCGTTCACCGTTTACCCTCCCTCCCTCCACCCATGCTATAATCCCGCGCATGAACCAACCACCCATCTGGCGACTGCTGATCACCCCGCCGGCGGCGGGCGCGTGGAATATGGCGGTGGACGAGGCCATCGCGGCCCACGCCGGACGCGGGGAGACGCCGCCCACCCTGCGTTTCTACCAGTGGCAGCCGGCCTGCGTCTCGCTGGGCCGGCATCAGCCGCTGGCCGACATCGACCTGGCGCGCTGCGCGGCCCTGGGCTACGACCTGGTGCGCCGGCCCACCGGCGGCCGCGCCATTTTGCACACCGACGAGCTGACCTACTCGGTGGCCGGGCGGCAGGAGGATCCGCTGCTGGCCGGCGCGGTGCTGGACAGCTACCTGCGGCTGAGCCAGGGGCTGCTGGTCGGGCTGGAAGGGCTCGGTTTACGCGTAGCCAAGGCCCCGCCCAGCGGCCGCGCCAACGCCGACGCCGGGCCGGTTTGCTTCGAGGTCCCCAGCGCGTATGAGATCGTGGCCGGCGGCAAGAAGCTGGTCGGCAGCGCGCAGAGCCGGCGGGGCGGCTGGGTCTTGCAGCACGGCACGTTGCCGCTGGTGGGCGACGTGACGCGGCTGGTGGAGGTGGTGGTTTTCCCCGACGAGGCGGAGCGCTCCCTGCAACGGGAGCTGCTGGCGGGACGGGCGACGACCGTGGAGGCCGCGCTGGGCCGCGTCGTCAACTTCGACGAGGCGGCCAAGGCGCTGGCCGCCGGCTTCGGGCAGGCGCTGGGCATCCACCTGGAGGCCGGCGAGCTGAGCCCCGGCGAGATCGCCGCCGCCGAAGCGCTACAGCGCCAAGTCTACGGCCATGAGGAGTGGACGGGGCGGCATTGAGGAGGGGGGAGGGTTAGGACTGACAGTCCTGAGTCTGCACGCGGACGTGGTCGTCGCGTTGTCAGGACTGTCAGTCCTTTGCGCGCGCTGTTGTCAGGACTGACAGTCCTGAGTCTGCACGCGGACATGGTCGTCGCGTTGTCAGGACTGTCAGTCCTTTGCGCGCGCTGTTTTCAGGACTGACAGTCCTGAGTCTGCACGCGGACATGGTCGTCGCGTTGTCAGGACTGTCAGCCCTTGGCGCGCGCTGTTTTCAGGACTGACAGTCCTGAGTCTGCACGCGGACATGGTCGTCGCGTTGTCAGGACTGTCACTCCTTTGCGCGCGCTGTTGTCAGGACTGACAGTCCTGAGTCTGCACGCGGACATGGTCGCCGCGTTGTCAGGACTGTCAGTCCTTTGCGCGCGCTGTTGTCAGGACTGACAGTCCTGAGTCTGCACGCGGACATGGTCGTCGCGTTGTCAGGACTGTCAGTCCTTTGCGTCAGGACTGTCAGTCCTTGGTGTTAATCTTCATCCTCTGCGAATAGCACCTCATTGATAAGCTGCTCGTTCGGAGCTTTTTCATGAGCGGCGACGAAGGAGATCGGGCCATCGAACCAGGCCAGGACGTCATCGCGGCGAACTGGTGTACGTCGCTCGCTGGTAATGATACTGTAGGAGGAGTAAGGCCACGAGCGAAAGTCGGTTACCAGCCCGTGGGTTTGTGGGTTGCGATGAATGTAGATGATCAGTTGCTGAAAATAGCGGTCGCTGTCCACTCGTTTGCGCTTGAACGGCCGCACAAACAGGTTGCCGGTGCGGTTGTATGCTCTGTTGAAAGCCTTTGTGTATGTGCTGAATAGATTGGCGAACTGCAAACTGACATAATCCTGGGCATCATCAATGGTGGCAAAGGTCCGAGTGCGGCGCAATGCCTCCAATTCGTGAATTTGCACCAATAAGTGAAAGTGATTGCGGAGCAGACAGAAAGCAAAAGTAAACGCCACCGGCGTGATGTACTTGGCGTACAGGCGCATGAAATAGTCGTAGTTGCGCTCCTGACGGAATAAGTTCTCGCGGTTGTTGCCGCGGTTGTAGATGTGATAGTACTCACCAGGCACCAGCGGGTCGGGTTGGGACATTCCGTTCCTCCTTGCAGGACTACCGGTCCTGCGTCTGTGTGCGGGCATAGCCGTCGCGTCACTTGTAAAACTGACAGTCCATTCGCACATAGGACTGACAGTCCTGAGTCTACACGCGGAAGTGGTCGTCGTGTTGTCAGGACTGTCAGTCCTTAGCCTACGCACATAGGACTGACACCTTATTTTTGCGCAGTAACAGGCCGTTTCTACTCGGCGCAAGCAATAACAGGCCAGTTCTACTCGGTTATGGTTAAGCTGAGGGTCAGGATTGACCCTCAGAACAGTACTTTTCCAAGCACACAGCAAGA
>JAKQCW010000132.1 GCA_029558955.1 Chloroflexota bacterium
CGTCCGATCTTGCTGTGTGCTTGGAAAAGTACTGTTCTGAGGGTCAATCCTGACCCTCAGCTTAACCATAACCGAGTAGAACTGGCCTGTTATTGCTTGCGCCGAGTAGAAACGGCCTGTTACTGCGCAAAAATAAGGTGACAGTCCTCCGAAGGACTGTCAGTCCTGCGCGCAACGAAAAGGACAGACAGTCCTGCGCGCAACGAAGAAGGACTGACAGTCCTCCGAAGGACTGTCAGTCCTGCGCGCAACGAAAAGGACAGACGGTCCTTCTGCTGTCTAGATGTAGTCCAGTTGTTTGGCCTGGTGGGTCAGTTCGTCGCGGAACTTGGGGTGGGCGATGCGAATCAGCGCTTGGGCGCGCTCGCGGATGGTCTTGCCGCGCAGCGAGGCGACGCCGTACTCGGTGGCGACATAGTGTACATCGTTGCGCGTCGTCACCACGCCGGAACCTTCCGCCAACATGGGCACGATGCGCGAGGCGGTGTCGTTCTTGGCCGTGGAGAGGAAGGCGATGATCGGCATGCCCCCCTTGGAGCGGCCCGCGCCGCGCACGAAATCCACCTGGCCGCCCACGCCGCTGTACAGCCGCGGGCCGATGGAGTCGGCGCAGACCTGGCCAGTCAGATCCACGGCGATGGCTGAGTTGATGGAGATCATGTTGTCGTTCTGCATGATGTTGTAGGGATTATTGACATAATCCGTCGGATGCAGCTCGATGATCGGGTTGTTGTCCACGAAGTCGTAGAGGCGCTGGGAACCGAAGAGGAAGCCCGCGATGATCTTGCCGGGGTGGAGGGTCTTGCGCCGGCAGGTGATCACCCCACGCTGCACCATCTCCACCACGCCGTCGGAGAAGAGCTCGGTGTGGATGCCCAGGTCCTTGTGGTTGGTCAGGTTCTGCAACACCGCGTCGGGGATGCTGCCGATGCCCATCTGCAAGGTGGCGCCGTCCGGGATCATGCCGGCGATGTGCTGGCCGACCTTCATGTGCAGCTCGGAGCTGCCCCCCTGCGGCGCCAGCGGCAGGGGATAGTCCACCTCGACGATGCTGTGCAGCCGGCTGATGTGGATAAAGCTATCGCCCAGGGTGCGCGGCATCTGTTGGTTGACCTCGGCGATGATGACGCTGGCCTCCTCGGCCGCGGGCTTGGTGGTGCCCACTTCCACGCCGAAGCTGCAAAAGCCATGTTCGTCGGGCGGCGAGAGGGAGACCATGGCCGCGTCCAGCGGCAGGGTGCCGTTGGGTCGAAAGAGGTCGGGGATCTCCGACAGGAAGACTGGCGTGAAGTCGGCCCGGCTTTCGTTGACCGCCTTGCGCACGTTGTGGCCGATGAAGAGCGCATTGTGGCGGAAGGAAGCCCGCATCTCCGGCGCGGCGTAGGGCGCATCGGCGAAGGTGAGGATATGCACCACCTCCACGTTGCGCAGTTCATCGGCGCGGGCTGTCATGGCATGCATCAGCTCGATGGGCACGCCAGCGCCGCCGCCCAGGTAGATGCGGCTGCCTGATTTGATCTGAGACACGGCGTCGGCGGCGCTCATGACCTTGCTGCGGTAAAGACTTGAAAAATCCATGGGTCACTTCTTTCTCAACGGTATTGAGCGATGAGGGCGTCCAGGTCGATCTCGGTCTCGCGGCCGAGCGCCTTGGCCAGCCGCTGGCTGGCGATCTTACCCTGGAACAGCTTGACGCCGTTGTAAAGCGCTGGCATCTCGCCCAGCGCGCACTCCAGGCCGCAGTCGGCCATGCGCAGCAGGTAGGGCTGCAGGGCGTTGTTCAGGGCGTGGCTGGAGGTTCTGGCCACCGCGGCCGGCAGGTTGGGCACGCAGAAGTGCGTCACCCCTTCGGCCACGAAGGTCGGATCGCTCAGCGACGTGGGCCGGCTGGTCTCGACGCAGCCCCCCAGGTCGATGGAGAAATCCATGATGACCGAGCCTTCCCGCATTTGCTGGACCATCTGCCGGGTGATCAGGATCGGCGCGCGCTCCCCAGGCTTCAACACCGCGCCCACCAGCACATCGGCGAAGCCCACCATGCGGTTGAGGTTGTACTCGTTGGCGATCATGGTGGAGACCCGGCCGCCGAACATCTCATCGACCAGGCGCAGCCGGCGCACGTCGCTGTCCAGCACCAGCACCTGGCTGCCGATGCCCACGAAGGCCCGCGCCGCGCTGCGACCCAGCGTGCCGGCGCCCAGGATGATCACGATGCTGCGCGCCACGCCGGGCAGGCCGCCCAGCAGCACGCCGCGGCCTCCCTGGGGGCTGGTCAGCATCTGGCCGGCATAGATCGGCGCCAACTGGCCGGCCACCTCGCTCATGGGCGCCAGGATCGGCAACACGCCGTCGGCATCCTGCATCACCTCGTAGGCGATGGCGGTGATGTGGCGCTGGGCCAGCGCGGCGTGCAGGTCGGGCGATGCCACGGTCAGGTGGAAATAGGAGAGGATGGCCTGGCCATGCTTGAACAGCCTGTGTTCCTGCTGCGTCGGCCGCGCCACCTTGATCACCACGTCGGCCCGACCGAAGGCCTCAGCCGCCGAGTAGACGATCTTGCCGCCGACGTGCTCATAGTTTTCATCGCGGAAGCCCGCGCCGGCGCCGGCGTTGTGTTCTACGTAGACCGTGTGACCGGCGCTGCTCAGGGCCGCGACGCCGGCGGGCGTCAGCCCAACGCGCTT
>JAKQCW010000145.1 GCA_029558955.1 Chloroflexota bacterium
GGCGGCGGCTCGACGACGATCTCGGTTTCGTTGATGATGACTGGCATTGCAACACCTCGTGGTCAGGAGTGGCGGTTGGCCCAGGACTGGCAGTCGAGGACTGCCAGTCCTTCCGCCCATCACCCAAATTTCACCGACGCCTTGGCGTTGAGATTGACGCGCGCGCCGGCCTGTACCCGCAGCGGGTCGTCGATGCCGTTGGCGCTGGCGATGCCCTTCCAGTCGGCGCTGGCGCCGATCCGGGCCGCCATGCTGGCGATGCTGTCGCCCGGCCGGGCCGCGTCCAGGGGCGAGGTCGCGCCGGTGGCCGTCCCTGCGCCGCCGCTGCGGGCGCTGCCGAACAGCAAGACGATGTCGTCGCGGCTCATGCTCAGGGAGACCGTGGCCCGCAGCGGCACGCCCTCCTCGGAAAAGTACTCCAGCGTCTCGTCCATCGAATCGACGACGCCCTCAAAGATGAAGCTGCCCCACTGAAAACGAACGTTGGGGGGCGTGCGCTTCTTCTCCTTGTCCTTCTGCTCCTTGGCCATCACGAAATAGGCGACCTTCTTGGTCTCGGCCCGCACATCGGCGCCGGTGGCGGTGGTGTCGAACACCAGTTCCATGGAGAGCTTCGATGCGCCGCTGCCCACGAATTGCTTCGACGAGCCGCCCGGCTGGTCGCCGCCGGTGTTCTGGTTGGACAGAGTCACCTTCAGCGTCTGCGGGTTGAACTGCACGTCCAGCTTGTTCTCCGCTTCGGCCGCGCTCAGGGCGCCCGATGAGCCGGAAAACTTGGTGATCTCGACGAACTGGGCTCGGGTGACGTTGCTGCTGGTCATGTTACACCTTCATCCGATGCCAACCGACGCGGAGGCGGAAAAGCCGACGCCCGCCGCTGCCCCGATCCCGGCGCTGGCCGAGAAACCCACCCCGGCCGAGAGGCCGAAGGGCGGCTGCGGCTCCTCGATCTCGAAGAAGCTGTAGGCCAGTTGCATCTCCTCGATGGCCAGCAGGCCCTCTTTGGCGTTCAGCGCCGGCGCCTTCATCTTCAAGGGCAGACAGTCGTGAACCTTGAAACGCACCTGCTCCGTGCCCTGGCCGTTGCGCATGATGATCACCGCCTCGCCGCGCGCGCCGCGTGTGTTGCCATGCACCGACTGCGTGAACCACTTCCACAGGTCGATGTTGCTGGTCATGCCGCGCTTCAGCGTCAACGTGCCGTAGCTGACTGGGCCGACCAGGTGGTGCTGCTGGGTGTTGTTGCCGCCCTCGCGCACCGTCTTCGGCTCCATGGTCATCTCCAGCCCGTCGCACTCAGCAAAGGCCGCGTTGCACAGCGGATTGGTCAGACCCAACACGCCCGGCGTGCTGATCTGCACATCGAAACGAAAGGCTAAGAAAGGTCGCTCATCGCTCATGGTTCAACTCCGATCCGTGGGTTGAGTAGCGGGTTGAGGGCGCACAACTCGCATGAGGGCGCACAATGCCAGCGTATCGAAACCCGGATGGTCTCGATACGGCGCAGCGCCTACTCGACCAACGGAGGCCTCCGGTCCGTGGGTTGAGTAGCGGGTTGAGGGCGCACAACTCGCATGAGGGCGCACTATGCCAGCGTATCGAAACCCGGAAGGTCTCGATACGGCGCAGCGCCTACTCGACCAACGGAAAGGTCTCGATACGGCGCAGCGCCTACTCGACCAACGGAAAGGTCTCGATACGGCGCAGACGCCTACTCGACCAACGGAGCACCGTTAACCGTTCACCGTTAACCGTTCACCGTTCACCATTCACCACCCGCCTACCCCTCCCGCGCCAGCAACACGCCGTCGCTGGCCCGGCTGAGCAGCACGGTGATGAACTCCATCGGCTCGCTGGGCGCCACCTGCACCTGGGCGATGAAACGGCCCTGGTCGATGCTCTGGCGGGTGTTGACGCGGCCATCGGTGACGATGCGGAAAGCCTGCTGCGGCGTGCGCCCGGCAAACGCGCCCCGCTCGAACATGAAGCGCAGCAGCGTCTCCAGCGTGGTGCGCACCGCATCGCGCAGCCGCTGATCGTTGTTCTCGAACGTCCAGGCCATGCCCCGCTCCAGCGCCACCTTGCGCAGCAGGATCATCAGCCGGCGCACTGAAAGCTGCAAGAGCTGCCGCTCCTCGCTCAACGTGTGCGCGCTCATGGCGCGGAAGTCGTCCGGCTCGCGGCGGATCAGATTGAGCTGATCCGCGTACAGGTCGGCCCAGTCGGCCGCGTCGAAGGCGGGCAGCAGGTCCAACACCCCTTGCAACGGCGTGTTGGCCGGCGCGACCCAGACCTGGCGCGCCCGCTCGCGCGCCGCGATCATGCCGCAGACCGCGCCGTCGGGCGGCGTCACCCGCAACACCTGCGCCGCGCCGGCCCCACCCTCATCGGCGATCATCAGCCAGGGATGGTAGGCGGCCAGGTAGCTCAGGTCCACGAAGTCGGTGACGCCCTCGAAGGCGCTGCGCTGCCGGGGCAGGCCTAGCCGCTGGCGCAGCGTCTCCTGCCACTCGATGCACTGCCGCTTCTCGAAGTGCAAGGGCAGGCTGAGCACCGCCACCACATCGCGCCGCGCCTGGCAGAAGTTGACCAGCGCGTGCTGCACGTCCAGCAGCGCCTGGCTGTCGAAGCTGGCGACAGGCTCCAGCCGCGGCAGCAGATCGGCGTCCGGCGGCAGGGGAGGCGGCGGGCCGGCCGGCTCGCTCACCTCCACCGGGCAGCCCTGGAAGCGGGTCCAGTCGGGCGGGATCGGCGGCGGCTCAGCCGGCGGCGGGTCGGGGGGCACAAGCTCCGTACCCCAGGGACGATGCACCGCGTCGGGTACGGCGATCAGCGCCACCTCGGGCAGGTAGAGCAGGCTGTGCAGGCCGCGCAGCCGCCGGTCCTGGACGTAGTAGCGGTTGAAGGCGTCGGCCTCCAGCCCGCTGCCGGAGCGCGGCTGGATGGCCGGGTTGGGAACCAGCACCGGATCGACGAACAAGCTGCTGCTGAAGCTGTCCAGGCCGTCGCGTCCCAGCTCATCCGCCGCCGGGCCGATGGCGTCAGCCTCGCCGACCACGGACGCCATGCCCAGCGGCAGCCAGGTCAGCCCGACCAGTTGCTCATCCACCGGCGCCAGCAGCGCGGCCAGCGCCTGGGCCGGCAGATCGCCGCTGGGGTTGGTCGCGTCGCCTCCCTGGCTGCGCCGCTCCGCCTGAAGCTGGCGATAGAGGCGGGCCAGCTCGGCCGCATCGACGTCCGCGCCGTCGGCCTGGACGCCGGGCAGCAGGCTGGACCCGGCCAGCGCCATCTCGCCCCAGAAGCGGGGATGGCCCGCCCCGAAGGCGACATCCTCCACGGCCGGCAGCCGGACGCGGCCCAGCCACAGCAGTTGGTCGAAACGCAGCCGGTCGATCTGAACCAGCGCCGGCAGCGGCGCCGCGGGCAGATCCTCCCCCGGCAGCCGCAGCAGGCTGGCCGCGGCCAGTTCCACCTGCGGCTGCGGCGGCGAACCCACCTCGCCCAGCGCCTGCGCCCCGGTCACGCCAAAAAGGTAGCGCTCGCCGCCCGCCAGCGTCAATCGGAGCACGTCGCCGGCCACGATGGCGGCCGCGGCCGCGCCGGTCAGCCGCAGCGTCAGGCCGTCGCCGCCGGTCAACGGCGCACCCGCGGCGTCGGCGATCTCCTCGCTGCCGTCGAGGGTCAGTCGTGCGGCTGCCGCGACCGTGGCCGGGGCCGCCAGATCCGCGATCAACGGGAAGCACCGGCTGCTGTGCAGCGTCACCGTGGTGGCCGTTTCGGGGTCGGACGAAGCGGTCTGCGCCGTGACCGGGAAGAGCCACTCCTGCCCGTCGGCGAAGACCAGCCGCAGCAGGTCGCCGATTTGGATGGCCTGCGGCGCGCTGCCGGTCAGCCAGAGCAGGCTGCGTTCGCCCTGCACGCCGAACGCACTGACCGGCAACGGCGTTGCGCGCAGCCGGCTGGCCAGGCGCACATCCTTCGACCACGCGCCCGGCGACCCGGCGTGCAGCCAGCCCAGCCGGCCGTTGCCTACGCTGTCCAGGCCCACCAGCCCCGGCGCGCGCAGCCTGGCGCTGGCGGCCTGCCCTCCCGCCACCCGCACGACATAGCAGCGCCGTCCGCCGTTTCTGAAGAAGGCCGCCGCCGCCTCAGGCAGGTGCGCCCAGACCGCGGACGCGGCCGCGGTCGGCGGCTCGGCATCGCGGGCCAGCGCCACATCGCCGCCGAAGACTGCGCGGAAGGTGTCCACATCCTCCACCGCGACCGGCGTGTGCAGCGGCCCGCGCTGGGCAAAGCCGACGAACGCGGCCACGTCCAGCCGGGGCAGCATCAACGTCGCCGGCTGCGCAGGTGGAAGAAAATAGACGCCGGGGAGGCGGGGGAGGGTGGGGAGGGACATGGTTCGTTGGTTAGCGGTAGGTGGGTGTACTGGCGGGAGTGTCGAGTAACGAGTAACGAGTAATGCGTAATGCGTAACTCGGAAGCGTCTGCTCGGCACAGACCGCGCCGCCATCGGACATTCCGGGTTACGAGTTACGAGTTACGAGTTACGGGTCACGCCAAATCAATCCGTTCGCACGCCAGGACCAGCTCCTCCACTGCCACGTCCGTGCCCTTGCCGTTGAAGGAGGGGCCGGTGTACTTGGTGGGGCGGGCGTTGGTCAGCTTCCACTCCAGCACCACGCTGCTGTGATCCTCGTTCTGGAGCTGGATGGTGACGGTGCGCAGGGAGGACTGCGAACCGGCGCGCACCTCGTCTAGCCACTGGTAGAGGTCCAGCGCGCCGATGACGCCGCGCTTGAGGGTCACGTCCGGCACCTTGTACATGCCGGTCATCTTGCGCGGGGCGTTGTCCTTCTCGTTGCCGTTGCGGTACTCGGCGACGGTGATCTCCATGCCCAGCCCGCTGACCTCCTGGAAGCCGGCCTGGGCGCTGGCCGTGTCGCCTGTGCCCAGATCGACCAGGAAGTTGAACTGGCCATAGGGTCGTTCTCTGAATTCAGCCATCGGTCTACTCCTTGACGCGAGGGTCGCGTTCAACAACCAAACGGGTGGTCACTCGAAATCGAAAGAAACGGCATCGCCATGGAGCGACGGGATCCCGGATCGCCGCTCAGAGAATGCCTCCACTGGCACAGCCTGCACGGCCTCGACTCCGCACCGCAGTCCAGCCAGACCCGGCTAAAGCCTCGACTCCGCACCGCAGTCCAGCCAGACCCGACCAAAGCCTCGACTCCGCACCGCAGCCCAGCCAGACCCGGCCAAAGCCTCGACTCCGCACCGCAGCCCAGCCAGACCCGGCTAAAGCCTCGACTCCGCACCGCAGCCCAGCCAGACCCGGCCAAAGCCTCAACTCCGCACCGCAGCCCAACGTGGGATTGCCAGGCTCCGGGTTACGCATTACGCATTACGCATTACGCATTGCGACCTTCCGGTTACGGCTTACCGTTTACCGTTTACCGTTTACCGGTCCTCACCCGCGCCTCTCCGCCGTCCACTGGCCGATGCGGAAGATCACGAACTCGGCCGGGCGCACCGGAGCCACGCCGATCAGGCAGATCAGCCGGCCATTGTCGATGTCGTTCTGGGTCATGGTGGAGCGGTCGCAGCGCACGAAGTAGGCCTCCTGCGGCTTCTCGCCCATCAGATGGCCCGACTTCCACTCGTTGAAAAGGAAGTCCTCCACCGTGCGGCGCACGTTGGCCCAGAGCGGCTCGTGGTTGTTCTCGAAGACCACCCACTGCGTGCCCTTCTCGATGGAGCGCTCCAGGTAGGCGAAATAGCGCCGCAGGTTGACGTATTTCCACTCCGGGTCGGAGCTGATGGTGCGCGCGCCCCAGAGGCGATAGCCGCGGCCCTCGAAGAAACGGAAGCAGTTGACGCCCTCGGGGTTGAGCACATCCTGCTGCGACTTGTTGAGCAGGAACTCGAAGCCCACCGCCATGCGCACCACCTCGTTGGCCGGCGCCTTGTGTACCCCCTTCTCCACGTCGTTGCGGGCGTAGATGCCGGCCACGAAGCCGCTGGGGGGCAGGATCATCTCCTCCTCGCTCACCGGGTCCACCACCCGCACCCAGGGGTAGTAGAGCGCACCGTGGGTCGAGTCCACCTGGCCGCGGAAGGCGCGCACCCCGCCCACCGTCTGGTCGTCGGGCGAGTCCAGCACGGCGATGCGGTAGCGCATCCGCTCGCAGTGGGAGATCAGGTAGGCCTGGATCTGCGCCACGCGCACCAGGTTGCCGTTGGCATAGCCCTGCGAATAGCCGGGCGCGGCCACGATGGAGATATCCTCCAGGTCCTCGAAGGCGGCCAGCCCGCTCTTGGCCGTGGCGTCGGCGACCCCTTGGTAGGCCGCGGCCGCGGGCAGCCCGCCGTCTGTCCCACCTTCCAGCCGGTAGACCCGCTGGCGCTGCTCGGCCGTGCTGCTCAGGCTGACCGCCGCATCGATCACGTCGTCGCCCAGCAGGGCCAGCGCCATCTCCGCGCCGGTGTCCAGCGTGCCCACGGCCGGCTCGATGGCGAAAGGAACCACCAGCGCCAGCCGCCGCGAGGTGGGGGCGGTGTCGAAGTAAGTGGTCAGCGCGTTGCCGTGGTTCGGGTGAAAGCTGAAGCCCTCCAGCACCTCCGGCAGGGTGTAGCGCTCGCGCGGCCGCTTGGGCCGGGTGATGGGGCGTTCAATGGCCACGTCCACCGTCAGCAGGCGCACCTCCTGGCTGGCCGGGTCGAAGCTGCTGAACGGCTCCACCGCGCTGCCCGGCTGCTGCAAGGCCAGGTCGTCGCCGCTGCGCACCACGTCATAGAGCGTGACCGAGGGAGGACTGCCGGCGCCGACGACCACCACCGTATCGAACGGCTGGACGCGCCGCACGGTGCGCTGGTTGGTCACCGGATCATTGATCAACAGGTTGTCGCTCAGGCGGGGCAGAAAAGTGACCCGCATGTTGCCGGCGCGGCCGCGGAAGCGAGCGTTGATGTCGATGCGGTCTGGCGGCGGCGAGGCGATGCCCTGGTTGTTGGCCGTGGCGAAGCCGCCATCGCCCGCCTCGATCCGCGCCACATACAGCCGCCGGCCGCCCTCCTCGAAGAAAGCGCGCACGCCGTGGGCCAGGTAGTTCGGCCCGTAGTCCAGGGGATCCAGGCCGCCGTAGACCCGCTCGAAATCGGCGAAGCTGGTCAGCAGCTCAGGTTCCCCGCTGGTCGGTCCATAGCGCGCCGGACCAACGAAGCCAGCCGTGCTGGTGCTGACCCCCTCGATGGTCTTGGCGCGAAAGCTGACCTCTTCGACATATACGCCTGGGGCAAGATATTCTGGCATCGTTCGACCTCCTAAGGGTGGTGCTAGACAGGTAGACAGGCAAAGGTTGGATCGCGGAGTTCACGTGACACTTGATACGGATCGGGTGTCAGGTGTCGTGCGTCAGGTGGCATCGACCAGGAGCTGCGTTGCGGGCAGGCTGGCGGTGCGCAGAATCAGGGCCTGGCCGAAGCTGAGGGCGGCGGACAGTTGGCTGGCCGGTGCGCCGCCGGCCGTCGGCCACAGCACGCCCGCGGCCTGGGTCAGGATGGTGCGCAGATCAGGCTGCTGCGCGCCGGCTGGCGTCTCCAGATGCGCCGGTTGAAAGAGCAGGCGGGCGGTCACCGGCCACTGCTGCGCCTGGGGCGGCGCCTGCGGGCCGGGGGGCGAGCTGCCCAGCGTGGCCTGAAAGGGTGGGATCGGGAAGAAGACCGCCACGCTGCCGCGCTGGTCGGCGATGCCATGCCAGACGCCGCCCTCCCCCACATCCAGCTCCAGCACCGCGTGCGCGGCCGGCTGGCCGGTGGACGCGCGCACCAGGTCAGCGCGCACCACCGCCAGCGACGACGCCGCCCGCCACGGCGCTGAAAAGAGATAGAACCCCGGCAGCGACGAGCCTCCGCCGCCCAATCCGGTGGGATAGATCCCGACAAACGGCGCATCGACCCGCAGCGTGACCGGCAAGAAGCGGCGCTGCTCATCCTCCACCGCCACCACGAAGCGCTCCAGCGCGGGGGGCGAGGCCTGGCCGCCGCCGCTGGCCGCCGGATACTCGACCTCGCGCAGGCCGGGCAGGCCCTGAAAGGCGTAGACGCCCGAGGCGCTGCGGAAGGCCGTGCGCACCGGCGCCGTCGCGCCGTCGGGCCAGGCGCGCACCCGCAGACCGTGCGCCACCTGGCTATCGGTGGCCGGGTCCCAAAAGCGGATGCCCAGCGGGGTGAAGATGGTCTGGCGTTCGATGACGGCTGGCATGGCTAGACCTTGGCGTATTCGAAGGTGCGTTGCTGCACCGGCTCGCCGGCGCCTTGCAGCAGCCGGGACTCGATGCGGATGTTGCGGGCCACGTAGGGCACCGAGAGCTGGTAGGTGTTCTGCACCAAGGTCTCCCAGACGTGCAGCAGGTCCTCGGTGCTCAGGTCGGCCAGCGTCACCTCCACCGCCTCGTCAGGCTGGAAGACATCGGGCAGGACGCTGTTCAGCAGGCCGGCCGGCAGCAGCGGCGAATCCTCCAGGACCCGCAGCATCCAGCCGGCGATGGTGTGTTGCAGGGAGGCGCTGCCGCCCCAGGCCGTCAGGATGAAGTGCATGTCCACCGCCAGTTGGTTGCGGAAGCGGCGACCGCTTTCATCCAGCCGGCCGGCCGGCGATCGGTAGGTGGCGTTGGGCAGCACGCGGTAGAGGAAGAGGCTGACGCCGTTCTGCAAGGAGGGAGAGCCAAAATCGCGCGCCATGAAGACCCGGAACTCCAACTCGTTGTTGAAGTCCTCCGGCTGATAGTTGCTGCGCAGCAACGCGATCACCGCCTCACTGACAGCGGCAAATGCTCTGTGGTCAGCCATAGTCTCGGTCAGTCCGGTTTGGTGCGCGGCCGCTTCAGCCGGCCGCGGCGATAGGAATGCGGCTTGACGCCGAGGCGCTCCAGGTAGGGTGCAACGAAATCGACTGCGTCGTCCAGCGTCTGCAAGTAACGGCGCTCCTGGCTGGGTACATGGGTGATATGGCCACGCCAAGCAGCTTCGGCGCCATCCTCCAACGCTTCCTCGAGCCAGACCTTCACAATGAACGAGTGCGACTCGAATGGTTCCATGAGCCAGCCATAGTTCGTATCTCAACAATCAGGCGCTTGCGCCGCCGCCGCTGACGCGCCCATAAGGTGGGCAGACGATATCTGTGCGTGGCTTTCCAATCAGGGCTTGGGAAGTCACAGGCAGTGCGCAGTATAACAGACTGGCGGCAGCGCGGCGTCTGGCGGAGCGTCTGTGGGAGCGTCTGTCAGGGGCAAGATTGCGCGTTTCGCGAGATTGGGCACGGTCAGAGACCGGCCCAAGCAGCGAGGAGCCCCCGGTCAGGAGTCGAGTCTGTCGTTAGGAGTCGAGGCTGTCGTTAGGAGTCGAGGCTTCAGCCGGGTCCGGCGCACGGTCGGAGACCGGCCCAAGCGGTGGGGATCCCCCGGTCAGGAGTCGAGGCTGTCGTTAGGAGTCGAGGCTTCAGCCGGGTCCGGCGCACGGTCGGAGACCGGCCCAAGCGGTGGGGATCCCCCGGTCAGGAGTCGAGG